>NZ_CP018835.1:946653-1262205 GCF_002196515.1 Vibrio gazogenes | reverse complement strand
CACATGACATTTTTTGCCATAGGTGGGCGTTTTAACCGTTATTGTGTTGCGTATCCGTTTATTTATCACCGGATGACGACAACATCTAAAGGTTTTCGGGTTTTGATGACCCTGAACTCGGCCTGTTTCTACAGTTTCTTTATCTTTTGGCTTTCTGTTATTGCTGAACGTTTTCTTTGATTTCAGTCCATACAAACATCATTTGACACCTCCCTCCAACAGAACTCATCTACCCGTGTACTGGCAAAATCCAGTGCCGGGCTTAGGAACCTCGATATAACCAAAAGGCGCATGGAGAATTCATCATGTGTCATTGTGATTCATCTAAAGACCCTTCCGATCTCATTCATGAAGCTCACGAAATTGTTTTAGGATTGTCGGCCTTGGCAATCGCTCAGAAAGGTTCTATGGAACATTTAAGCGGGGAATCGTTGTTTTTCCTGCTACAGCCGATTCAGAACAAATTAGAGGTTGCATTGATGCGGATGAAGTAGAGAATTCAGTGAACCATTTGATGATTGTAACTTGTTGTAAAGGTCGGAATACTCCGGCCTTTTTTCTTATCCGGGAACCGAATATAGCAGCCGGATTTATAGCACCACTGCTATAAATAATTTTGCTATAAATATGCTATAAATAGAAAACAAAGAAAAAGGACTTAGATGAAAATCACCTAAGTCCTTGATATTTGGTGGGCCTTCCGGGACTTGAACCCAGGACCTGCCGATTATGAGTCGGATGCTCTAACCAACTGAGCTAAAGGCCCCTTAAGACGGACGATTATAGGGGATACGTCTGATACTGTCTAGCCTCAATGGTGACTAAATGTGCTTATATTTTATTCACTTAAATCATTGGGCATAAAAAAGGTGAGCATCCGCTCACCTTTTGTACGTTACTTTAATCAGACTACTCGTCTAAGAAGCTACGCAGTGTTTCTGAACGACTTGGGTGTCGTAATTTGCGTAGTGCTTTGGCTTCGATTTGACGAATCCGTTCACGGGTTACATCAAACTGTTTGCCCACTTCTTCAAGAGTGTGGTCTGTGTTCATATCGATACCAAAACGCATCCGAAGCACTTTGGCCTCACGAGGGGTTAGCCCTGCCAGAACATCACGTGTCGCAGCCTTTAAGCTAGTTGCGGTTGCTGAGTCTATTGGCAGATCGAGCGTTGTATCTTCAATGAAATCACCCAGATGCGAATCTTCGTCGTCACCGATTGGTGTCTCCATTGAGATTGGCTCTTTGGCAATCTTCAGCACTTTACGGATTTTGTCTTCCGGCATCTGCATTCGCTCTGCCAGTTCTTCCGGTAGTGGCTCACGCCCCATTTCCTGAAGCATTTGACGAGAGATCCGGTTCAGCTTGTTGATCGTTTCGATCATATGGACTGGGATACGAATCGTCCGTGCTTGGTCAGCAATCGAGCGAGTGATTGCCTGACGAATCCACCATGTTGCGTAAGTCGAGAATTTGTAACCACGACGGTATTCAAATTTATCAACAGCTTTCATCAGACCGATATTCCCTTCCTGAATCAAATCAAGGAATTGTAGGCCTCGGTTGGTGTATTTTTTCGCAATTGAAATCACCAAACGTAAGTTCGCTTCAACCATCTCTTTCTTGGCTCGACGTGCTTTCGCTTCACCGATAGACATACGACGGCTGATATCTTTGATACGCACAACACTTAAAGATGTTTCTTCTTCAATGGCTTTAAGTTTCTGGATCGAACGGCGGATGTCTTCTTCGCTCTTACGAATTTTATCAACATAAGGTTTGTCAGATGCTAAAAGCGTATCCAGCCAGTTTTCGTCAGACTCATTACCGGTAAATGCTGTAATAAACGCTTTTTTCGGCATTTTGGCATGTTCAACAACATGCTTCATGATTAAGCGTTCTTGTGTTTTGACCCGATCCATTGAGCCGCGAAGTGTTTCAACCAGATTATCAAACTGTTTTGGGGTCAGACGAAACTCACGGAAGGCATCGAGAACAAGTTCAGATGCTTGTGACGTTTGTTCGGTAGACTCACCGAATTCATTCAGTGCTAACTGGTAATCACGATATTTGTTACGAAGGTTATTGAACTTCTCTTGTGCTAGTTCAGGATCGATACCGACATCGTCGTCACTATCATCATCATCACTAGTGTTATCACCACTTTCTTCGTCTTCCTCATCCTCCTCCTCATCATCTTTATTCTTTGATGCAAGAGGCATATCTTCGTCTTCCAGATCTGACCCCGTCAGTTCTGAACCGATATGGGTCGCTGTTGGTGATGTTGTTTCATCAGCATCTGGATCGACAAAGCCTGAAATCAAATCGGTGAGTCTTAACTCTTCAGTTTCAACTCTGTCGAATTGTTCAAGGATGTAAGGGATGGTTCCCGGATATTCGGCAACAGCGCTTTGAACTTGGTTAATCCCTTCTTCAATGCGCTTTGCAATATCGATTTCACCTTCACGAGTGAGAAGCTCGACAGTTCCCATTTCACGCATATACATACGGACTGGGTCTGTCGTACGGCCAATTTCACTTTCAACACTGGAGAGAGCTGCTGCGGCTGCTTCTGCAACATCTTCATCCGTAATGTTCGTATCATCATTCAGTGCCAGATCATCAGCATCAGGTGCAGTTTCGACTACCTTGATACCCATGTCGTTAATCATCTGAATAATGTCTTCTACCTGCTCAGAATCTACAATTTCTGCAGGGAGGTGGTCATTGACTTCAGCGTAGGTCAGATAGCCTTGTTCTTTGCCCTTAAGGACAAGTGATTTAAGCTGTGACTGCGGATTTTGATCCATAGACGGTATCCAACTTCATTTCTAGTGACGGAATTAGTATGCGGAATGCAAACCACGTATTCTAACAAATTAATCATTTGTTGGCTATAAATAAGGGATTACGCTTTTAAATCTAGCATCAATGCTAGTAGTTCCCTTTTCTCGTCAGCTGATAAACCAACGCTTCTCTCTTTTGCCTGCAGATTTTCAATTTGTTTTTCAACACACTGGGTAATTATCTTATCCAGTGAGTCTAAAAATATTTCTTCTTGATTGTCTTCTACGAGAGGGATATCCCAGCTAGCAAGACGTGATAGAAGAGGTTCATTTCGATGGCCTCGCCAGTTTTCAAGTAGCTGACCTGTTGTTACATTGGGGTAATTTCGACATTTTTCAAGGACCTCAATAAATAAGCTCAAGCCGGGAATATCAAGTGTCGCGATACTTGAAAGATCCGGTATCCTATCAGCATAGTTCGGATTTTGCAGAAGCAAAGCGATAACTTCTCTCATTGGTGTTCGCTTCATTTCCGCTTGCGGGCGAATCGCCGGTGTGTGTTCCGAAACTTGCTTTTTATTCAATGCCGATTGAATCGCATTTGCACTGAGGCCGGTGCGCAATGACAATTCTTCCCAGAGATAAATTTTTAGTGCTTCGTCCTGAACCTGATTAATTAAAGGCTCGGCCAGATGGATAACCCGAAAACGACCTTCCCGACTACTGTTATCTACCACACGAGACATTAATCCCTGAAACAGGAAATCAGAGAAAGACATCGATTGCTGAACTTGATGTTCGAATGCTTCTGTACCACGTTGACGGATGTATGAGTCTGGATCTTCTTTGTCCGGCAAGAACATAAATTTCAGGGTTTTATTACCACTGAGTAGGGAGAGCGCATTCTCTAATGCTCGCCATGCAGCTTGTCGTCCTGCATTATCGCCATCATAACAACAAACGACAGCATTAGTTTGTCGGAAAAGTACCTGTAGATGATCGTTGGTTGTGGATGTCCCCAAAGATGCAACCGCATAGTCAACACCGTACTGAGCCAGTGCCACGACATCCATGTAACCTTCTGTTACCAGAATTTGTGGCGGCTCACGATGCGCCTGAAGGACTTCGTATAAACCATATAACTCTTTTCCTTTGTGGAAAATGTCGGTTTCCGGCGAATTGAGATATTTGGGTGTCCCGTCCCCAAGAACTCGGCCACCGAAACCAATCACACGTCCACGACGATCCCGGATGGGAAACATCACCCGACCTCGAAAACGGTCATAGCGACGCCCGTTGTCATTCTCAACCAGCATTCCTGCAGCGGTGAGCATCTGTTCTGACTCTGGCGTGCGGGAAAAATTTTTATGGATCAGATCCCATTCATCAGCGACATAGCCGATACCAAATTTTTGGACAATATCTTTCGATAGACCGCGATTTTTTAAATAATCGATTGCCACCTTGCTGCTTGGATGTCTGAGTTGATGGCGATAAAACTGCGCAATCTGTTCCATTAAATCATACAAGGTGCGTTTTTGTTCTTTACGCGCCTGTGATTTTTGGGCATCGAACGGGGTTGTGCCTTTTTCTCTCGGGACTTCTAATCCAAGTAAGCCTGCAAGTTCTTCAATGGCTTCGACGAACTCTAAACGTTCGTATTCCATCATGAAGTCGATGGCATTCCCATGCACACCGCAGCCGAAACAATGATAGAATTGTTTGTCTTGACTGACACTGAAGGATGGCGTTTTTTCATTGTGAAAAGGGCAGCAGGCGCTGTAGTTCTTTCCCTTTTTTTTAAGTTTGACGCGAGCGTCAATAACATCGACGATATCCAGTCGAGCGAGTAAATCATTGATGAAATTTCGAGGAATATACCCAGCCATAAGACCTGATAGCTAATGTTACTGTGGATAGCTAATTTACATGTTAGCGTGTATACAAACAAGCCGTGCCATATAGAATAGCACGGCTTGATGTTTAGAGGAGTGGGTTAAGTAAGTTTGCTTTTAACTAAGCCGCTAACTTTTCCCATATCTGCACGCCCTTGAATTTGCGGTCTCAATACAGCCATGACGTTACCCATATCCTGCATGCCTTGAGCACCGGAAGCGGTAATTGCGTCATCAATGAGTTGCAGCACTTCATCATCAGTTAATGGCTGAGGCATAAATTCCTCAAGCACTGTGATTTCGTTGCTTTCCGCATCTGCCAGATCTTGTCGTCCCGCAGATTCGTATTGTGCGACAGAATCGCGACGTTGTTTAACCATTTTTGTCAGAACAGCAACGATATCATCGTCGGTTAGCGTAATCCGCTCATCGACTTCACGTTGTTTGATTGCTGACATAGCTAAACGAATAGTGCCAAGGCGAATTTTATCCTTGGCTTTCATCGCAAGTTTTTGCTCTTCTTTGAGTTTGTCAATCAGAGCCATAACTCATTCCTTTCCGAAGGAGCTATTAGTACAAGCGAACGCGACGAGCGTTTTCGCGAGCAAGCTTCTTAGCGTGACGCTTTTGAGCTGCTGCTTTAGCGCGTTTGCGAACAGTGGTTGGTTTTTCATAGTGCTCACGACGACGCACTTCAGAAAGAATACCTGCTTTTTCACAAGAGCGCTTGAAACGACGCAGAGCGACGTCGAACGGTTCGTTTTCACGTACTTTAACTACTGGCATATGCCTTTCACCTCAGGGGATATTCGTTAACGCTGGTCTCGTTCAGTCGGAATATATCCGGTACTTACCAGCACAATCAAAAATGGTGCGGAATTTTAATCCGAATGGAAAGGCTTTGTAAAGTGTTTTATGGATGAATCTCTGTACAAAATTTGTCTGTCCTGTGAAGGCAAGGTAACATGGCGTCAATTTTGATGTCGAGATGGAATTTTTCCGGAAAATTATGCGTGTATTAGGTATTGAAACCTCTTGTGATGAGACGGGGATTGCGATTTACGATGATGAACAAGGTTTATTGGCTCATCAATTATATAGTCAGATAAAACTTCATGCTGATTATGGTGGCGTTGTCCCGGAACTTGCTTCAAGGGATCACGTTAAGAAAACAATCCCTCTGATTCAGGCTGCAATGGCAGAGGCTGATTGTCGCCCGGAAGACATTGATGGGGTGGCTTACACGGCCGGCCCGGGGTTAGTTGGTGCTTTGCTGGTTGGTGCCACGATAGGGCGTAGTCTCGCTTATGCCTGGAATGTACCAGCAGTACCAGTTCATCATATGGAAGGACATTTGCTGGCACCGATGTTGGAAGAAAACCCGCCTGAGTTTCCTTTTGTTGCGGTGTTGGTTTCGGGTGGGCATACCATGATTGTCGAAGTCCAAGGCATTGGGGCGTATCAGATCCTCGGTGAATCAATTGACGATGCCGCCGGAGAAGCATTCGATAAAACAGCGAAGTTAATGGGGCTGGATTATCCGGGAGGGCCATTATTGGCTCGTTTAGCTGAAAAAGGCACTCAGGGCCGCTTTCGTTTTCCTCGTCCAATGACTGACCGGCCCGGGCTGGACATGAGTTTTTCCGGCTTAAAAACGTTTGCCGCTAATACGATTGCTGCACATGGTGATGATGAGCAGACGCGTGCCGATATTGCCTATGCTTTTCAGGAAGCCGTGTGTGATACGTTGGTGATCAAATGCCGTCGGGCTCTGGAACAAACCGGATTAAAACGGATCGTCATTGCAGGCGGGGTGAGTGCCAATCAACGGTTGAGAGCCGATTTAGCGCAATTGGCTCAGAAAGTCGGTGGTGCGGTCTATTATCCGCGGACTGAATTTTGCACCGATAATGGTGCCATGATTGCTTATGCTGGTATGCAACGCTTCAAAAATGGAGAAGTTTCCGGCCTTACCGTGCAGGCGACGCCTCGCTGGCCAATTGATCAGCTTCAGGCGGTTCATTCCTGAACGCTATGTTCAATAACAGCAGCCCAAATATTACGCTCAACCTGTTTTTCTTGCTGGATTCTGTTTCCACGGGATTTGACTGAATAGAGCTAACTTGGGCTGTTTTTCTGTCAGTGCTCATATAATCACCGAGCATTAAAAAATAACAATAGTATGAATCAGTCTATAAGGTCATCAAACGAATGAAATCATTTACAGTGAACGGCAAAACAATGCGTTATCAGGATATCGGTACTGGCGAGGTGCTACTGTTCGGCCATAGCTACCTTTGGCATAGCCAGATGTGGCAACCACAAATGGCTGCTTTGAGTCAGAATTATCGGTGTATCGTTCCCGATTTATGGTCACATGGTCAATCTGATGCCGCCCCTGACGATATGCATTCGCTAACAGACTATGCCGAACACATGTTGGCACTCATGGATCATCTTGCGGTTGAGTCATTCTCAATCATTGGATTGTCTGTCGGCGGTATGTGGGGAGCTGAGCTGGCATTGATCGCACCAGAGCGAGTGAATGCGCTGGTTTTGATGGATACGTTTATCGGGCTTGAGCCTGAAGTGATGCATGCCAAATATTTTGCAATGATCGATGCCGCAATTGCAACGCGGTCTTTTCCTGAACCAATGATTTCACAAGTTGTATCGATGTTTTTCTCTGATCATGCTTTACAGCAAGCGGCAGAACCTGATTTTGTCACAGCGTTTCGAACGTTTTTGCTGGAAACTTCGGGGCCGCAGATTGCGGAAATGGGCCGAATCGGCAAGATGGTGTTTGATCGTCGGGATCTGATGGATGAAACAGATAATCTGAATTTGCCTGTATTGATCATGGTGGGAGAGCAGGATAAGCCTCGGCCAGTGTTAGAGTCTCATCTGATGCAGGATGCTATCGCGGGGAGTCGACTGGTTGTGGTTCCTCAAGCCGGTCATATCAGTAATCTGGAGCAACCGGAGTTTGTCACACGAGCGTTGCAAGATTTCTTTGAGTCACTTGCGCCTTAAATCTCAACACCTTCCTTAATCAATCTGACAATTAAGAGCACTGTCTTTGTACATTGGCCTTGATTGTCAGATCAGTTTTTTTCACCGACTTTGGGTTCTGTGCCATTGAGCAGACGTTTCATATTTTCTTGATGTCGGAAAACAATCAGGCAGCACAGCATCGCGACAGGTAACGTGTAGTTGGGTTTGATCATCCAAGTGTATAGGGGCGTGAGTAACACGGTGATTAATGCTGCCAGCGAAGAATATCGGGTGATAAGCAAGGTTGTCAGCCATGTCACCATGACTACCGCGGTTAAGTCGAGCCCGATCGGTGCGATTGCGCCTAATGCTGTTGCGACGCCTTTTCCCCCTCGGAAATGGAAAAAAATCGGATAAATATGCCCTAAACAAGCGGCAATTGCGATGACGCCAAGCAGGAAAGGCGTTACACCCAGAAAGTAACTTCCCCAGACTGGAATCGTGCCTTTCAGCATATCGCATAACAGCACAATAACGGCTGCCTTTTGGCCGCCGACCCTCAGAACGTTTGTTGCGCCCGGATTATGAGAGCCGGACTCTCTGGGATCGGGAAGCCGGAATAGACGACACACAAGCACCGCACTTGAAATCGAGCCAAGCAGGTAAGCTGAGATAATGATCAGAAGTATCAATGGCGTCATGTGGGCCCTGAGTTGTGTGCAAGTTTAACTGTATGATTCGATCTATAAAAATCTATATTAATTTCGCATATTGAAATCATTTAAGTATATGATAATCACTATACCTAAGTCATCCTAAGGAGGCTTGGGTATATGCCAAATTGATCTTAAAATACAGGTTTAAACAGAATTATTTGTTGTATATCTGATGGCGCTCTCTTTCTGGCAGCTTTGAGAGCAGGTTTGGTGATAACACAGGATGATTTTTTATCTCAATTCGATATTTGGGATTGAAATGTGGTGAGATAATTGATGGATAAAGTATTTATAGAACAGTTAGTTGTTGTCACAACGATCGGTGTTTACGATTGGGAACAGCAGATCAAGCAGAAGCTCGTTTTCGATATCGAAATGGCGCATGACAATCGCCCGGCAGGTCAGAGTGATGATGTCACTGATGCATTGGATTATGCTCAGGTGAGCCAAAAGATTATTCAATATGTTGAAAATGGAAGGTTTTTACTCATAGAACGTGTCGCTGAAGAGGTTGCCAATTTGATCATGACGACTTTTACAGTGCCTTGGCTCAGGATTCGTCTGACGAAACCGGGGGCGGTGCCTCAGGCGGCTGGTGTCGGTGTCGTGATTGAAAGGGGCCAGCTATGACGTTGGTTTATGTCGGTGTCGGTTCCAATATCGACCGACATAAGCATGTCGAGGCCGCAGTCTGTGAACTGAAAAAATTGGGAGATCAACTTCGCCTTTCAACGGTTTATGAATCTCCGTCACAAGGATTTCGAAGTGAGGCATTTTTCAATTTAGTCATTGAAATGCAGACTGATCTTTCATTGTCAGCTTTTACCGGAATGCTCAAGGATATCGAGCGAAACTGGGGGCGACAACCCGATGCCCAAAAATATCAGGATCGAACGTTGGATCTGGATATCATCTTATTTGGTGATGTTGTGAGTGATGAAGCACCGCAGTTGCCTCGTCAAGATATTTATCAGTATCCGTTTGTGATTCAGCCGCTTTTTGAACTGTGCCCTGATCTTTTATTGCCGGGTGATGGACGAAGTGTCCGACAAATTTGGCTTGAGGCTGACAATCTGGAAGTTTTGAAGCCTGTAGAATTCTGGTTCACTAAAACTAATTTTCCCAATGTAAAGAGTAAATAATGGATTTAATTCAAAGTGTTATACTTGGATTGGTTGAAGGTATTACCGAATTTTTACCAATCTCATCAACCGGACATTTAATTATTGTCAGTGATTGGCTTGGTCTCCCTCAAACAGAGAGTAATAAAGCTTTTGAAGTCATTATTCAGCTGTCCGCTATTTTAGCTGTGCTGACGAATTATAAAGAGCGCTTCCATCCCCGATATTTTGCATTATGGATGAAAGTATGCATCGCATTTTTACCCATCGCAGCTATTGGCTTTTTGTTCCAGGATCAAGTAAAAGCGCTGTTTAACATTCAGGTTGTCCCGATCATGTTCATTATTGGGGGGATTATTTTTCTGATTGTAGAGCGTTTCTTGAAAAATCATGCTCCGACGGCTGAAACATTGGATCAAATCACCTATCGGCAAGCGATTTGGATCGGGATTGCTCAGGTGTTTGCTTTGATTCCGGGGACCAGCCGGGCCGGTTCAACCATCGTTGGTGCTTTACTTGTGGGCGTCAGCCGTAAAGCGAGTGCTGAATTTTCATTTCTACTGGCCTTGCCGGTGATGCTTGCTGCGAGTGGTTTAGATTTATTGAAAAACCATCAAAATTTTCAAGGTGAAAGTGCGTTACCTCTGATTGTTGGTTTTATCACGTCTTATATCGCAGCTTGGGTTGTCATGAAGCTGTTTCTCGCTTTTCTGAATCGCTTTACATTCAATGCTTTTGGTATTTATCGCATCGTGTTCGGTGGCTTTTTACTGTATTGGGCTTATTAATCTTGCTGAACCGTTGTGTTGTAAGGGCTACTGGTCAGCAAGTCGGCCCTTAACGGACTGATAATATAAGAGGGAAGTTCTTTTCAGTCATTTTTGATAGACTTCTCAGACATTCTATTTGAAATCACAAGTGAGCGTCATGCGAGTATTTGCTTTAACACTGACTCTATTTTTAATCGTGCTCCAGTATACTCTGTGGTTTGGCAAAAATGGCGTTTCCGATTTTCATCGTGTCTCTGATGAAATCGAAACTCAGCGTTCGGTGAATGTGAATTTACAAAAACGAAATAAAGAAATGTATGCAGAAATAGATGACTTACGTCAGGGGCTGGATGCCGTTGAAGAAAGAGCAAGGCATGAGCTTGGTATGGTGAAAGAAGGTGAAACATTTTACCGTGTGATTAATGAGGACCGCCCCTAAATGGTTCAGGAACTCATTTCAGTGGTTATTCCAGCGGCTGGTGTCGGCCGTCGGATGTTAACCGATAAGCCGAAACAGTATTTGATGATTCACGGCAAAACCATTCTGGAACATACAGTCGAAAAATTGCGTGCTCACCCACAGGTTGGCAAAGTCGTCATTGCCGTCGGTGAGGATGATCCTTATTTCAGTCAGTTATCTCTCGCCTCTGATCCTGAGATTATTCGGGTTGCCGGTGGTCAGGAACGATCAGATTCGGTTTTTGCGGCACTGGATTATGTTGTGAAACACATCCCGACAACATGGGTGATGGTGCATGATGCGGCGCGTCCATGTATTCGTTTGAGTGATATTGATCGCTTGATCGAAGTCGTCATATCACATGACGTTGGCGGGATATTGGCAACACCGGTTCGGGACACGATGAAGCGAGCCGATCACAGCCAAGATATTATCGGTACTGTAGAGCGAGAGAACCTCTGGCATGCATTGACCCCCCAAATGTTCCGGACTGATGAATTGCACCGTGCTTTATCCCGGGTGATTGATCAGCATATCGCTGTGACAGATGAAGCTTCAGTGATGGAATGGCATGGGGACAAGCCACGTATTGTTTTGGGTCGAGCTGATAATATTAAAGTGACGCAACCTGAAGATTTAGCACTGGCTGAGTTTTACCTCAGTCGAGAATAATAGATAAGCCTTAAAGAATAATACCTTAATAAAGTAGTAAGGAATGGTTATGTTTAGAATTGGTCACGGGTTTGATGTTCATAAATTTGGCGGTGAAGGGCCTGTCATCATTGGCGGTGTATCGATCCCTTATGAACAAGGGCTATTGGCTCATTCAGATGGCGACGTGGCTTTGCACGCATTAACCGATGCATTACTGGGCGCCATTGCAGCCGGAGATATCGGACGCCACTTTCCCGATACGGATGAACAGTGGAAGGGGGCTGATAGTCGAGCGCTGCTGCGGAGTGTTTATCAGAAAGTGATTGCGCATGGTTATCGATTGGGTAATGCCGATATTACGATTATTGCGCAGGCACCGAAAATGGCACCTTACATTGACCAGATGCGAGCTTTGATTGCTGAGGATTTGGCAACTGATATCAGCCATGTCAATGTGAAAGCGACGACGACAGAACGATTGGGATTTACCGGACGTAAGGAAGGGATCGCCTGTGAAGCTGTTGTGCTATTAATGAAGTAATTCACTGATTTTATTCATGAGTTTAGTTGTAAATAACCCCGTCAGGGGGATGGCTTGACCATCATAACGAGGATATCCGCATGGATGATGTTTTAGCCAATCTGGCCTATTTATATGGAAAACCAGTTGCAAAGGCAAAAATCAAAGTAAAACCAGAACATTTTATTGTCACGGAAGATCTCGGGTTTCCATTGGATGGATTGGGTGAGCACCTGATGGTTCGCATTCGCAAGAGCGGAGAAAATACCAGCTTTGTCGCCAATGAGTTAGCTAAAGCATGTGGTGTGAAGTCGAAAGATGTGAGTTGGGCGGGTTTAAAAGATCGCCATGCTGTCACCGAACAATGGTTGAGTGTTCACTTACCAAAAGGGGAGACCCCGGACTTTTCTGCTTTTCAGGCGCGTTATCCCCACATAGAGATCCTTGAAACGACCCGTCATCAGCGCAAATTGAGACCGGGAGATCTACGAGGGAATCATTTTCAGATTACGTTAACAGAAGTCACCGACATCGCGGATGTTGAGCAACGCTTGAACATGATTTGTGAACAGGCCGTGCCGAACTATTTTGGTGCACAACGGTTTGGTCATCAGGGCAATAATTTAAATGAGGCTCGGCGATGGGGACGGGAGAATGTCCGCACTCGCAACCAGAATCAGCGCAGTTTCTATCTTTCTACCGCTCGCTCTTGGATTTTTAATCAGATCGTCTCCGAACGGATTACAAAAGATTGTTTCCATCATTTGATTGATGGAGACATTGTGCTTCAGGGCAATGAAGCAATTCTCGTTGAAGGCGATGACATGCTTGCTCAGTGGCAATCATCCGTTGTGCAGCGGCAAGCTGGTATTTCAGCGGCTCTGGCCGGAGATAATGCGCTGCCAACCCGTCGAGAAGCACTCGCTTTAGAACAGCGGTTTGTTGATGATGAGCCAGATTTAATGAAATTGATTCGCGGGAACCGAATGAAGCATGAAAGGCGGAATATTGCTCTCAAACCTCAGCAACTGGATTGGAAGCTGGGGGAAAATGAGGTTATATTGAATTTTTCGCTTGATGCGGGATGCTTTGCGACTTCTTTATTACGAGAGCTAATTGAAGAAATACCTGTGGAAAGGGAGTTCTGATTGATGAAAATTTTGTTGAGCAATGATGATGGTGTCTATGCTCGGGGAATTAATACGTTAGCTGAAGCGTTGTCTGATTTGGCTGAAGTTGTGGTTGTGGCTCCGGATCGAAATCGCTCCGGGGCTTCTAACTCTTTGACACTGGAGCAACCTTTGCGGATTCAGCAAATTGCACCAGCGATTTACTCTGTTCAAGGGACACCCACGGACTGTGTTCACTACGCTTTGAATGAATTAATGAAAGATGCCTTACCTGATTTGGTCTTGAGTGGTATTAATCATGGTGCGAATTTAGGCGATGATGTGTTTTATTCCGGGACTGTTGCCGCAGCAATGGAAGGGCATTTTTTAGGGGTTCAATCCATTGCATTTTCTTTGGTGGGTGAGACTCATTTTGATACCGCTGCTCATATTGCCCGCCAGATTGTCAAACAACACTTACATTCTCCAATCCCGACCAATCGATTGATGAATGTCAATATTCCTGATCTGCCGTTGGAACGTATTCACGGTATGAAAGTGACTCGTTTGGGAGCAAGACATCATGCGGAGAGTATGATCCGGCAAAAAGATCCGCGAGGGCATGATATTTACTGGTTGGGACCGCCGGGTAAAGAACAGGATGCAGGAGAAGGCACTGATTTTTACACCGTTGATCATGGATTTGTGTCGCTCTCGCCATTACGAGTGGATTTGACCGCCCATGAGTCGATCAACGCGGTGGCAGATTGGCTGGAAAGGTAGTTGATATGTCAAATTCACTCGCTGATAAGTTGATCGACTTTCTTGTCAGAAACGGCATTGAAGATTTACGTGTTCTGGACACGATGCGTGAACTACCGAGAGAGAATTTCGTTTCACAGGCCATGGTTCATCAGGCGTATGAAAATAACGCATTACCAATCGGGTTGGGGCAGACTATTTCTCAGCCTTATATTGTTGCCAAGATGACCCAACTGCTCGCACTGACACCGACAAGCCGGGTACTGGAAGTCGGAACCGGCTCTGGGTATCAGACCGCAGTATTGGCACGTTTAGTTGAGCATGTGTGTTCGATTGAGCGAATAAAAACGTTGCAATGGGAAGCAAAGCGTCGTCTGAGACAACTGGATATTTACAATGTATCCATGAAACATGGCGATGGCTGGCAGGGATGGCGCACCAAGGCACCTTTTGATGCCATTATTGTGACAGCTGCTGCTTCTGAAATACCTCAGGCGCTGTTAGATCAGTTGGCTGACGGGGGACGATTAGTGATCCCTGTTGGTAGTGATGAACAACAGCTCCTGAGAATCACCCGGAATCATGAGTCGTTTCATTCAGAAATCATTGAAATGGTCCGGTTCGTTCCTTTAGTTGCAGGTGATTTAGCCTAACAATGAGAAGCAGCATCAGACTTTTAATTTTAGCCGTTTTATCAACATATCTGATTGGATGTGCCGCGATATCACCCGCACCGGTGTCTGACGTAAAAAAGGCCTCTCGGGGGAGTTACCGTGGGAGTTACTATCAAGTTAAAAAAGGAGATACACTTTACTTTATCGCTTACCTAACCGACAAAAATGTAGAAGATTTGATCAGTTATAATCATCTCTCCCCCCCTTATACGATCTATCCCGGTCAAAAAATACACTTATGGAAACCCGCTTATACACCGCCTTCTTACGGGAAGTCACAGTCTGTTGCCATGGGCAAAAATGGGATAGGGATCAAAGGTTCTGATGAAGTGTTAACTAGCGTCTCATTAAAAGATTCTAAGAATAAGCAAATCTCTAATAATTTAGAGAATAAATATGACGAAGTTAAAAAACCGTCAGGTAAAAGTATTGAATCTTCACAATCAAAGGGGTATGGTGAATCCGAAGGTAAAGAAAATGTTAATTCTAATTTACCAACTACTAATTTAGCACATGTCACAAAAGTTGATAGGTGGCTATGGCCAACAAAAGGGAGGGTTATCCGAAAATTTTCGGCTATTGATCAAGGGAACAAAGGGATTGATATTGCAGGGCAGCGAGGTCAGTCCGTCGTATCTTCGGCAGCAGGAACCGTTGTTTACTCGGGGAATGCTTTAAGAGGTTACGGTAATCTTGTGATTATAAAGCATAATGATAAATATCTTAGCGCGTATGCGCACAATGATCGGTTGCTAGTGAGTGAGGGACAAAGTGTAAAAGCTGGCCAGAAAATCGCAACAATGGGAAGTTCCGGTACCAGCAGTGTTCGTTTACATTTTGAAATCCGCTATCAGGGTAAGCCAGTGAATCCAAAACGCTACTTACCATAAGTATTTGAATTGATAAGCGTAAGCACCATATAGCGACATTGAAAGTAGTAGTGTCTTGCTAGCTCGCCAGGGGGAGGCATCATGAGTAAAAGCAATTCAGTAACTAAGGTCGATCAATTTGATTTTGATTCAGAAGCGTTTGATCTCAATACATTGGACAATGAGGTCAGTTCTAACGCAACATCCGTCGAAACTCGGGAAGATTACGAAGTCACTTCCAAAAGTTTAGACGCGACTCAACTCTATTTAGGCGAAATTGGTTTTTCTCCTTTGTTAACCGCTGAGGAAGAAATCCTGTATGCACGTCGGGCTCTCCGAGGAGATGAAGCCGCTCGTAAGCGCATGATTGAGAGTAATCTACGTCTCGTTGTTAAAATATCTCGCCGATATAGTAACCGTGGTCTGGCTTTGCTGGATCTAATCGAAGAAGGCAACCTCGGGTTGATTCGGGCCGTTGAAAAGTTTGATCCAGAAAGAGGATTTCGCTTTTCTACGTATGCAACCTGGTGGATCCGGCAAACGATTGAACGGGCGTTGATGAATCAAACCAGAACGATTCGTTTACCTATTCACGTTGTTAAAGAACTAAATATTTATTTACGGACAGCACGTGAGCTATCACAGAAGTTAGACCATGAACCAACAGCGGAAGACATTGCGCTTGAGCTGGATAAATCGGTTGATGATGTCAGTAAGATGCTCCGCCTGAACGAACGAATTAGTTCTGTTGACACACCGATTGGTGGTGATGGTGATAAAGCATTGTTGGATATTATTCCTGATGCAAAACACTATGACCCCGAATATTCAACAGAAGATGATGATATCAAATCTTCACTGTTACATTGGTTAGATGAACTGAATCCGAAACAGAAAGAAGTGTTGGCAAGACGCTTTGGTTTACTCGGATATGAACCATCCACTTTAGAAGAGGTTGGTAAAGAAATTAATCTAACCCGTGAGCGAGTACGCCAAATCCAAGTTGAAGGCCTGCGTCGTTTAAGAGAAATTCTACTGAAACAAGGCTTGAACATGGAGTCTTTGTTCGATGTAGAGAGTGAAGAATAAGACATCATTTATTATCTAAAAAATTAGTAACCGATCATTTTAAGCGAAACCCCGTTTGTACGGGGTTTCTGTTTTCATCCTGTATGGATTACAATTTTCGTACATCTGAATGCGAGACATTACAGGCACTTGTATTCCATTTCTCACCAATTTTTCTCGATTCACCCTGACCTTTCGGAATACCGACATACTCGACACAGACTTTGGGTTTTCCGGTTTTGTAGTTCTTGATTTTCAGGTTTCGGATGGTTGCTGAATCTCTATAGTTGCCGTTGATGCCAGCAATTGATCCAATTTTAGCATCCACTTTAACGCCATTGATTGAGAGGTATCTCGGGCCACCATTGTTGGTACAATTTCCGCAAGAACGATACAGTTTTCCGTGTTGACCAGTGAGGGTGAAATTGCCGCGGATTTCGGTCGTGCTATTTTTCGAGTTGTGCTGGAATACTTTGTCAGGTTTGCCACCCGGGCCATTGGCACTGTTATAGGCAACCCCACCGATAATGGTCATTCTCTTGCCATTATTGGTCGCAGCATCTTCACAGATATCTTCCCAGATGACATTTTGTAAAGTGCAGTTACCGGATTCACAATGAATACCATCAGCACCGCCATTTCGAGAGATGCGGACATTTTTTACGGTTGCGTTGTGTAAGGTGAGCACGGCTTTCTGACCCTCTGCATCCCCATTACAATTTAATCCGATGGTTTTACCTCCGCAGTCAACCGTTTTGTTGCTAATTACCGCCCCTGCATAACACTCAGATGAGCTGGCAGCCATGAGACTGGTGGTTAAATAATTTGCTTCGCTGCTATTTGTGCTGGAATCATTGGAAATAAAGGTGTGATCCTGATCATCAACTGCCTTGATCTGGTAGTAATAATCGGTGTAGCCATCTGCTGTTGTATCTTCAAATGTTCTTTCATCCGGAGTCAAAACCGCAATTCTTTCTCCTTGATCTGATAATGTGGACTTTCGGTAAACTTCTTGACGTACGATACTATCCTGATCGGATGACCAGCTCAGGATGGTTTGTGCGTCTTGCTGGTATAGCATGAGTGTCAAATCACTCGCCATTGCAAACTGGCATGACAGTAATGAAAGTAAAGCCACCGTTGTTCGATGAATCATCATATGTTCCCTTCTTGTTTTTTATATGGACAGGATATCGATTCTTATTATAAATATACTGAGCAAGTAAAATGCTCATTTATACTATTACCACTTGTCTTAATAAAAATCCAAAACATCGTTTCATTTGTTTGTTTTATTGAATCAACGATCATCTTATTGTGAAATTCTCATTTCTGTTACTTGCAATATTGCGGATGTTGTTAGTGCTATCGGAATATGGGATGAGTTAGATATCAATCATGTCTCAGTTTGAGGAATAGCCTGCAGACGAGTCATAAACGGTGAGGGTGCACCAAACTAAAACGTTCATACAGTGACTTGCACAGATTTAAATCACAGAGCTGTTTACGTCGATCAATGTTTTATTATTTTTTTATTAAAAACAATTCATTATATGCTAGTGGTATCGTGGCTACCGTGGAATAAATCATGCTTGTTATCGATTGATTGGCACAATAATAGGGATAAGGTGAAGTCATGAAAGCGCTCATTATCGGGGCGGGCATCGGTGGGATGTCAGCTGCAGCTGCACTGAAACAAAATGGAATTACATGTGAAATCTATGAAGCAGTGAGGGAGATTAAACCAGTCGGAGCAGCTATTTCGGTATGGTCTAACGGGGTGAAGTGTATGGCGCATCTCGGTATGGGCCATATCATGGATGAACTGGGTGGGGCGATGAACTATATGTCTTATCAGGATGGGTTCTCTGGTTCTACCATGACACACTTCAGTTTGATGCCGCTGGTTGAAGCGGTCGGCACAAGACCTTGTCCGGTTTCGCGGGCTGATTTGCAAGCAAGTATGCTCGATTGGTGGGGACGTGATCAAATTCATTTTGATAAGCGGGTTGAGCGGGTTGAACAAACCGCTGAAGGTGTGACGGCTTGGTTTACCGATGGCTCTGTTGCCGAAGGCGATTTTATGATTGCTGCGGACGGCACACACTCGGTAGTTCGTGCCGAGGTTTTAGGGCATTCGGTCGAACGGAGATATGCCGGTTATGTGAACTGGAATGGGTTGGTTGAGATCGATACCGCCATTGCACCAGCAGATCAATGGACGACTTTTGTCGCTGAGGGAAAGCGGGTTTCAGTGATGCCGATAGCGGACAACCGTTTTTATTTCTTTTTCGATGTACCGTTGCCGAAAGGATTACCAGAAGATCG
This sequence comes from Vibrio gazogenes, assembly GCF_002196515.1. Taxonomy (NCBI): domain Bacteria; kingdom Pseudomonadati; phylum Pseudomonadota; class Gammaproteobacteria; order Vibrionales; family Vibrionaceae; genus Vibrio; species Vibrio gazogenes. The sequence continues at coordinate 1,243,478 of NZ_CP018835.1, read as the reverse complement.
AACGACGCTGAAAGACGATTTGCGCCGTTACTTTCGGGATTGGACCCCTCATGTTCAAACGCTGATTGAGCAGATTAATCCTGAAACGACCAACCGAATTGAGATTCATGACATTGACCCTTTTGAGCAGTTAGTGAACGGTCGGATCGCTTTATTGGGTGATGCCGGGCATAGTACCACACCGGATATTGGTCAGGGGGGATGTGCAGCGATGGAAGATGCGGTCGTTTTAGGACTATCTTTTTCACAACATCATGATATTGAAACAGCGTTACTTCATTACCAAAACGAACGATTAGAACGGGTGAAAGCTCTGGTTTTAAAAGCAAGGAAACGATGTGAACTGACCCATGGCAAACAGATGGAGCAGACGTTGGCTTGGTATAAATCATTAAAAACCGAAACGGGGCTGCATATTATTGAGGGGCTCAGAGAAACGATTGTTGCCGGGCCGCTGGGATGAGAGCTGTCGATGAGCCAGTCAGAATGACGGACATCATCGAGCGTCACTTCATCGGATCGATTATGTGGATTGCTCGCTAGCGTGAGATGGCACAGGCTGATCCGGTAAAGTGATAATGAATGTACTTCCCTGACCGAATTGACTTTCACAGTGTATTTTCCCGTGCAGGATATCTGTGACGATATTATGTGCAATACTGAGCCCTAAACCACTGCCGCCATGACCGCGTTTGGTGGTAAAGAAAGGTTCAAAGAGTCTGGGCAAATCTTGGGGAGGTATACCAGTACCGTTATCCGTGACGATGATTAAAGTTTCTTCTTGGGTTTTTTTAGCTGAAATGGTTACTTCTCCGTTGATTGTATCGGATTGTTCGCAATCAGGTGAATAAAATGCGTGAATGAGACTGTTGGTGATCAGAATGGTGAGCACTTGCGCCAGTGCTCCGGGACAGGTGACTAAGTGAAGATCTTGCGCGATGTTGACAGAGAGGTGATGCGGTGTTTTTTTAAAGTTGGGTTGCATCGTCGCAATGATCTTTGAAAGGTATTCTTGTACGGAAATAGTCCGATAGTCCGGGCTCGATTGATCAACGGCTATTTCTTTAAAATTAGAGATGAGCTTTGAAGCATGTTTGAGCTGTGAACACATTAAGTCAGCGGCTTGACTGGCGTTTTCGATAAAAATTTCTAGTTCGGCCCGGGTCAATGCGTTTGATTGTACTTTGGTATGAATTTCCTGTATTTCCTCATAGAGGTGAGTGGTGCCGGTAATGGCAATGCCTAATGGTGTATTGATCTCATGTGCAACCCCAGCGACCAAGCCGCCGAGTGCCGCCATTTTTTCAGATTCCACGAGTTCACGTTGAGTCCGTTTGAGATCTTCAAGAGTTTCTTGTATTTCTTGATTGGCTCGTTGCAGATCAACGGTTCTGGATGCAACTCGTTGCTCTAGCGTCTCATTCAATTCTTGCAGCGCGACAGTTCTTTCAGCAACTTTATCTTCCAGTTCGTTATTGGTGGTGAGTAGGTTTTCGGCCAGGTTATTAAAACTGTGCGCGAGTTCATTGAGCTCTTTTGCCTGAGTCGGGCTGGTTTTCGCTCTCAACTGATGTTCTCCGAGACGAATTCTGCGACCATCGGCGGCAAGTTTGATAATCGGCGATGAAATCGCCCGCCCCAGAGCCAGTCCAATGATGATCGCGATAATACCCAGCACACCGGCTGCCATCACCAGTAAATATTGGTAATGTTTCATCGGTTGCATCATTTCGTGATGATCCACCTTCACGATAATCGTCCAGTTCAGCTCTGGTAAATAACGAGCCACAGCAATCACATTGGTATTTCGATAATCACGCGACTGAATAATGTCTTGGGTGTGATGTTCAATAGCTTGAATGAGTACATCATCGTTTACGAGTGCGAAAGAGGTTGTATCTGCGGGGTTTGTTAAATATTGAGGGTAACGGAGTGGCGTGATATAGACGAATTGATCGGCTTGATTCTTGGTGAAGAGAATCGTCTCTCCTGATTCGCCCATCCCCGTATAGCTTTGAGTGCTGTTCAGTAATTCATCGGCTGCTAGTGTTACCACCACCATACCGATTTGTTTATCTTGAAGGCGCATGGGCGCTTCGATGTGAATATACAGTCTCCCATTCAAATCGCGAGTGATGCTTTTTAATATAATATCGGTTGGGCTATGGTCGGTCAGTGCAAGTGTGGCAGCTACTTTGTTGGCTTGATTTGGTGCTGTCTGGATGATGGTTTCACCACTGACGGTTTTTAGTTGAATAAACTTCACTTTTGTGACGGAGCTGATGGCATCCTGGATGATACCGACCATCTTTTCGAATGATTGCTGATTTTGATTAAGTAAGTAATCGTTGAGACTTAAGCGGAGTTGTGTCCTGCTGGCGATCAAGGCGACTCGATCTTTCCAAGCATGAATAAGGTTATAGAGTCGGTCTTGTTGGTTTGTTGCGACCGCATTTAAAAGTTTATCAACGGATTGATTCAGCAGGTTTGCACCAGCTTGATTTGAGATGTAGCCAAATGCGCCCATGCATAAGAAAACCAGAAATAAACAAAAAGCTGTAATTCGATAATAGATAGACATGTGCTATCTCCAATGATGACTACCGAGAGTGATAAGAGTCTAGTTGCTTCTTATTCGTATATGTAAAAGTCCATTCATATACTAAAGTTGATTAGTAAAGCAGTAAAAATCAAGTTCCACATGGTGAATGGACGTATGAAAACAGTCAGGTTCAGCTGGGATCAGAGAGGGCAGGGAAATGTCAGAGCAGGATATGCTATTTGATGAGTCGGGTAATCTAAGTCAATCATCTCACATCAACACCTGTAAAGACGAACCTTCGAGGTGGAAAATACTGATTGTCGATGATGAAGACGGTGTTCACACAATCACGAAGCTGGCTTTGAATCGGACCCAATTTGACGGTAAAGGACTCACATTTTTCAGTGCATATAGTGCAGCTCAGGCAAAAGAGATTCTGTCATCTGAAAATGATATCGCGGTGGTGTTATTGGATGTAGTGATGGAAACGGAAGAAGCGGGCTTGGAGGTGGCTGAATATATTCGTGATGTGCAGGGCAATCATCTGGTTCGGATTATTCTGCGTACCGGTCAGCCGGGAACCATTCCGGAAAAAGATATTATTGAACAGTATGATATTAATGATTATCGAGAGAAGACCGAGCTGACTAAACGTAAACTTCATTCGACGGTTTATACCGCACTCCGTTCCTACCGTGACATTTCGGCCTTAGAGAATCATAAGCTCGGTCTCGAAAAAGTCATTTCTGCGACAGCGAGTATTCTCAAACACAAATCAATGGAAAGTTTTGCTCAGGGAGTGTTGGAGCAGGCCTCGTCGTTGCTGTATATGGACGATGACACGATGTCATCTGAAATCAAAGGGGGGCTGGTTGAAAAAAATATCGATAATGTCGAGGTACTGGCTCAGGTCGGGGATATCTCCGCTCAATCCTTCAAGGCATCCATTTCTCAGGAAAATCTCGACATGACCCAGGGAAGTGACCAAGCACTTCATTATCAAGCAGACAATATTTGCCACATCTCCAATGTTAACGGTGTGGAGACCATCTTGAATATTACCGGTAAGCATCAGTTTAAAAATATTGATATGCATCTTGTTGAAATGTTCTGTAATAACATGGCCATTGCGTTAGACAACTTACGACTCAATGATAGCTTGAGGAACACGCAAAAAGAGATTGTTTATGCGATTTGTGGTCTGGCTGAAACCCGCTCTAAAGAAACAGGTAACCATGTTCGTCGAGTTTCTTATTATTCCCGAATTATCGCTGAAGAAATTGGCTTGAGTCCGGCTCAATGTGAAGAGATTTTCTATGCCGCGCCTCTCCATGATATCGGTAAAATTAGCATCCCAGACTATATTCTGAATAAGCCGGGTAAGCTGAATGATGAAGAATGGGAGCTGATGAAAAAGCATACCATTGTGGGAGAGAATTGTTTGAAAGGCTCCCATCAACCTGTGATGCAAGCCGGGGCAATTATTGCCAGTCAGCACCATGAATACTGGAATGGTCAAGGTTACCCGCGTGGGTTATCCGGTACAGATATTCATATTTATGGCCGAATTGTCGCGCTGGCTGATGTCTTTGATGCCTTGGCAAGTCAGCGCTGTTATAAAGAATCATGGGGCGAGAAAGAGATCGTCGCCTATATCCGCGACCATTCGGGTAAGAGGTTTGATCCACAATTAGTCGCCATCTTTGAGCGTCGACAAGCCGACTTTTTCCGGATTTTTCGAGAATATGACGATAGTCAGTCATATATGCCTACGGTATGAAAACTCGAAGAGGATACGGCTTGAAAAGCGCAGCTCAATGGCTGCGCTTAATTTTTAGGATGACGCTTGATTCAAGGTAACGGTTGATTTAGAGATAACGCTTCAGTAGATAGAGTTGTTCGAGCGCTTGTCTCGGCGTGAGGCTATCAGGGTCGAGTTCTGCGAGTTGTTTCTCGACTTCGGATGGTTCCGGCATCAAGCTCAGTTGATTGGCGACATCAACCACAGGCGATTGTCCTGTCCGCTTTCCATCCAACTGGTGGCTTTGCTCCAACTGAGATAGCTTCATTCGCGCATTTTTGATCACCGCTTTCGGCACACCGGCCAGTCCGGCAACGGCTAATCCGTAAGATTTACTGGCTGCCCCTTCCTGAACCGCGTGCATAAATGCAATGCTATCGCCATGTTCGACAGCATCAAGGTGGACATTGGCGAGATGCGGTAGCAACTCTGGAAGTTCGGTTAATTCGAAATAATGTGTAGCGAACAGTGTCAGTGCGCCAATTTCTGTCGCCAGCCACTCAGCACTGGCCCATGCCAGAGACAGACCATCGTAGGTACTGGTGCCACGCCCGATTTCATCCATCAATACCAAACTGTATTGCGTCGCATTGTGTAAAATATTGGCTGTTTCCGTCATCTCAACCATAAAGGTTGAACGGCCCGAAGCCAGATCGTCAGATGCTCCAATTCGGGTGAAGATGCGATCAGTGAGGCCGATCTTGGCGGACTCCGCAGGGACATAACAGCCAATATGTGCCATTAATGCAATCAGCGCTGTTTGGCGCATATAGGTTGATTTACCCCCCATATTCGGGCCAGTAATAATCAACATTTTCCGTTGAGGATGTAGTGCTACCGGGTTGGCAATAAATGGGTCTTGCATGACCTGTTCGACAACCGGATGACGACCTGACTGAATATAAATTCCTGCTTCTGTGGTGATTTCCGGACGACAGTAATCCAGCGTTTCCGCCCGTTCCGCCAGATTTTGCAGTACATCAAGTTGTGATATGGCAGCGGAGAGTTCCTGAAGTTGTGCCAGATAAGGCAGTAGTTGATCAAATAATGCTTCCCAGAGTTGTTTCTCCAGAGACAGTGCTTTTGATTTTGAATTCAGCACCTTGTCTTCATGTTCTTTGAGTTCGGGAATGATGTAGCGTTCCGCATTTTTCAGCGTCTGACGGCGTACATAGTAAGGCGGAACCAGATGACTCTGTCCCCGGCTCACCTGAATATAAAAACCATGGACATTATTATAACCGACTTTCAGTGTATCGATGCCATGACGCTCCCGCTCGTCATGTTCCAGTTGTGCCAAATATTCAGTCGCCCCATCCGCTAAATTGCGCCATTCATCCAATTCAGCATGATAGCCTGCTGCAATCACACCACCGTCGCGGATCACCACAGGAGGATTCTCGACAATTGCTTGTTCTAGCAAGGTTGCGATCGACTCAATCGGTTGGCAAGACTGGGCCAGTTGCTGCAAGTGTGGATGGGTCAGTAATGAGAGGTTTGTCTGTAATGTCGGTAATTGATGCAGGGCGTGACGCAGACGCGCCAGATCTCGGGGACGGGCTGAACGAATCGCTAAACGAGCCAGAATCCGTTCGATATCACCAATCTGTTTCAATATCGGTTGTACGTCGCTGAAAATGCCTTGTTCTTTGAGTTCACCGATGGCATCAAGCCGATGATTGAGCACTTCAATCTGACGTGTTGGTTGATGCAACCAACGTTTGAGCATTCGGCTTCCCATCGGGGTCGCACAGTGATCGAGCACTTCAGCCAGTGTGTGCTCTGTGCCTCCGGATAGATTTTGGGTCAGCTCCAGATTACGCCGGGTGGCTGCATCCATAATTACGGTTGTGTCTTGGCGATCATAGATCAGGGCGCGAATATGAGGGAGTGCGGTTCTTTGCGTATCTTTGACATACTGAATCAGACAGCCTGCGGCGCACAATCCTTTTTCGGCCGTTTCGACGCCGAAGCCAACTAAATCTTTGGTGCCGAACTGTTGGTTTAACTGTTGTCTGGCGGTGTCCAGTTCAAACTCCCATACTGGGCGACGGCGGTTTCCTTTCCGGTTTCCCATGAGGTGAACGGCCTGAAAATCCTCGGGAAAGAGCAGTTCTTTCGGTGCAGTTCTTTGCAATTCGGCTGCCATGGATTCTTCACTATCCAGCTCACAGAGCTGAAAACGACCTGAAGTCATATCAAGTGTGGCATAGCCGAATTGTTGGCCTTGCTGGTAAATGGCTGCAATCAGGTTGTCGAGTCGTTCCGGTAACAGAGCTTCGTCAGTGATGGTTCCCGGAGTCACGATGCGGACAACTTTTCGCTCTACCGGACCTTTACTGGTGGCGGGGTCTCCGATTTGCTCGCAAATAGCAACCGACTCACCGAGCTGAACCAGCTTGGCTAAGTACCCTTCAACGGCATGGAAAGGAACGCCAGCCATCGGAATGGGTTCTCCGGCGGATGCGCCCCGTTTGGTCAGTGAAATATCGAGTAACTGGGAAGCGCGTTTTGCATCATCATAAAATAGTTCGTAAAAGTCCCCCATACGATAAAACAGCAAAATATCAGGATTTTCAGCCTTGAGCTTCAGATACTGTTGCATCATGGGCGTATGTTTACTTTCTGGTGCTTTATTTGAGGTGGGATTATCGATCATTTTTTATATTTCAATGCCAATTAGGTCGTGATAAAACGGCTCACCGCAAGACTCGATTTTGTTGAATGCGCTGGTGGCCCGAATGATGAGTGCTTTGCACCCGGAATAATCATCATATGTGGGTGTTGAGCAATGGGGGAAAAGAATAGCAAACCTGCAATGAAGAGCGCAACAAACGCTTCGAATTGGGGGAGATGAAACGTTTGAGCGCTCTGATTGGTATCGGGCAAGAGAGGCATAAACCTCTCTCTGAAACAGTGAATGTTATTTGAGCTTGCTGGGTAGGTCAGCAATGTATACCGCTGGTACTCCTTCAAAGTCACTGGTAAATAACACCCCCTGATCATTGGGGGTAAATGAAGGGTGGGGATGCGTGATTTGACGATCACCATCAAGTACTTGCCAAGAGGTACTGTGTTTTGCCAATCGGGCGAACGTTTTCTTGCGTGTATTGAGAATATAGAGGAAAGGATCATTCTCGATATTGTAGCTATCGGTGTCGTTCACATCCGGTGGGGTATCACATCCGTCACCGACCATCAGCGAGCCATCAAAGTTACTCATCAAATGAGAACACGGTGGCATTTCCATTACGACTTCATTGACTAACGTTTGGGGATCGACTCGACATATGACCCGTTCGGTTTGCCCTTTTAGGTAGGACACGTACGCCATCGCGCTTCCATCCGGAATCCAGAACTCATGAGTACAGGACTCTCCCGGCGCATGAGATTTGACTTTGCGGACATGGCTGCCGTCACCGTCCACCAGCCACATTCTCGCATCGACAAGATCATGAGGCCCTTCATGGCAGAACCCGATGGTTTGATCATCAAACGGACGATAGATCGGATGTCCCAGCCAGGCATCTTCCTGGTGGATGACGTTGACATCACCCGTCGCAATATCGACTTGAATCAGGCGACAAGTCGGATTGGTATGATAAAACTCAGCAAATTTTTCCCATGATGTGAGCGGTTGCCAACTGTCTTTATGAATTTCGATGCCAACCAGTTTGGTACAGTCTGAATTCGCCACCCATGTACCGTAACCTTTCCACGCTTCATCTACGGTGTAAATCAGCGTTTCTTCGAGAGTCTTAAAATCAACTTTCATTAAGTTGCGTTCATTTTTGACATAGAAGAAGCTTTGCTCATCGGATGAAATAAACCCACCGAAAGTGTTATCGCCGCTGCCTTCTGTCAGTTGTGTTGCCTGTTGGGTGGTGAGATCGAGCAGATAGTAATTTCGATTGGTGTCGAAATCTCCGGCAAATAGCAATTTCTGTCCGTCTTGGGTAAAACATTTCTGATAAAAATAGTTGCGATGGCATATCACATTCTTGGGTGTCAGTCGTGTCACCTTGACTTGCGTATCTGAATCGATGAAGCTTTCAAAATCAAGGTTGATTACATCACCTTTGGCCATGAATGTTCTCCTGTTATAGTCGGACTGTCGATACCGACAGTCCTCATGATTTGATTAACGAGCGGGAATCGCTTTTCCCTGAATTTGTTCCACTCTGGCGCTTTTTTTCAAAGCATATCCGACGATAAAGATGACCCCGGCACAGGCAAGAAACATCAGTCGTCCCCACAGTGGGTTCGGGATGAGAACCATGAGTGTCAGGCCACAAGCCATATAGGTGACCAAGGTGCCGAGTTTGGCTCGTTGCATCCGGTCAAATTGATCCTGATCTTTATCAGTCACGACACATTCTCTTTCGACATCAGCAAAGAACTTGTCTGTTTCGATTTTATTGGTGTCGTTGGCCTCTTGGTAAAATAGTGTTGTCAGGCAGAAGAATCCAGCCGTCAAGAATAAGTGTGCAGCAATCGTAATCATCGTCCGCATTTCACTGGTTTCTCTTCCGGTCAGCGTCTCAATGCCAAACCAACCGGCGACGAATTGTGGGGTGAATACCTTCACAACCAGTAAAGACACAAACATACCGACCACAACTGTTGCCCAAGGCGCCCATTTCGGCGTTTTGCGGATTAAAATACCAAGGAATAATGGCACCAGAATCGGGGATTGCAGTAATGTTGCAACCTGCATCATCAAGTCAAACAGGCTTAAGCTTTTCAGTGAGTTAAAGAACTGAGCCATCAAAATAACCAGAATACCATTCACCAGACAAGCCAACTGGCCGACGCGTAGTAGTTCTTTGTCATTCGCTTTACCACGACGGACAATATTGGCGTAGAAGCTACGGACAAAGATTCCTGAATTTCGGTTGAGGGCTGAATCCATCGATGACATCGTTGCGGCAAACAGACCTGCCATGAGTAGCCCGACGGTGCCTACCGGCATGGTTTCTCTGGCAAAGACGAGATACACCGCGTCTCTGGCTTTCGCACCAAGTTCTGGATAGGCTTTTGCGGCATCGGGGTAAAGAATGGCGGATGCCCAAGGTGGAATAAACCAAATGACCGCACCGACCATCATCATGATTAACGCCATTAATGCTGCTTTACTTGCATTACGTGAATCTTTGGCATTGAGGAAACGATACGACTCCTGCATGTTGTTGATACTTTGTAGCTGCTTGACGACAAAGAAGATAAATGTACAAACCAACAACAGTGGGTAATTCATATCTGGGCCAGAAACGAAGCCACCAGGGAATTCTCGGATGATTTCACCCGGACCACCGACAAAGTAAAGTGCGACGATAGCACAGGCCACAGAAATAACGGCCACGATGAGGGTTTGGATAAAGTCTGATGCAACCACGCCCCAAGCCCCACTGAGCAGCGAAATAATTAAAACTGCAGCGCCAGTGACATAAATGGTGGTAATGATATCGGCATTAAAGACCGCCGAGGCGAAAACACCAAGTCCATTCAACCAAACCCCGGCATTGATGACACTCAGTGGAATAATCACCCACGTAAAGAATTGCTCGTTCCCATTACCGAAGCGGCGTTTGATGCCTTCGGTTGGTGTATCAACACGCATTTGGCGGAAACGGCGGGCGAAATAGAAGTGCGCAAAAACATAAGCCACCATGTTGCCGATGAAAACGGCCAGAACCGCGAACCCATCGTTAAATGCTTTTCCGGCAGCTCCGGTAAACGTCCAGGCAGAAAACTGAGTCATGAATGCAGTTGCCCCCACCATCCACCATAGCATTTTACCGCCACCCCTGAAGTAATCACTGGTACTGGCGCTCGCCATCTTTTTAAACAGTAGACTGATCGCGATCATCAGTATGAAGTAACCTGCAATCACAAGATAATCATATTGCATTACTTATCCCTTTATGAATATTTGATAAGTCTATTTTTAAACAAAAAAATAAAAAGGTGTGTGATTAATATCAAAACGATGGTTCATTTTTGTTTTTTTTATAATTAAATGTGACGTGTGTCGTGATTAATTCTGTGGTGCTGATAGGGATTCAATCAGTGGAATATCACAACTGGAAATGCTCGCCATCATCGGGTTGATGAAGCTTTTGTTCACAAATGATCATTGAATGAGTGTAGAGTATCTTGGCAGAAAGGAGAGTCTATCCTATATAAATCAGGTATTTATGCTGGTGGTTTTGCGATGGGGGTCAGGTTTCTGGGTGAAACCTGACCAGTAACATCAGAGTAGACAAGAGGTTGATCAGGGGTGCTGATGCAGCCATGTCCGGATATTGTGAACCGCCATTTGACCGGGGATTGGCGCTTGAGAAGAAATTTTGGCAGCCTGTTTCAATTTAGATAGCATGACCTGCTTAGGGTGCTCTCCGTTATCATCGGTCGGTTGCCCATCAACAATCAGCGTATTATTCCGACGGATATCCGCGTGAACGACATCATCATATGGGCTGGTAGAATAGAACCGATAAGAACGATTGCCAACGAAGGTTCCTTGTTTCTGAGTCTCGGTATAAGGGCTCTTTCTGATCAGGAAATTGAAGCGCTTATTGTCAATGGCGACGTTGTTTTCAAGGGTTAAACGACCCGGGTTAAAATTATCGGTAAAACCGTCCATATTGTTTTGATAGGCAAGGTTATTTTTGATGATGTGTGCGACAGGTAACCCCTCTCCGCCAAGTTTAAATCCGTTTCCTCGGCTGCCGCCTCTGGCTTTCACTTGTAGCGTCTGACCATTTTTATAAGCGATCGAATCGATGATCGTTACAACGCCATTGGGTCCGTCTTCTACTTTATTGAATAGATCCCAGCCATCATCGATATTGTGGTGAGAAATACAACGGATGAAGGTATTGCCGTTACCGATACGCATTTTTGCCGCGAAGCCGTCGGCATTGATCTGGGATGGATCCATGTTGTTATAGCTTTGACTGTCTCGAACAAGGTTATGACTCGCCCAAAATGCACGGGGAGATTTTGCCGGTGAGGTAATTTGAAAACCGGTATCTGATGCATCATGAGTGATAATGCGATCAAATGTATTGTGGCTACCGTAGACAATGTAACGCGCCCCAGCAACTTCAAGGTGAGAGACATGCCAGTAGTTTGCATGATGGGTGATATCTCCTGTAAAACGAACATGATCCCCACCGGCTTTTAGCGTTTTGATCTGATTCGCTTGTCCACTTGCAGTCAGTGGAATGTTCAGAGCCCCATATTCGCCATCTTCGAGTGTGATTGTACCACCCGGAGGGAGTTGTCGAATCGCATCTGCGAGAGTAAGGCGGCCATGATTGCCATTCGGGTTGACGAGGAGGTGCGTTGGATCTTTGAGTGCCACTTTAGTGACGGTTTGCTGATACTGCTGAGGGGCATGATTTGAGCCCGACCCAGGGGTAAAGTGGAGTGAAAATTGCGTTTTTGCCGTTGTTAAGTCTGTGTTCACACTGAACAGTTGACCTGCCGGCACTTTTTGATTTTTAACCAGTAACTTACCGTCTTGGTAGAGGGTAAATTCACCGGTGTCACTGGCACGTGACTGAAACAGATAATCCGTTGTGGCCGACTGTTTGGGAGATGCCGGTTGCAGTACCAATGATGCGGGTTGAGGGTGATAAGCCGGTGCATTGGTCAGCGTCGCCGGCTGAACCGTCAGATGAGCATTGCTGATGGTGACTTTGGCATTACGTGAAGCAAAAAAACCAACGTATTGAGTTTTTGGATCCTGCATGGCGATGATATTGGTATTCGCGCCTTTGATGTGATGGCTTTCACTCATGTCACCATAATGATAGGTCGCGGTATAGCCTGTATCCGTCCGGCTCAGTGACATCTGGTAGGCGATGTTGTTCCCATAGGGAACCCCTTTGACAAATTCATTTCGGACGATGTGGTTTCCTTTGGTTCCCCAAGGTTGGTAAACCCCTTCCCGGTAGGTGGCATTGACATTGATCCGCCCGTTGCTTTTCTTTTTATTGGCGCGCAAGGCATTCATTACCATATTTGATGCAGAGGGGAATTCCTCTGCACCGGGAGGCTGAGGATCTAAACGTGGAGAACCAAGAATATCACGGACCATGATACCTGCCCCTTCCTGACGGTTTGGGGTTGATCCTGTTTCCGGACCAAGTTGGTTGAGCGTGATCGTTGCTGATAAAGTGAAGTTCGCGTTGGCCGGGAGTTTCGTGTAGTAATAAGTCATGCCTTCATGTGAATTCGCCAGTTTGCCACCACGACTTTCAATGGTAAATGTGTTGAGCAGTGGGCCTGGTTGTACAGGTTGACCATTGAGAGTGACAGCATTGAGTCCGACTTTTTCCGGTAAAATTGTCGATGCAAAATTCAGATCGGTTGACTGGCCGAAGGTGATCGCCTGCCAAGTTAAGTCCTGAGGGGCGGGGAGGGCGCTATATTGTGAGCAGGCAGATAAAGACAAAATCGACGTCATGAGTAATGTCGTTCTGTGCAGTTTCATCATGGTGAACCTCTTATTGAAAAAGAAAAGGCTGAATTCGAAGTCGTGTGACATCTTCACATTCCCATATGACAGCCTGATACATGAATTCTGGAGCTATCGTTTTGAAGTGGTATGCCACGTTGCCGAAGAGCCACGGTTTGGGGTGGCAGATATCGATAAAATACGACACGATCCATGTTGCTGGCTGGTCGCATCCCGTGTGCAGTGGTGTTTCGATATCTGCCAGATGCTCGATGAGCAAATATCAGTCAGTTAGAAATTGTATTTCAAACCGACCCGGTAGCGAGGGACGTATTGGTCTTTACCTGCGGTACTTTGAGTCGTATTTTGAGATGTCAGCCCGAATTCGACAAACGGACGCCATCCGTTGTCCCACCCCTGATATTCAGCGAAGAAGTTGACCAGATTCAGGTAATTGCTATCGCCATCGTAGCCGCTGGAAGCGGATTGCTCGAACTTACCCTCGAAGTCAACGCCCACTTTGTATTGTTCCATTTGGTATGCGGTCACAAAGTTGATCTGACTGTAATGAGAATTCGGTGAGTCATTGGACGGCACTTTCATCCCGTAGCGATAGCGAAGGGAGGCGTTCCAGTTATCACTGATTTTATAGACCCCTTTTAACTCAAATTTATGCACGATGGCACTGGAAGATGAGTCGAGCGCATAGGCAGGTTGCAGTTTAAAATCTTCATTGACGGTGTAGTTGTAACCAATTTTTGTTTCGTGACCGGCACTCTTCATCTCACCGAAATTGACGCTGTCTTTTTCGTAGCCCCATTTCACTTCTTCACTGATGCCAATGCCATTATCGAACCGATGTGAAATCGCTAATCGATCACGGTGGCGCGCTGCTTTTTCCCCTTCTTCTGGAATGAATTCATGTCGGACATTTAGTGACGTCGCATGTGCTGCGCTTGCGGTTAAACCAAGGAGTAGAGTAGAGATAATTAATTTACTGTTCATACTGAAACACCGTTTTGTTATTTGTATTGTCACGGTTTAATTTATATCCAATTTTAATTTCTTTGAACTGATTGGTATGAATAACGTGATCTGTGAAGCGGTGTTTTAATATAAATATGTCAATAAACGTGATCTCTTTAGTATTTGTGGGATTTTCTTCGTGGTGTTGTCGCTATGAGAGGAAGGAATGGCATGATTTTTAATGCTGATAATTTTATATGATTGATAATATTTAACTTTTTAACTGCTTATTAATGCGTGATTCTAGAGGGAGACTCTGTGATTATCTGATTTTTATCATCATATTTTCATATTTTTACATTCATATTAACTTTTTTCATATCCAATATGCAGCATATAGGGATGGTTTTGTAAATTTTATAAAGCTGGTTTTACTTTAAATATAAAAATGAAACTGCATTTCACATTTTTTATTTTTAAGATTAAAAAATAGCATTCAAGATCACAAATATGAGGTTGGGTACTGGTGGTTCAGGTGGAATTCAGTTTAATAGAATAATGAATCCGAATGAGATGTTTACCTGAATTGACCATTCGCCACTGTTGTTTTTTTTTCAGAGGACGAGAGCAATATGTATGAAAGTCGTAAGCTGGGACTTGCTTACTTGTCGCCTTATATTATCGGGCTATTAGTTTTTACTGCATTTCCCTTTGTATCGTCATTTCTGATGAGTTTTACCGATTACGATCTGATGACGTCACCAGAATACGTCGGTATTGAAAACTATCGGTATATGCTGACGGAAGATGACCTGTTCTGGAAATCAATGAGTGTCACATTCTTATATGTGTTCCTGACTATTCCAGTGAAGTTGGCATTTGCCTTATTCATTGCATTTATCTTGAACTTTAAGTTACGAGGGATTCGCTTTTTCAGAACGGCATATTATATCCCATCAATTCTTGGGAGTAGTATTGCCATTGCGGTTTTATGGCGGGCATTGTTTGCCATCGACGGGGTATTAAACGGCATGTTAGCCCTGGTTGGTATCGATGCAGTGAACTGGCTTGGTGAACCATCTTTTGCGCTATTTTCGATTACGCTGTTGCGCGCTTGGCAGTTTGGGTCGGCTATGGTGATTTTTTTGGCAGCTTTGCAGAATGTCCCTCAATCTCAGTATGAAGCCGCATTAATTGATGGTGCCAGCAAATGGCAGATGTTTATCAAGGTCACGGTGCCTCTCATTACGCCAGTTATTTTCTTCAACTTTATTATGCAAACCACACAGGCTTTCCAAGAGTTTACCGCGCCTTATGTCATTACAGGTGGCGGGCCGATGAAGTCAACCTATCTGATCTCACTCTACATCTACGAAACCGCATTTAAGTTTTTTGATATGGGGTATGGGAGTGCACTGGCATGGGCGCTGTTTATTGTCGTCGCAATATTTACATCAATCACATTCCGTTCTTCGAAGTACTGGGTGTTCTATTCAGGTGACAAGGGAGGTAAATAATTATGGCTTCAGTCGTTGATGTCTCTGCCGAACAGAAAAAAAGTAATCATAGCTATGTGGAGAATGATCGCACCATTCGCCGTGAAAAAATCAATGCAGCAATTCGTTATACGATTCTGATCACTGTCGGTTTCATGATGCTCTATCCATTGCTGTGGATGTTTTCTGCTGCCATGAAACCCAATCATGAGATCTTTTCGTCGATGAATCTGATTCCAAGTGAATGGAGTCTCGATGGGTTTATCAATGGGTGGAAGACCGGAACGGAGTACACATTTGGCCATTATATTTTCAACACTTTTGCTTACGTGTTACCGAAAGTTTTCGTGACGGTTGTGTCGTCAACCATTGTCGCGTATGGGTTTGCCCGGTTTGACATTCCATGGAAAAAGTTTTGGTTTGCCACGCTCATCGCGACGATTTTGTTGCCGCAATCGGTTCTGTTGATCCCACAGTATTTGATGTTTCGTGAGATGGGATTACTCGACACCTATTTACCGCTTTATTTGCCTTTTGCATTTGCAACACAGGGATTTTTTGTCTTCATGCTGATCCAGTTTTTGCGCGGTGTTCCGACCGATATGGAAGAGGCTGCCATGATTGATGGATGTAATTCTTTTCAAGTGCTCTGGCATGTGGTTGTGCCGGTTATTCGTCCTGCAATTATTTCCGTGGCACTGTTCCAGTTTATGTGGTCGGTGAACGACTTCCTTGGCCCGCTTATCTACATTTCCAGCGTTGAAAAGTACCCCATCGCCCTGGCGCTGAAAATGTCCATTGATGTGACGGAAGGTGCAAGGTGGAACGAAATTCTGGCAATGGCTTCAATCGCTATCATTCCTTCAATTCTGGTGTTCTTTATGTCACAGAAATATTTTGTCGAAGGCGTCACCAGCAGCGGTATTAAAGGTTAAATTCTGAGGAGTAATCACAATGGCGGAAGTGAAGTTTAACAAATTAGAGAAAGTCTACTCGAACGGTTTTAAAGCAGTCCATGGTGTTGATTTAACCATTCATGACGGTGAGTTTATGGTGATAGTCGGTCCTTCCGGCTGTGCCAAATCGACGACATTACGGATGCTTGCCGGTCTGGAAAATGTAACTGGTGGCGAAATCGTGATTGGTGGACAAGTCGTCAATAACTTGGCCCCGAAAGATCGGGGCATTGCGATGGTCTTCCAGAATTATGCGTTGTATCCGCATATGACGGTACGGGAAAATCTTGGTTTTGGTCTGAAACTACAAAAACTACCCAAGGATGAAATTAACCAGCGCGTTGAAGAAGCTGCAAATGTGCTTGAAATCGAAGAGCTACTTGACCGTTTGCCAAGGCAGTTATCCGGTGGTCAGGCACAACGTGTTGCTGTCGGGCGGGCGATTGTCAAAAAACCTGATGTTTTTCTGTTCGATGAACCGCTCTCTAACCTCGATGCCAAATTGCGCGCATCCATGCGGGTTCGGATCACTGACCTACATCGTCATCTGAAACGTGAAAATCATCCGGCAACAGCGGTTTATGTCACTCATGATCAAACTGAGGCAATGACGATGGGGGATCGCATCTGCGTCATGAAGCAGGGCGAGATCATGCAAGTTGATACACCGGATGAACTATACAACAACCCCATCAATATGTTTGTGGCCGGCTTTATTGGTGCACCGGAGATGAACATGTGTGATGTCACACTCTTAGAACAGGGCGATGACATGGCAGTCCAGCTTGATGATCAAATTTTACACCTCCCCCCGCATAAAGCGGCCACCATCCGTAGCCATGGTTATCAGCATACCGTGTTAGGTATTCGTCCGGATAGCATCACGCTTGCGCTGACGGAGCCGGGAAGCGATCAACAGACCATTATCGGGGATGTGATTCGTATGGAAAACATGGGGCATGAAGTGTATGTCCATTTTCTGGTCGGAGAGCATCCATTCATTGCCAGAATCCCGATCGATGATGTCCGGGATAAGCTCAATATGGAATTAAGGAAAGGCGTGACGTTTGTGGTGGACATGAACAAAGCACACATCTTCGACAAGGAGACGGAACAGAATATCTCTATACAACAATAAATAAACCGGAGAACAACAATCACTTATTTGGAGACGAATCCATGAACAACAAGGTACTGATTACACTGATTTCTGCTGTTATTGCAACCACATCCGTGGCTGTACAGGCCCAGACTGAACTGCGGATGTCATGGTGGGGAGGCAATAACCGCCATCAAGCGACGCTGAAAGCGCTGGAAAAATTTCAGGAAAAATACCCTGATATTAAAGTGAAAGGCGAATATACCGGCTGGGACGGGCATTTATCCCGTTTGACGACGCAAATTGCCGGTAATACTGAACCGGATGTTATGCAGACCAACTGGAACTGGATGCCGATTTTCTCCCGCGATGGTAATGGCTTTTATGACATGAATGCCCAAGCTGAAACGCTACATTTATTTAATTTTCCCGGAGCACTCGGACTGACAACCATTGACGGAAAATTGAATGGTCTGCCGGTCAGTATGACGTCTCGCGTGTTCTTTTATAATCGCAATATTTGGATGAAAGCGGGTGTCGGTTATCCTCACTCATGGGATGAACTGATGAAAGTCGGGCTGACTTTCAAAGAAAAGCTTGGTGAGGATTACTATCCGTTGGTCATTGAGGCCCGTGATGTTTTTGCTATGAACCGCTCTTATTTTATTCAGAAATATGGCAAAGACATCATCAATCATGACACCAACTTGATCAACTTTAACCAAGAAGAAATGGCCCAGTTCTTCCAGCTTTACGTCGATCAGGTTAAAAATCATTTGTTCCCATCAACCAAAGAGTTTGCTTCTTACGGCAAAGGGAATATGTATGAGATGCGTCCGTGGATCGATGGTCGCTTCGGTGGTTTGTACATGTGGGACACAGCGATTGGTAAATATGCAGCGAACTTAGCGCCACCGATGGTGCTGGAACTCGGGCCTTATCCAATGCTTGATGGTGCGACAGACTCCGGATTGTTGGCCAGACCTTCGATGATGTTCTCTATCGGGCGGAACACCAAGCACCCGAAAGAAGCCGCGTTGCTGGTCGACTTTTTACTCAATGATCCTGCGGGAGTAAAAGCAATGGGCTTGGCTCGTGGTATGCCGATCAGTCTGACAGGATTTAAAACCTTACAGGATGATGGTCAGATTGATGATCAAAGCTTGTCTTATCAAGGCTATCGTTTAGCTCAGCAATTACCGAAGCAGATCATTCCGACGCCCTATACCGATAATGCACAATTGCTAGAGTTATTTGAAGAGTCAATGCAGCAACTGGATTATGGTCAGACGGATGTAGAAGGCGCAGCTAAAAACTTCCTGCGTCGTGGTAACCGGGTGTTGAAACGGATTGCTGATTAACAACGTCATTGTCCTGCTTACCTGATAGGTTATTGTACTTTTTTATTCTATTTCCATTCGATAAAAGCCCCGGTCTCGGGGCTCTGTCTATTTTGATTTGGAGGGTTTGCATGTCTGCATCTCGACACTCGCGGTTGGCTATCGTGACTCGCTTTTATCAACAGGCGCTGACATTGGCGCATGCCGAGTTTTCTCCGTTGTTGGCCGATGGCCTTAATGTGAGATCCGGGGAGCCGGTTTGCTGGACTTATCCAGATGATCGGCGCGTGGCGATGAGTAATTTTGCCAGCCAGCAAAACCTGATGCGTGGGCTGACGGCAATGAGTATTGTGACTGGGGATGACACTTTTTTGCGACAGGCACAAGAGACAACGGCCTATTTTCTGGATCACCATGTTGATCATCATAGTGGTTTGTTTCACTGGGGCGGACATCTGTTTGTTGATCTCAATTCCGGCCATCCGGAAGGGCCGGAGAGCAAAGCTCAAGTGCATGAACTGAAGCACCATTTTCCTTATTATGATCTGCTGCATCAAATTCGCCCCGAGGTGACAACGCATTATCTGAAAGGATTTTGGGCTGCCCATGTGACCGACTGGCAAAAGCTGGATCTCACGCGACACGGTGAGTATGGCCGACCGTTTTCTGAGAATATTTTTCAACAGCATGTACCTGAACCCGTTGTGGATCCACGTCAATGGCCAGATCTACCGGAAACCGTCGGTTTGACCTTTGTGAATGCATCGACTGATTTGATCTATGCGGCTGTTCATTACTATCGCTATACCGGTGAGCAAGATGCTTTAAACTGGGCGAAGCATTTATATCATCAGTTTGTTTTGGCTCGTCATCCAGAGACGGGGATGCCGGTTTATCAGTTTTCTTCTCCGCAACAGCGAGAGCCCGTTCCGGACAATGATCGTTTAACATACTCTTGGTTTGGCGATCGGGCGGCTCGGCAGTTTGGCCCTGAGTTTGGCGCGATCGCCCGTGAAGCCAATGTACTGTTTCGGGATTGTTGGCCGTTAATTATGGATAATCCGCTGGCAATGATGGCTTGTGCGGAGCAAGTCGGTGATCGGCAGTGGCTTGAATGGGTCTGTGACGGATTAAAAGCGTATTTTCGCTATGCTTGGGATGAACACAATAATCAGATGATCCCGATGTGGAATAGCGGTCAGGATATGACAGGATATACATTTGTCCGGGATGGCTACTATGGTGATAAAGGGACAACACTGTCGCGTCAGCCTGCGGATCCGGCTTATTTGTTTCCATTGATAAAAGCGGCATTTTTGACGGAAGATCCTGAATTATACCAACTGGTGAGCCGCATGTTTGCGCGATTCAATTTAGGCACGCTTGATCCGGTTACGCTTGTTCCTACTCGTCTTGCTCAAACCACCCCATGTGCATCGGCTTATCTGATTTTTGCACTGTTAGAACTGAATCAACATCACCCCGTCCCCGAAGTCTTACATTTGGCAGATTCAGTCGCGGAAAATTTACTGACACGACACTATCATGCGGAGAGCGGCTTGTTTACTGCGCATGCGCAACAGGAAAATGCACGGCTCGATGATCCGATTCCCTATGCTTTAGTGGCGATAGAAGCGGCCTATCAACAGTGCTATGCGCAGCTCCCGCCATTGTTTTCCACCGGGGGTTATTTACATGGAGAACAACGCATTGCCGGAGAGGTCAAAGTCGTGTATGACCGAGATGTTATCTACGAACAACCTTATCCGGAGATGGCGATGTCAACGGGGCCGGTTGCGTGAGAGAGACCTCTTTCTCGGTGGCAACTTCGCCTTCCGGTTACCGCTCTTGGTTGCGTCAACGGCACTGGGTATTATTTAAACGGGATATTTGGCCATTTGCCTGGCCGATTTTTATTGAACTGACTTGTGTTGTCATGATGGGTATCATCAGTACGGTTCTGGTTAGCCGACTCGGTGCACAAGAAACTGCTGCGGTTGGCATTACCGATAGTCTGACTTGGGTTGTCATCTCATTGTTGTCTGCAATTGCACTGGGTGGTTCGGTGGTGATAGCACAAGCTTTTGGTCGCTCGGAGCGGAAAAAGGCACAGGACTGTGCAAGTCAGGTGATGTCACTCAGTGTGTTGGTCAGTCTGTTCGCTTTGTTGCTTATCTATGCTTTGGTTACACCGGTTTTGTCTGTTGTTGCCTATGGCGCGACAGAACCGGTTATTCATTTGAGTGAGCTTTACCTTCAGCTTATTGTTTTCAGTTATCCAGCCTTAGCGATTACATTAGCCGGCAGTGGTGTGCTGCGAGCTGTCGGAAACTCTCGTCTGCCAGCATTGAGTAATATCATGATGAACCTGCTGAATGTCGCATTCAGTTATCCGTTGATCTATGGGATTGATGACATTTTCCCCGGGAGTTGGCACGGATTGGGGTTGATTGGCTCTGGCATCGGTATGATTGCTGCCCGATGGGTTGGCGCGGTACTTATCTTGATTTGTCTGCTTCGTAATACAACCATAAACATTCAGTTATCGCAGTATTTCCGTCCTTTTCAGCGAGAAACGCTGGTGGAGATTTTAGCGATCGGCATTCCCTCCAGTATCGAATCATTGATGTTTAATCTGGGGAAGCTCATCACTCAAATGATGGTGGCAGGGATGGGGACAGTTGCAATGGCGGGAAATGTTGTGACCTTCTCGGTATTACTGCTGCTAAACATTCCCGGTAACACACTGGCGATGACATCCACTGTCTTGATTGGTAAACGTTTAGGCCAATATAAACCGAATGTGGCATACCAGGAGATGAAGTTGATCTTCTGGCTTGCGACTGGATTGCTCACGTTGTTTGCAGTACTGATTGTGCCAATGGCAGAGACAGTGGCCCGCTTTTATATCTCGGACGATGATGTTGTTGGCGTGGTGACCAACTTATTGTTGATTAATGCCCTGATGACACCGATATGGGGGGCTTCTTTTGTTTTGCCGGCTGCGTTTAAAGGAGCGAAGGATGCGACTTTCTGCATGTGGGTGGCGATTGCCAGTATGTGGGGCGCACGAATGATGCTGGGGTATATTCTAGGGATTACTCTGGAGATGAATATCTATGGGGTCTGGCTTGGGATGTATCTGGACTGGTGGGTTCGTGGTGTCATCTATTTCTACCGTATGGTGACGCAAGGTTGGTTGACCGTCTATCGGAAAAAAATACTATCCTAGCTCTCTTTTGTTCGGGGACATCGCCCATAGAAGAACTGAGGGAAGACATAGAAAAACTCTCGCCTAAAAACACCGGATAGATTCACACCGGTATGATTTATGCGAGAGTCCCTAGGGGCTGTTGACCTTTCGTGATGGTTTTTTCAGCAAGTTTAGCGAATGATGTTAGCTACTTCTTTCACAAGTGCTGCAAGTTCGTCCCATTTCTCCTCATTAATCAGCTGATTCGGAACCATCCATGTACCACCACAAGCCAGTACGCTTGGGATACCCAGATAATCTTTCACATTCTGAGGATGAATGCCGCCCGTTGGCATAAAGCGCACTGGATAGACGGCTGACATTGCTTTGAGCATCGCAGTACCACCCGATGGCTCGGCAGGGAAGAACTTCAGTGTCTCCAGTCCCATTTCCATCGCCTGTTCAACCAGACTGGGCGTGTTGACCCCCGGAATGATAGCGATTTGTCTCTGCTGGCAATACTTCACCGTCGTTGGGTTAAATCCCGGGCTGACAATAAAATCTGCACCAGCATCGATTGCAGCGTCAACTTGGGCAGGGGTGAGTACCGTTCCTGCCCCGATTAATATCTCTGGATAGGCTTCACGCATACTGGCGATGGCTTGTGCTGCTTGGGCGGTTCGGAACGTCACTTCAGCGCAAGGCAGACCATTCTCAATGAGCACCTGTGCCAGTTTGACTGCCTTTTGTGCATCATCTAGCGCGATCACCGGAATGACACCGATAGTTTCTAACTGTTTTTCGAGTGTTTTCATCTTGTTTCCTCATTATCCGATACTGAATCTTCGATCAATTCTGTTTACCTTTTTCCATATCAACTGGTGTCTCAATCTCAGGCATATTTTGTTTGGGAATAATGGCGCCACGATGTTGAATAACCAGTCCGGCAAGCTGATGGGCTGATTGAGCGGATGATTCACAAGATTTACCCAGTAGTCGAGCCGCGAGATATCCGGCACTAAAAGAGTCACCGGCCGCAGTGGTATCAATAATCTGTGCGACGGGTGTCGGTGCGACTGACCATTGGGTCGTGTCACTTGCCACAAGGCAGGCTTCTCCCCCTTGTTTGATGACGATTTCTTTGACATTGAGGTTGCGCGTACGCGCCAGTGTTTGGGAAACGTGAGTATCCCCCCAAAGAGCGGTTTCATCATCAAAGGTCAGAAATGCAAAATCGGTAAGAGATAAGACTTGGGTATACCAATGTTGGGCATCTTCTGCACTCTCCCATAGCGTTGGCCGATAATTATTATCAAACGCAATGGCAATGCCATCTTGGTGACAGAGGCGTAGAGATTCAATTAGAACTTCGCGGCAGTCTGTGGGCAGTATTGCCAGACTAATACCGCTTAAATAAATTAAACCATATTGTGCTAAGCGTGCTGCAAGCTCGGTTGGGGTCTGCTGCCGTAGCCAGTATTTTGCTGCTGAGTCATTACGCCAATAGTAAAAGCTGCGCTCCCCATCAGCAGCGGTTTCGATGGCATAAATACCGGGTAATTTGTCAGGGGAAACGGCTACCAGACTTGTATCAACACCTTCTTGCTGCCATGCGTCGAGCATATCTTGACTGAATGGATCTTTTCCCAAGCCTGTGACATAAGCGGTGGTGATCCCTCGCGAGTGAGTTAATCTCGAAAGATAGATTGCGGTGTTGAGCGTATCCCCGCCAAACCCTTGTTTGACTTGGCCATCGGCTCGCTGCAATTCAACCATACATTCACCAATAATGGCGACCTGAGTTATTGGCAACATAAAAGCTCCTGAGAATAACAACCGAGTAAAAAGATAATCCTATTCTTTATTGATAAAAAATAAAATAACGTTTTATTTTTATGTGATTAAGATCTTTTTATTGATTGCTTGGTACGAAACATCATCCAAACTCACATGGCATGGCTTCGGGAACCTCGCACAGAAAAAGTCAGCCTATGACAGGCTGACAAACAACTGATTCTTAATCTTTAGTAGGTAGATCAATCAGTGAAAACTATTTCAGCAAGTCACGTACGTATGCTGCAATGTCTGGTTTCTGACAATTGTCGAAGAAACATTCCTGAAAGCGAGCTCCTGACACAGCCGTTTTGACCAGTTCTTGATCCATTGCTCTTAACGTATCGAGATAGTTATCTTTGACGACTGCAGATTTGACCTGATTGAGGATCCCGGCATTTTGTTTCTGTGGCACGGCACGGTCGAGTGGGTAACCCTGCCCTCGTTCGCCAGTGGTAAATGCTTTTTCAAAAATATAGCGGATATTCAGTTCTGCGCCCCAGCCATAACCTTTAGCAAATGCCAGCGAGAGGGCATTACCATTGTTGATCTGGTTGAACAGAAATGCATCGGACGGCTCTAGACAGTAACCACATACAACACCTGGGTGGATGTTGAGTGACATCATTGCACCTTGACCAGTACCACATCCAGCCACGACAAAATCTACGGCTTCTGAATTTAGAAGCAGGCTTGCCATGATGCCGAGATGAATGTAAGTCAGATGGTGATCGTTTTCGTCACTCATACCCACGTTGTAGACTGAGTCGCCTTGTGGTGTGACGACTTGGGTCAACTCATTCAGTACCACAGCGTTTTTAGCTGCTTGACTGTTTTCCATCATTAACGCGATTTTCATGTTTATGCTCCTGCGGTCGACTACCGCAATATAGATTTATGATTTGAGGAAATCTTTCCGCATCGGTGTGAAATTATCGAGCAACACACCGGGTTCGAGACAGACACACCCGTGCATAACATTGGGTTCTTTATAAAGGACGTCCCCTGTCTTGACGATCTTTGTTTCATCACCAATTGTGAACTCGAATTCACCGGACAAGACATAAGTGAGTTGTTCGTGAGGGTGGTTATGCATCGGACCAACAGCACCTTTTTCAAAGTGAACTTCGACGCTCATAATGTTATCGCTGTAGGCGAGGATTTTTCGTGATACACCACTCCCAAGATCTTCCAACGCAACTTCTTGGTTATAAATGAACATTTTTTCCCTCTTTCATTTGACGGAAGAACCATCAATCGGAAACCAATGTCGATTCCCGATTCGATGGATTACTTTTACTCATAACCCGAATTAACGAGCGAGCCAGCCACCGTCAACGGCAATTGTGTAGCCATTGATATAGTCTGATGCTGGCGATGCCAGGAACACACACGGTCCGGCTAAATCTTCAGGAAGCCCCCAACGTGCCGCTGGGATCCGTTCAACAATTTCTTGATTACGTGATTCATCAGCCCGGAGAGCTGCTGTGTTATTGGTTGCCATATAACCGGGTGCAATCGCGTTGACATTAATCTGATGTTGCGCCCACTCATTGGCCATAAGACGCGTAATGCCCATCACACCACTTTTTGATGCAGTATACGAAGGCACGCGAATACCACCTTGGAAAGAAAGCATTGAAGCGATGTTGATGATTTTGCCGCCTGTGCCTTGCGCAATAAATTGCTTGGCAACTGCCTGAGACATAAAGAATACTGACTTCACGTTGATGTCCATGACGTCATCCCAGTCTTGCTCTGAAAATTCAATCGCGTCATTACGGCGGATAATGCCCGCGTTGTTAATTAAGATATCGATGTGACCAAGTTCAGTCACGGCTTGATCGATAATATTCGGAATATCATCCAGCTTCATTAAGTTTGCTTGAATCGCAACGAATTTTCGACCGAGCGCCTGAACCTTTTCAATTGTTTCTGTGGGGTGAGCAATGTTGACTCCGACAATATCACAGCCAGCACCTGCTAAACCTAATGCCATTCCTTGGCCTAATCCTGTGTCACATCCAGTGACAATTGCAACCTTTCCTTGCAGGTTGAATGAATCGAGAATCATATTCTGCTTCCTCCAGTGGTAACATGCAGCGCGAATGAATCATGATCGTTCACGTTTTGTATGATTTACACTACACAAAAATAATAGAACTGGCAATTTTTTTTGAAACGCTTTTTCATAAAATATGATTTGTGTATTTATTTTGTGGATGAAAGGGGCTGGTTCTAAATTTTTGAAATGGCTTTTTTAAATTACTGGCTCTCTGACTACTCTTCGCTATAATGAGAAAAAGACAAACTTGTAGGAATAGATTATTCATGCAGAAATCTACCCAGCCAGAAGCCGTTTCTTCGGTATTAAAAGTATTTAGTATTCTTCAGGCATTAGGCGAGCAAAAAGAAATCGGAGTGTCTGAGTTATCCCAACGTTTAATGATGTCTAAAGCGACGACTTACCGCTTTTTACAGACGATGAAGTCCCTAGGATATATCTCTCAGGAAGGTGAGGCCGATAAATATTCTCTCACCTTGAAACTGTTTGAACTTGGTTCAAAATCACTCGAGTATGTCGATCTTGTTTCTCTTGCTGATAAAGAGATGCACTGTATCTCTGAAAAAACCAACGAAGCGGTTCATTTGGGGGCTTTGGATGACGGTGCAATTATCTATATCCATAAGATTGATTCTGGGTATAACTTAAGAATGCAGTCTCGCATCGGACGGCGTAATCCGCTCTACAGTACCGCGATTGGTAAAGTTTTATTGTCTGAGAGAGATGAGTCTTTTGTTCGTCAGGTTCTCGAATCTGTTGAATTTGTGAAGCATACTGATAAAACATTAGAGAATGTTGATCAGTTATTAGCAGAATTGGCGTATGTCAGAGAACGCCACTTTGCTGAAGATAATGAAGAGCAAGAATCCGGTTTGCGTTGCCTTGCTGCACCTGTTTATGACCGATTTGGGAATATTATTGCCGGTTTGTCGATCTCGTTTCCAACGATTCGTTTCGATGAAAAACGGATGTCTTATTATGTCGGGTTACTGCATCAGGCCGGCAAAAATATTTCTGAGCAACTCGGATATCATCAATATCCGGTCTAGCCCATTCAATGAGCGGATTTATTTGTCAATGGCAGCAAAGGCTGCCATTTTTTATTGGGGGCGATAATTTTGAATCCGGTTTGCCGGGAGCTATTTGGCGGCGGTCGGTTTCAGGACGCAGTTTTGATGAGTGAGCGCTTAGGATGATCGCATTGAGATAATCTGAGTTATTGCAACACGGAGAGAAAATGGATGGAATTGCATGAAACGTTAAGCCAACAAATTGGGGAATTACTTGTTGCGTATGGTGATGTTTTGGTGACAGCAGAATCCTGTACCGGTGGCGGTATTGCCACTGCCATTACAGAGATAGCCGGGAGTTCTGCTTGGTTTGATCGCGCGTTTGTCACATACAGTAATGAAGCCAAACAGCAAATGCTGGGTGTCCGGCAAGAAACGTTGTCACAGTGGGGAGCGGTCAGTGAGCAGACCGTTTTAGAAATGGCATCCGGGGCTTTATTACATTCTCAGGCATCGTTGGCTGTTTCAGTGAGTGGTATTGCCGGGCCCAGTGGCGGTAGTGTCGAGAAAACCGTGGGAACAGTTTGCTTTGCTTGGAAAACCCGTTCGGGCTGGAATAAGGTTGAAACAGTGCATTTTTCAGGAAGTCGCGCGCAAGTTCGTTCACAAGCGGTTTACCACGCTTTGCAGACGATCCATGATTATTTGATCCATGAGCGTGTTCCACTGTCATAAAAACAGTCATCGTGTGAGCTGCCAGCGTTTGCTGATCATGGCATTGAATGGTGGTATGCGGTATCAAGAGATGACCGGAAAGTGATATGATCCCAAGGATTCAAACCTGTCAGGAAAATTCATCGACAGGTCTGGACACTGTATGAATTTACAGTATAATCATCCAACATATTTCGGGGTAATAACCCATAGACTTAATATTTGAAAGTGACTGTCTGGAGAACGTAATGGACGAGAACAAACAAAAAGCACTGGCCGCGGCACTGGGACAAATTGAAAAGCAGTTTGGTAAAGGGTCAATCATGCGTCTTGGTGATAACCGTGCCATGGATGTTGAAACGATCTCTACAGGGTCTCTTTCGCTGGATATTGCTTTAGGTGCCGGTGGTTTACCTATGGGGCGGATCGTTGAAATCTACGGCCCTGAATCTTCAGGGAAAACAACGTTGACACTGGAAGCGATCGCTGCTGCACAGCGTGAAGGTAAAACCTGTGCATTTATCGATGCTGAACATGCGTTGGACCCTGTTTATGCGAAGAAACTTGGGGTTGATATTGATGCATTGCTTGTCTCTCAGCCGGATACCGGTGAACAAGCGTTGGAAATCTGTGATGCATTGGCGCGTTCTGGTGCGATTGATGTCATGGTTATCGACTCGGTTGCTGCATTGACACCGAAAGCAGAGATTGAAGGTGAAATGGGTGATAGCCATATGGGGTTACAAGCGCGGATGCTTTCTCAAGCGATGCGTAAGTTGACCGGAAACCTGAAGCAATCGAACTGTATGTGTATTTTCATCAACCAAATTCGGATGAAAATTGGGGTGATGTTTGGTAACCCTGAAACGACGACTGGTGGTAATGCTTTAAAATTCTACGCATCTGTTCGTCTTGATATTCGTCGTACTGGCTCGATTAAAGAAGGCGACGAAGTGGTTGGTAATGAAACCCGCATTAAAGTGGTGAAAAACAAAATTGCTGCACCATTTAAAGAAGCAAATACACAAATTATGTATGGTCAAGGGTTTAACCGCGAAGGAGAACTGGTTGATCTAGGTGTTAAGCATAAGCTTGTTGAGAAAGCCGGTGCTTGGTACAGCTATAACGGTGATAAAATTGGCCAAGGGAAAGCGAATGCATGTAAATACCTGCGTGAAAATCCTGAAGTTGCCAAAGTTATCGACCATAAAATTCGTGAAATGTTGCTGAGTAAAGAGCCGATTCCTGAAGATGAGCATGAAGGGATTGAGCAAGCGCTTCCACAAGAAGATTAATTCGCAACGCGATCCGATGTTGAAACAGCCCTGCAGATGCGGGGCTTTTTTTAAGGGAACGCCAGATGAGCAGAGAAAATTCAAGAACATGTCTGGAAACGGCTATTCAGCTGTTGAGTCGCCGAGATCACGGCCGAATTGAGTTATTCCGTAAGTTGATGTCCAAAGGGTTTGACGACGATGAGATTGATCAAGCTGTTCAAGCGTGTGAACAGTATGGCTACTTAGATGACGTTCGTTATACACAAGGTATGATTCGGCATCATATTGCTAAAGGTCATGGTGAGCAGAGAATTTACCAGTCGCTGAAGCAGAAGCAAATTGATGAGTCCATTATCGCTGAGCAGTTGGCTGAGTTAGATGTAGATTGGTTTGAATTGGCGACATCAACAGCGGAGAGAAAATTTGGCATCAGTATTGAAGAGCCAGTGAAAGATCCCAAGGTGTATGCGAAACAAGTTCGGTTTTTGCAGTATCGAGGGTTTAATTTTGAACAGATTCAATATGCATTGAATCCCAAACACAGATAATGTACTTATATTTACTCCTTCCGCACCGGTTGATTTTGTTGACCAGCCTTTTCAATAGCATGAAGTCGATGTCCGACCTTGTGTCTCTGTATTGACAATTCAAAACAAAACTAGGCGAACACTTATCCATGCTTTACAATAGTGCGCAAAATTTTAGTTGAATCTTTGAATATTTCAGGAATAGCGCATGTACATGAGCACTGACGAGGTTCGCCAGGCGTTCCTCTCGTTCTTTGAGACAAAAGGACATCAAATCGTAGACAGTTCATCTTTGGTCCCTGCCAATGATCCAACACTGCTATTCACGAATGCGGGGATGAACCAGTTTAAAGACTGTTTTCTTGGATTAGAAAAGCGTGATTATACGCGCGCTGTTACCGCGCAACGCTGTGTTCGGGCTGGTGGTAAACATAATGATCTGGAAAATGTCGGTTTTACCGCACGACACCATACATTTTTTGAAATGTTGGGTAACTTCAGTTTCGGTGATTATTTTAAGCAAGATGCAATCCAGTATGCGTGGGAGTTTCTGACTGAAATCCTTAAGTTGCCTCAGGAGCGTTTGCTTGTCACTGTTTATCAGACTGATGACGAAGCGTTTGATATCTGGCACAAGCAGATTGGTCTGCCAACGGATCGTATCATCCGTATTGGGGATAAAAAGGGTGGCAAGCCTTATGAGTCAGATAACTTCTGGCAAATGGGCGATACCGGACCGTGTGGACCGTGTTCTGAAATTTTCTATGACCATGGTGAGAGCATCTGGGGCGGTCCTCCGGGATCACCAGAAGAAGACGGTGACCGGTTCATTGAAATCTGGAATAACGTTTTCATGCAGTACAACCGCCATGCTGATGGCACGATGGAACCTCTGCCAAAACCGTCCGTCGATACAGGTATGGGGATTGAGCGTGTTTCTGCCATTATGCAAAGTGTGCACTCCAATTATGAAATCGACGTATTCCAGACTCTGATTAAAGAAGCTGCGCAAGTGATTGGATGCGATGATCTCTCAAATCAGTCGCTTCGCGTGGTTGCGGATCATATCCGTTCTTGTTCGTTCTTAGTTGTTGATGGGGTCGTACCATCTAACGAAGGGCGGGGTTATGTTTTACGACGCATCATTCGTCGCGCTGTACGTCATGGCAACAAACTGGGTGCTCAGGGCGTATTCTTCCATAAATTGGTTGGTCCATTGGCTGAGATCATGGGCAGTGCCGGTAAAGAATTGAAAAAACAGCAAGCGGTCGTTGAAAAAGTGCTCCGTATCGAAGAAGAAAACTTCGGGAGAACTCTGGAACGCGGCATGTCTATTCTGAATGATGCGTTGGAAAATCTGGATGGCAAGGTTCTCGACGGAGAAACGGTTTTCAAACTTTATGACACCTATGGTTTCCCTGCTGATTTGACCAATGACGTTGTACGTGAACATGGCCTCAGTATTGATGAAGCCGGATTTGAACAGGCGATGGAAGCACAGCGTCAGCGTGCTCGCGAAGCCGGACAGTTCGGCACCGATTATAACACCATGATTAAAGTTGATGCTTCAAGCCATTTCTGTGGTTATGAAGGGACGGAAGGGCAAGGCAAAATTGTTGCTATGTTTGTTCATGGTGAACCGATTGAGACTTTGTCATCCGGTGACCACGCCATGCTGGTATTGGATGAAACGCCATTTTATGCGGAATCTGGTGGTCAGTGTGGTGATGCCGGTGTTATTCGTACCGATGGCGGTGTGTTTCAGGTTGTTGATACTCAGAAACAAGGCAATGCAATCATTCATTACGGCTCATTGGTTGAAGGCGTTCTGACTCAAGGTGAAACGGCTGAGGCTCAGGTTGATGCCAAAAGAAGAGCTGCTACATCTCTGAACCATTCTGCGACCCATTTGCTGCACGAAGCATTGCGCCGTATTTTGGGTGAGCATGTGACACAGAAAGGTTCATTGGTCCGGGCGGAAAGCCTGAGATTTGACTTCTCTCACATGGAAGCCATGACGGCTGAAGAACTGAAAGAAGTCGAACGGATGGTCAACCAGCATATTCGGAAAAACCATACCGTTGAAACCAATATCATGGACCTTGATGAAGCGAAAGCGAAAGGCGCGATGGCTTTATTTGGCGAAAAATACGATACCAAAGTTCGCGTATTGTCGATGGGTGATTTTTCGACGGAGCTGTGTGGTGGTGTCCATGCAAGCAGTACTGGTGATATCGGGTTGTTTAAGATTGTCTCTGAAAGTGGTATCGCTGCGGGGGTTCGTCGGATTGAAGCCGTCACTGGTGAATCTGCACTGGATATGATTGATGAGCAGCAAGCTACTTATGAAGGTAAGTTGGCGGAAGCGGCTCAGAAAGCCAGACAGTTGGAAAAAGAAATTCAGCAGATAAAAGATAAGCTAGCATCTCAGGCCAGTTCTAATTTGCTCCAGCAAGTGAAAGAGATAGCTGGTGTGAAAGTTTTAGTCGCTCAATTACAAGGTGCGGATAATA
Organism: Vibrio gazogenes; assembly: GCF_002196515.1. Taxonomy (NCBI): domain Bacteria; kingdom Pseudomonadati; phylum Pseudomonadota; class Gammaproteobacteria; order Vibrionales; family Vibrionaceae; genus Vibrio; species Vibrio gazogenes. Next base: position 1,211,679 of record NZ_CP018835.1, on the reverse strand, counting down.
AAGCCCTTCGCGGTATGGTTGATGAGTTAAAAAATCAGCTGGGCAGCGGGGTGATTCTGCTGGGTAATGTGAATGACGACAAAGTTGGTCTCATTGCCGGGGTGACGAAAGATTTGACGGGGCAGGTGAAAGCCGGAGAGCTTGTCAATCTGGTTGCTCAACAAGTCGGTGGCAAGGGCGGTGGTCGTCCGGATATGGCTCAGGCTGGCGGCAGCGATGTAAATGCACTGTCTCAGGCTCTGGCATCGGCGGAAACATGGATTGAGTCCCAGTTGTAATCTGAATTACATGTAACTTTAGATTGATTCAAAATAATTATTTATTCCTGACCAAGTGGTTTAATTAGCGCCTGTAAACTAAGCTGATAAACCACTTGGTTTTGTTTTTATCGTATTTACGGTGATGTTCTTGAATCGTCAGGTGACATCACTATGGACCGAATGAGGCCCAAACTGATTGTCTGGGTTGATTTCTGAGTGAGACTCTGTCTTAGGAAGGTGACGACTGGTGAAAACTCCCCTTATAGTTCAAAAATTTGGTGGGACATCGATGGGTTCGATTGAAAGAATCCATACGGTAGCAAAACATGTAATTGATGCGAAAGAGCGTGGTCAGCAGGTGGTTGTCGTTGTGTCGGCGATGTCTGGTGAGACCAATCGATTATTAGATTTAGCCCATCAGGTTGATCGGGTTCCAAATGCTAGGGAACTGGATGTGATTTTATCCGCTGGAGAGCAGGCATCGATGGCTCTTTTGGCAATGACGCTGCATAAAATGGGGTATTCAGCGCGTTCATTCACAGGTTCCCAGCTTGGTATTATGACGACAAATCAGCACAATGATGCGACGATTCTACAAGCTGATACAGCGAGAATTCAGCAGTTATTGGATGAAGATACGATCGTGATTGTTGCTGGTTTTCAAGGCGTGAATGAAAAGGGTGATATCACGACCCTGGGACGAGGCGGTTCTGATACGACCGCGGTGACGCTTGCCGGCATGTTGGCAGCGGATGAATGCCAGATCTTTACCGATGTTGATGGCATTTATAGTACGGACCCCAGAATTGTCGACAATGCCCGAAAACTCGATATTATCGATTTCCCGTCAATGGAAGAGATGTCCCGAAAAGGTGCCAAAGTGCTCCATTTGCCGTGTGTCCAATATGCATGGCAACATCAGGTTCCGTTGAGGGTTTTATCGACATTTGAACAGAATGAGGGGACCCTCATTCGAGGGGAGAGCTCGCAGTATGACGTGTGTGGTATTGCGGTCCAAAAAGAGATGGTCAAGCTGAGTTTTGAGTCTCATCATATTGATTCCATTCTGAAACAATGCCATTTATTAGGAATTGATGTATGGAATGTGATCGGGGATGCAGAATTCACAGCTTTACTGATTAAACCGGATGCTAGTGCTAAGTTGGGACTGGTGTTTGAAGAGAAAATCCGTAATAGTAAGCCAGTTAGCTTACTGACGATTGTCGGCAAGAAAGCGAATGATTTGATTGATTCAACATATCAGTTGCTTTGTTCTGCCAATATTCTGATAGATAGTGGTTATTCTGATAGCTTATCTCATAGTTTGGTGATTGCGCCTGAACAAATAGATAGTGCTACAAATGTCGTCCATGAAGCTTATGTTATTTCCGGTTCATTTGTTGATCATGAACCTAAACAGCGTTTTATGGGCTGATTTTGTATGAGACAGTTTACCCCTATAGGGTTTTTAATAGATAATAATATGGTCAAGGCAAAACAGAGATAACTCAAGGAGCCAAAGAATGCTAATTTTGACTCGCCGTGTAGGCGAAACGCTCATGATAGGTGATGAAGTCACAGTAACTGTACTCGGTGTGAAAGGCAACCAAGTGAGAATTGGTGTCAATGCTCCCAAAGAAGTATCTGTTCATCGTGAAGAAATATACATGCGTATTCAAGCAGAAAAAGGCGGAAATAGCAGCTCAGGTACACCGAGCTATTAATCCCTCGATGAAAGGCTGGCAATTCTCTTTGTCAGCCTTTTTTGTTTCAACTGAGTCATCGTTATTCTCTCTGTTTTCTTGTTTTTTATTACGCTGATGATTTGAGTCACAAATCGATTGATTGGTGACTTAGGGCGAGTGGTATCTTGTCTGGCGATAAAAGAATCAATTTATTTCACATTGATTAAATACCCAACGCTTAATGCGTTTTTTCCCGTTTTTTCCAAGAAAATGTTTGACATATTTTTGGTAAATCGTAATATGTGCCTCCGCAAGACGGTGAGGTGGCCGAGAGGCTGAAGGCGCTCCCCTGCTAAGGGAGTATACGGTTTGTAGCCGTATCGAGGGTTCGAATCCCTCCCTCACCGCCATGTCTTGCTTGATACATGAAGTATTGCGCGCTCGTAGCTCAGCTGGATAGAGTACCTGGCTACGAACCAGGCGGTCGAAGGTTCGAATCCTTCCGAGCGCGCCACTTTGTGACTGTGTTGTGGTGAGGTGGCCGAGAGGCTGAAGGCGCTCCCCTGCTAAGGGAGTATACGGTTTGTAGCCGTATCGAGGGTTCGAATCCCTCCCTCACCGCCATAAGCACGAATATTCGTGAATGGAACAACACTGCAGTAAATATTGAAGTATTGCGCGCTCGTAGCTCAGCTGGATAGAGTACCTGGCTACGAACCAGGCGGTCGAAGGTTCGAATCCTTCCGAGCGCGCCACTTTGATGTTGACGGCAATATCAATAAATTGATTTAACAGTGCGCTCGTAGCTCAGCTGGATAGAGTACCTGGCTACGAACCAGGCGGTCGAAGGTTCGAATCCTTCCGAGCGCGCCATTACTTCAATTTTTGATCAATAATGCATTTCATCAGCGCGCTCGTAGCTCAGCTGGATAGAGTACCTGGCTACGAACCAGGCGGTCGAAGGTTCGAATCCTTCCGAGCGCGCCATTTCCTTGTTTTTCTTCTCATCTGCTTTTCGATTATTCTTTTATTTTTTGATAGCTTACTCACGTATTGCTGTCTCGATTTATTTCTTTTTTCTATCTTTATCTCAGCATTTGCATAAACTTTATCCGATACTGTTTGCGTTGAATTCTTGATGTGATATACGGATCTCGACCATATGTATGGTCGACTGACATCAGTCAGGCGTTGAGATAGCTCGTTTTAAGTTTGTTGATACGGATATTTAACAAATGTCTGCCCAGACAATCAATGAAAAGGAAATAGAATGAGTCATATAGGAAGTTTATTGTCAGAAGCCGCTACCTTAATGATGACAGGAATGCTCGTTGTCTTCGCGTTTCTGACGATTATGGTCTATCTAGTCAGTCTGATGTCCAAGATTGTGCCTCAAGAGTCCCCCCCATCTCCACCTGACGTCAGTCGGTCTCCACAGATACTTACCCATTCAACGGATGTTAGCCCTCAGGTTGTTGCTGCTATTTCAGCCGCTGTACACCAATATCGCTCATCAGCCAAACATAAATAATATAAATAGGAGTGTTGTATGTCTAAATCATTAGCACTTACTGATGTCGTTCTTCGAGACGCACACCAGTCTTTGTTTGCGACGCGGATGCGTATTGAAGATATGTTACCCATCGCATCAGCGCTTGATCAGGTTGGTTATTGGTCTTTAGAAACTTGGGGAGGCGCAACGTTTGATTCTTGTATTCGCTTTCTGGGAGAAGACCCATGGGAGCGACTCAGAACACTGAAGCAGGCGATGCCGAAAACCCCGATGCAGATGTTGTTGCGTGGTCAGAATCTATTGGGATATCGTCATTACGCAGATGATGTTGTCGAAAAATTCGTGGAGCGAGCACATCGAAATGGGATGGATGTCTTTCGGATCTTTGACGCAATGAATGATGTGCGTAACTTCAAGAAAGCAGTTCAATCGACGATCGATGTCGGCGCTCATGCACAAGGTACGCTCTCTTACACCACAAGTCCGGTTCATAACATCGATATGTGGGTTGATCTGGCGAAGCGTCTGGAAGATCTTGGCTGCCACTCTTTATGTATCAAAGACATGTCAGGGTTATTGAAACCTTATGAAGCTGAAACATTAATCCGTAGAATTAAGCAGTCCTGTGATGTGCCGTTAGCATTGCATTGTCATGCGACCACGGGGCTATCGACAGCAACAGCCATCAAAGCCGTTGAAGCGGGAATTGATATTTTAGATACAGCGATTTCATCGATGAGCCAGACATATGGACACACACCGACGGAAACGGTTGTTGCCATGTTGGAGAATAGTGAGCGAGATACTGGGCTTTCTCTGGAACAGTTAGCTCCCATTGCAGCGTATTTCCGTGATGTCCGCAAAAAATATGCGAAATGGGAAGGGCAGCTTAAAGGGGTCGATTCTCGTATTCTGATTGCTCAGGTGCCAGGTGGAATGCTAACCAATATGGAAGGGCAGTTAAAGGATCAAGGTGCGGCGGATCGTATTGACGAAGTTTTGGCTGAAATTCCGAAAGTTCGCCATGATCTCGGTTATATCCCATTGGTGACTCCGACATCACAAATCGTCGGGACTCAAGCGGTAATTAACGTGTTGATGGGTGAACGATATAAGAGTATTACCAAAGAAACCGCTGGGGTTCTGAAAGGGGAGTATGGTGCTGCGCCTGCCCCTGTCAGTGCTGAACTTCAGGCGCGAGTACTTGAGGGGCAGCAGCCCATTACTTGTCGCCCGGCGGACTTGATTGAATCTGAAATGGCAATACTCACCGATGAGCTGACCGAGAAAGCTAAAGCTGAAGGGATCGCTTTGGCTGAGTCCGTCGTCGATGATGTTCTGACGTATGCGCTTTTCCCGCAGGTTGGGCTCAAGTTCCTCAAAAACAGAAATAACCCTGACGCGTTCGAACCTCGACCTACCGGTGAAGATGCGACAGCAGTAAAAGCAGTACCTGATGCTGGCTCTGACGGAACTGTCTCCAACAACACTGTTTCTAACAATAAAGGTGTCGAATCCTATAGTGTGAAAGTCGATGGTCAAGTCTATGCGGTTGAAGTCGGTCCACAAGGGCAGTTAACGTCTGTGACATCGGCCTCGAATGCAGCAGCACAACCGACTGAGCCTGTCTCAAAAGGAGATGCAGAAGTCATCACCGCACCTTTGGCGGGAACGATTTTTAAAGTGAATGCTTTGCCCGGTCATCCCGTGAATGAGGGCGATGTGCTGATTGTACTAGAAGCGATGAAAATGGAAACCGAGGTTCGTGCTGCTAAAAATGGCACTGTGCAGGACGTTTTGGTGAAAGAAGGTGACTCGGTGCATGTCGGTTCACCGCTATTCAGTTTGGCATAAAGGTGACTCATGGACGGATTACTAACCTTATGGACGGAGACTGGTATTGCAAATTTTGAATTTGGTCAGATTTGCATGATTCTTGTCGGATGTCTGTTGCTATTTTTAGCAGTTGCCAAAGGGTTTGAACCCTTACTGCTATTGCCGATTGGCTTTGGTGCCATTTTAGCCAATATTCCCAACGCAGGTTTTACCGAGCCGGGCGGATTACTTTATTATATCTATCATGTCGGTATTGAGTCTGGCGTATTTCCCCTGTTGATCTTTATGGGGGTTGGCGCCATGACTGATTTTGGGGCGTTAATTGCCAACCCGAAGACCTTATGGCTGGGGGCTGCGGCTCAATTGGGGATTTTTGCCACTTTGATTGGGGCGATTCTGCTCAACTTGGTGCCGGGAATGGAATTTTCCATGGCGGATGCGTCTTCAATCGCAATTATTGGGGGCGCTGATGGGCCGACAGCAATATTTCTGGCGAGTCGCTTGTCACCTGATTTATTAGGGGCAATTGCAGTGGCTGCATATAGCTATATGGCGTTAGTGCCGATTATTCAGCCACCGATCATGAAAGCGCTGACAACACCGGCAGAGCGACAAATACAAATGGCACAATTGCGCTATGTTGGGCGGCTAGAGAAAATTTTCTTTCCGATGCTGGTGTTATTGATGACAATTCTCTTATTGCCATCAGCGACGCCTTTGGTGGGGATGTTTTGTCTTGGTAATCTTATGCGGGAAGTTGGGGTTGTCGAGCGTTTATCGAAAACCGCTCAGAATGAACTGATTAATATTGTAACAATATTTCTTGGCTTAGGTGTTGGTTCTAAATTACAGTCTGATAAATTCTTAAATCTTGAAACCTTAGGTATTCTGGCGTTGGGTGCGGTGGCATTTAGTATCGGGACTGCTGGTGGCGTATTGATGGCTAAGTTATTGAATAAGCTGTCTAAAGAAAGTATCAATCCGCTGATTGGTGCGGCAGGTGTCTCCGCTGTACCGATGGCTGCCCGGGTGGTGAATAAGGTCGGATTGCAGGCAAACCCGCAGAATTTTCTACTGATGCATGCGATGGGGCCTAATGTGGCTGGTGTTTTAGGATCTGCGGTTGCTGCGGGGATTCTTTTAGCGCTAGTCGGTTAATTTTTCTGCAAATTTACCGTCAGATGTTCACGATAGAGGGTAAAATGATATATATTCAAAGGAATACCTCAAGGTATTCCTTTGATTTTTACATCGATATAAATAGGTAAGGACGTTGGATATGGATAACAAGCAAATTGCGATAACCCAGTTTGGTGACGAAGATGTATTGGTGATTCAATCCAATTTGATACCAGAACCCGGAGCCGGAGAAGTGCTGGTCAAAGTTGCTTTTGCTGGTATCAATCCAATCGATGTAAAAACTCGCTCCGGTTTGGGGTGGGCTGCCGATCAGAATAAAGATCAACTGCCATGGGTACCCGGTTATGATATTTCCGGGACTGTGATTCGATGTGGTCAAGATGCTGAACGGTTTCAGGTGAATGATTTTGTCGCTGGTTTCATTGGCTTTCCTTTGAAAGGCGGTGGCTACAGCCAGTACGTTTGTGTGCCTGAAAGTGAATTAAGTTATGTGCCTCCTTCGGTCACGTTGGAAGCGGCTGCTGTATTACCATTGGCGGGGCAAACGGCGGTTCAGGCATTAAATAAAGCGCAGGTGAAAGAAGGCGATCGGGTTTTGATTCTTGCCGGAGCTGGTGGGGTCGGGCATTTAGCTGTCCAAATTGCAGTGGCCGCCAAAGCAGAAGTTTACACCACTTGCAGTGAAGAAAATCTTGATTATCTGGCAACGTTGGGCGCGCATGCGATTAATTATAACTTTGCACCAGTATCTGAACGGCTGGAAGATGTGGATATACTGATCGATCTGGTCGGTGGGCAGATTGCATTGGATGCCTTGAAATGTCTAAGAGATCAGGCAACAGTCGTTACAGTACCGACTGTGACTGCTGAGATGATTTGTGAAAAAGCCAAGTTACTCGGTTTTAATGCGATGGGAATGCTGGTTGATCCGGAGCCAGAACAACTTGATACCATGCTCTATATGGTTGGCGTCGGTTTACTGAAAACAGAAATTCAGCATATATACCCGCTACATGAAGTGCAAGAAGCGCACCGCCAAGTCGCAACCGGCCATACCCGAGGCAAAATTTTGCTTGATATGCAATGTTAGAATTCTGGGAAACCTTTTTTTCAGGGCTCGGATTATCTTTACAGGAATCAGCACTTTGGGCACTCTTTATTGGTGGTTTCCTGAGTGCTACCATCCTACCGGGTGGCTCTGAAGCCGCGTTAATTGCGACCCTCAATCTTCACCTATATCCGACTTTCACGATTGTTGCGATAGCGACTTTGGGCAACACGTTGGGTGGCATGGTCAACTATGGGATCGGTATATGGCTTCCGAACAGAACTCAGGAGAATAAACGCGGTCAGAAGTCTTTAGCTTGGTTACGACAATATGGCTACTGGGCTTTGTTATTTAGTTGGTTACCTGTGATTGGTGATGCAATGTGTATTGCAGCAGGCTGGCTTCGGATGCGTTTTCTGCCTTCTATGTTTTTGATCCTGATTGGTAAAGCGATTCGATATGCCATATTGGCTGCGTTATTTTATGGTTTGTTTTAAGGAGATGAAATGAGAAAGCTGTTGCTTTGCCTTCTCTGCCTGGCTGTTTTTTCTGGTTGTTCTTCCGTCCGTGATCCGGATGCTCTTCCTCAAGGTGTAACGTTGGTTGAGAAGCAATTGCCTCAACCCGGCCAAGTCCAAATTCCGTATTCTAAATATAAATTAGCCAATGGCCTGACAGTTATTTTGTCTCCGGATCACTCTGATCCATTAGTACATGTCGATGTCACTTACCATGTTGGTTCTGCCAGAGAGTCGCAGGGGAGAACCGGGTTTGCTCATTTTTTTGAACATATGATGTTTCAAGGCTCAAAGCATGTGAAGGATCAGCAACATTTTAAGCTGATTACCGAAGCCGGTGGCTCTTTGAATGGATCTACAAATCAGGATCGCACTAATTATTATGAAACGGTGCCGGCTAACCAGCTTGAAAAGGTGCTTTGGCTTGAATCTGACCGGATGGGTTTTTTGTTGGATGCGGTCTCTCAGCGAAAATTCGAAATTCAGCGTGATACCGTTAAAAACGAACGGGCTCAGAATTATGACAATCGTCCTTATGGCTTGATGTGGGAAAAGATGGGGGAGGCAATGTTTCCTCAGAATCATCCCTATTCATGGCAGCCGATTGGATATGTCCAGGATTTAGACAATGTGGATGTCAATGATTTAAAAGCCTTCTTTCTCCGTTGGTATGGTCCGAATAATGCTGTTTTGACCATCGGGGGTGATATCAACCCTGAACAGACCCTTGCTTGGGTCGAGAAATATTTTGGATCCATCCCTAAAGGACCCGAGGTGAAGGCGCCCTTAAAACGCCCGGTCACGTTATCGACAGATCGATATGTCACAATGGAAGATCGTATTCAGCAGCCGATGGTTGTTATCGGCTGGCCGACAGAATATAAAGGGGCGAAAAGCCAAGCTTCGCTAGATGTGCTGGCCCAAGTGCTTGGTGATGGAAATAACAGTTTACTCTATCAGTCACTGGTCAAAACTCAGCAAGCGTTAAGTGCCGGTGCTTTTCAGAGATGCGGTGAGCTTGCCTGTACATTCTATGTTTATGCGATGGCACCCTCAGATAAGCAGCATGATTTACAACAATTATCTCAGAAACTACTCAATATCGTCAGAAAGCTTGAAAAGCAGGGCGTTGCGCAGGAACGTCTGGATGAGATTAAAGGGATGGCAAAAGCCAATGCCGTTTTTGCCTTGGAAAGTGTTAAAGGTAAGGTCACCCAGTTAGCCAGTAACCAAACATTCTTTGGGCAACCCGATCGGTTGCAGCAGGAACTGGATGATCTGGACATGGTATCTTCTGCATCGGTACAGCGTGTGTTACGGCAATTTATTGTTAATCATCATAAAGTGACTTTAAGTGTTGTACCTCGAGGAAAGAATAATCTGGCAGTCAGACCTGCGAACTTTATCGCACCAAAGCATATCAGTGCTGCTCCTCATCATGTCGATGATCAGGATTTGGCATTTCGAACGGTTAGCGACTCTTTTGATCGCTCGGTGATTCCTTCTACATCTGGCCCTGTCAGGTTACACATGCCAAAACTTTATAGCGCATATTATGAGAATGGTATTGCGCTGATGGGGACGGTTACAACAGAGACTCCGACGGTTTTGGTGAGTATTAATTTACCGGCAGGAAACCGCTTTGTTCCTCAGGGAAAAGAGGGGTTGGCTGAATTAACGGCTCTTTTATTATCTGAAGGCAGTCTGACTCACTCTGCCGAGCAAATACAATCCGAACTGGATAAGCTTGGCTCAGTGATATCTGTTGATACTCAAACTTATACGACACGTATTACGATATCGAGTTTGAGTAAGAATCTGCCTCGAACAATGGCAATTGTTGAGGAGATGCTATTCCAGCCTAAGTTTGCCGTATCAGACTTTAAGCGGATTCGAAATCAAATGATTCAAGGTGCGATTTATCAACATCAAAAGTTGAGCTGGCTTGCTTCACAGGCGACTCAGCAAGTCTTGTTCGGTGATTCGTTGTTTTCACGCATCAGCGAGGGGACTGAAACGTCGCTTGGTGCACTCACTTTGGATGACGTGAAGTCTTTTTATCATCAGCACTATACTCCTCATGGTACTCAGATTGCTGTCGTGGGTGATATTTCCAAGCAAGAAGCAATCAAATCAGTTGCTTCTTTATCGGCATGGAAAGGTGATGATGCACCCTTGTTGGATCCCCAAATTGTTCCTGAGCTGCATGGACAAAAAATTTATCTTGTTGACAAGCCCGGTGCTTTGCAGAGTATTGTTCGTTATGTCCGTCAGGGATTACCGTTTGATGCGACGGGAGAGCAATTCCTGACACAACTGGCGAATTTTAATTTGGCAGGGAACTTCAATAGCCGAATGAACCAGAATCTGAGAGAGGACAAAGGTTATACCTATGGTGTGAGTAGCACGTTGGCAGGCAACCGGGAAATTGGTGTCATCATCTATAGTGCCTCGGTTCGCAATGATGCAACAGTGAGTGCGATTCGGGAAATGCAGCATGAAATGAAGCGTTACAGTCAATCGGGGATGACGCCAGAAGAGATGCATTTCATGCGCCTTGCTGTTGGGCAGCAGGATGCATTATCTTATGAAACGCCATCACAAAAGTCTCAACTGCTCAATGGTATTATGGCATATAGTTTGGACCATGATTATCTTCAGCAGAGAAATCAGATTGTTGCGACGGTTGATCGAGATGTATTGGATCAACTGGCAAAAAAATGGTTCAATCCGAAGGATTATCAGATTATTGTTGTGGGTGACATGAAGACCCTAAAACCGCAGTTAGAAAAGTTAAAAATCCCGATGGAAGATCTTGAAATCGTCCACTAGAGTACACATAAAGACTATACGAGAAGCTGATTTGTCGGTGTGTCTGGGATTTTCTGACTGGGTACGACAAATTTACAAGAAGCGAATAATATTTTGACTAATTTTGCCACACGACTAAAGTTGGTTGCTCAACAACCGGGTATCGTCAACGCTTTTAATCGGGGTGTTGAGCGAGAGACGTTACGATACACCAAGGATGGACAGTTAGTTCAGACACCGCACCCGGAAGCATTGGGCGCGGCATTAACAAACCAGTTTATTACAACGGATTTTGCAGAACAGTTGCTTGAGTTTATTACACCAGTGAGTCAGGATATTTCGACTTTGGTTCAGCAACTATCCGACATCCATCGTTTTGCGCAGGTCACAATTGATGATGAGGGGCTATGGCCAATGTCAATGCCTTGTTATGTCGGTGATGAAGAGAATATTCAACTCGCAAAATATGGAACGTCGAACATCGGTAAGATGAAAACGCTGTATCGTCAGGGATTAAAGAATCGTTACGGCAGCCTGATGCAGATTATTTCCGGGGTTCACTTTAATTTCTCTTTTCCGGAATCCTTCTGGGATGCCTTATTCGGTACACAATCTGACAGTGAACGCTGTGCTTCGAAGTCAGAAGCTTATCTGGGTGTGATTCGAAATTACTACCGATTTGGCTGGTTACTCCCTTATCTGTTTGGCGCATCGCCTGCACTATGTTCATCATTTATCAAAGGCCGTGAAACATCGCTGCCTTTTGAAAATATCGGTGAGACGTTATACCTGCCGCATGCGACTTCGCTACGACTGAGTGATTTGGGTTATACCAATAGTGCTCAGAGTACTCTCAAAATCGGTTTTAATAGTCTCGAACAATATCTTGATGGGCTTCGTCAGGCAATTCATTCTCCATCGGAAGAATTTGCTCAGATCGGTGTGAAAGTCAATGGTGAGTACAATCAGCTGAATAGTAATGTGCTTCAAATCGAAAACGAATTGTATGCTCCGATTCGACCTAAGCGTGTCACCCAGAGTGGCGAAAAGCCTTCTGAAGCATTGGCAAATCGAGGTATTGAATACATTGAAGTTCGTTCATTGGATGTTAATCCATTTAGCCCGATAGGCATTACTGAAACCCAAATCCGTTTCTTGGATCTTTTCCTGACCTGGGCGGCATTATCGGATTCAGAACCGATGGATGATTGTGAGCTGAATTGCTGGAGAGAAAACTGGCAAAAAGTAATTCTGGAAGGACGAAAACCCGGATTGGAACTTCAAATCGGGTGTCATGGTGAAGTGCTAACTTTACAAGCTTGGGCAAAGCGGGTTTTCGGTGAGTTAAAACTCGTTGCTGAATGGATGGATCAAGCTGCGGGTGATCATGCTTATCAGGATGCCTGCGAACAGTTATCGACTTATATTGATCTGCCGGAAAGTACATTATCCGGACAGTTCTTGGAACAGATTAAACAGTCTGGTGGGTTAGGAAAAACAGGCAGGGCGCTTGGTGATATTTATCGTCAGTATCATCTGGCACATAATTATCAGTATTACTCGCAGAAACTGATGGAAGAAGAAGTCACACGCTCGATGGTCGAACAAGATCAGATTGAACAAGATGATCGTTGTGACTTTGATGTATTTTTACAGCAGTATTTTTCTTACTCAAATACTCAGGAAGAACAGCCGGCCCAGGCTGCATGTGAATGATTATTGGGAATACCGAGGTCGGGTTATCGTTGTCATGACTCATGCTCTAAACATCAAAGTTTAGTGAAGCTTATCTGAGATAACGTTGTACGACTCACAAGATACAATTGATACTGGTTGTTAGAATCAGTCGAAATGGAGAATTATTATTATGCCATTATTAGATAGTTTTACGGTGGATCATACACGTATGCATGCCCCAGCCGTCCGTGTTGCGAAAAAAATGAATACCCCTAAAGGCGATACGATTACGGTGTTTGATTTACGCTTTACCGTACCAAATCAAGATATCCTTTCCGAGAAAGGTATTCATACACTAGAACACTTATTTGCAGGTTTTATGAGAGCTCATCTCAATGGTAACGGTGTTGAAATTATTGATATTTCCCCTATGGGATGCCGGACTGGCTTCTACATGAGCTTAATTGGTGTGCCTTCTGAGCAGCGAGTCGCTGATGCTTGGTTAGCTGCAATGCAAGATGTGCAGAAGGTTGAAGACCAGAACAAAATCCCAGAGTTGAACATCTATCAATGCGGAACCGCAGCGATGCACTCTTTGGATGAGGCGAAGGATATTGCTAAAGCTGTCATTTCAAGTGGTATCAGCGTGAACCAGAATGATGATTTGGCGCTGCCAGAATCAATGCTTCAGGAACTAAAAGTAGACTAATTGTCGCTGACGACAATACATGTTCACACAGACAATGTATGTTTACAAAAAAGCTTGGCTTTATGCCAAGCTTTTTACTTTTAGTGGATGTGCCAGTTAGTTCTAAACCTGAAACCCAAGCTATCCCCATGAGCTGTTATTGAGAATGCGTTATGACTTTTTGGCTTTGTCCGGAAAAACTTTGACGAGCTTAATTCGATTCTCTTCAATATCAATAATTTCCATCGCATGTTGAGCAACATTGATACTGAGTTGAGTTTGAGGGATATCTTCCAAATGTTCCAGAATTAAACCGTTTAAGGTTCTTGGGCCGTTGGTTGGTAGTTTCCATTTCAGACTTTTGTTGATATCCCGAATGTTGGCGCTGCCTTCGATGAGGAAACTGCCATCACTCTGCGGTGTTATTTCATCAGCAAGGCTTGGCGAAATCGAGGTCGTAAACTCACCCACGATCTCTTCAAGAATATCTTCAAGCGTGACAAGGCCATTGATATCGCCATATTCATCAACAATCAGTCCAATCCGCTCTTTATTTCTCTGGAACTTCAGTAACTGCACATTGAGTGGTGTTGATTCTGGAATGAAATACACCTCGTCTGCGGCGCGAAGTAACATCTCTTTATTAAACTCGTTTTTCTCAAGCATCAGACGGAAGGGGTCTCTGAGTTTTAAAATACCCACGACTTCATCAATATTATCCCGATAGAGCACCACTCGACCATGAGGGGAATGCGTTAACTGACGGACGATCGATTTCCAGTCATCATTGATATTAATGCCGGTAATCTCATTACGAGGAACCATAATATCGTTTACGGTGACGTGCTCTAAATCGAGAATAGATAACAGCATGTCTTGATGTCGTTTCGGAATCAGCCCCCCCGCTTCATTAACCACGGTTCTTAGTTCTTCCGAACTGAGATGATCACCGCCATTTTGTCGTGCCGAGACACCCAACAGCTTAATAAATCCGTTGGTGATGAGATTGACGAAGAGCACCAGTGGTGACAGGAGTTTCATGAGAATCGTCAGCAGAAAACTACTGATATAAGAAACTTTTTCTGGATGGAGTGCGGCGAGTGTTTTTGGCGTGACCTCGGCAAAGACCAGAATCACCAATGTCAAAATACCGGTTGCAATCGCAACCCCCATGTTTCCACCCAGCCGCATGCCGAGAATCGTCGCAATTGCGGAAGCGATAATATTGACTAAGTTATTGCCGATCAGAATCAGACCGATCAGGCGGTCTGGGCGGCTTAATAGTTTTTCAACACGCTTTGCACCTTTATGGCCTGTTTTAGCCAGATGCTTCAGGCGATAGCGATTCAATGCCATCATGCCTGTTTCTGAACCGGAGAAATATCCTGAGATGATGATAAGACACGCAAGTAGCGTAAATAAGACACCAGTTGATATGTCGTCCAAAATAAATAACTTCCTTTATTGATGTTGTGACCTTTATGGCTGAACTCTGCTTTTGTGTCAATCCATAAAGTATTTCAACAAGTTAATGTAAGATGAATTCTCGGACAAAACGGCTGCCGAAGTAAGCCAAAGTCAAAATAAAGGCGCCGGCAATTGCAAACCAGGTCACCTTTCTTCCTCGCCATCCTTTCTGATAATGGCCCCATAGCAGCACGGTATACACAACCCAGGCAATGACCGACAAGATACCTTTATGCGCTTTCCCTTGAGCAAAGATTTCTTCGATGAAGACAAAGCCGGTGATTAAGGTGCCGGTTAACAGCACATTACCGATCAGAATGATACGAAACAGTTGTCTCTCTATTTGGAGTAAAGGAGGGAGATTCGGGTTAATCGCTAATGATTTTTTCGTTTTCAGTTTATGATCTAACCAAGCTAATTGAAGTGCATACAGTGCACCAATTGTCAGCGTCGAATAAGAGAATAGTGCAAGGAAAATATGGATCAACAGCGGCAGGTTGTCTTCCATATGAGTAATGAAATTTCCGGGAAGGCTTGCTGCCGCAGACAAATTAATTGCTGCAAAACAGTAAACCACTGGCAGCATAAACCACAACCGAGTCCTGAGCATTGCACCGCTCATCACTAAGCCAATGATGAAACTGATGAGAGAACCAACATTCAGGATGCTTAGATTCTGGCCGTTCGGGTGGAAGATCAAATCGCTAAGTAACCACGCATGTAAGAGCAGCGCAGCTGCAGCGAAAATCAATACGGCTTTTGCTTTAATACCCGTTTGATTGACCAGTCCCGGAATGATGGTTGCAATAGCGAGACAGTAAAAAAGCGAAGCAACTATTGCGATAAATTTATCCATATATCTCATCAAAAAAGAGTGTAAAGAAGATGAATTATACATGCCTATGTGTCAATGAGCCACGGTTGACCACTTAATTTTGAATGACATAAAACAAATCGTTTACAGCCGAAATAATAGATTGCCAATTTCGCTGGAATATCGAGGTCAGAGAAGTGATATCGATGACTGAACAGATATGACTATCTGCTTTGGCTAAGGTATACTCGGACCTAATTTATAGAAATTCACAGCACCGCGAAGAGATGCAGTATGTTTGAGAATCTAACTGATCGTTTGTCCAAGACGCTGAAAAATATCAGTGGTAAAGGTCGTTTGACCGAAGAAAACATCAAAGAAACACTGAGAGAAGTGCGGATGGCTCTGCTTGAAGCTGATGTCGCACTTCCTGTTATCCGTGAATTTGTCAATCGGGTCAAAGAAGGCGCTGTTGGCGTTGAAGTCTCCAAATCACTCACTCCGGGACAGGAGTTCATCAAGATTGTACAAGCTGAACTTGAAGCGGTGATGGGCGCTTCGAATGAAGCACTGAACCTTGCTGCTCAGCCACCGGCTGTCGTTTTGATGGCAGGCTTACAGGGTGCGGGTAAAACAACCAGTGTCGGTAAGTTGTCGAAATTACTCAAAGAGCGGGATAAGAAAAAAGTCTTGGTGGTTTCCGCAGACGTTTATCGTCCTGCTGCAATTAAACAATTGGAAACCCTGGCAACTGATATTGGCGTTGACTTCTTTCCTTCAACGGCAGACCAGAAACCGATTGATATTGCTTTAGCTGCAATTGATCAGGCACGGAAAAAGTTTTACGACGTTCTCATCGTCGATACGGCTGGTCGCTTGGCTATCGATGAAGAAATGATGTCTGAAATCCAGGATCTTCACCGTGCGGTTAATCCTGTTGAGACACTGTTTGTTGTCGATGCAATGACAGGTCAGGATGCTGCAAATACCGCGAAGGCTTTTGGAGATGCACTGCCTCTGACGGGGGTCGTATTAACTAAAGTCGATGGGGATGCTCGTGGTGGTGCCGCGCTCTCTGTTCGTCATGTGACGGGAAAGCCAATCAAGTTCTTGGGGGTCGGAGAGAAAACCGATGCTTTAGAACCCTTCCATCCAGATCGCGTTGCGTCACGAATTTTGGGGATGGGGGATGTTCTTTCTCTTATTGAAGATTTACAACGCAATGTTGATCAGGAAAAAGCCCAGAAACTTGCTCAAAAGTTTAAAGAGAAAAAAGGTTTTGATTTAGAAGACTTCCGAGAGCAACTGGGACAGATGCAAAATATGGGTGGCATGATGGGAATGCTGGATAAACTTCCCGGAATGGCAAACATGAAAGACGGCATCAAAGATAAAGTTGATGATCGGATGTTCAAACAGATGGAAGCGATTATCGGCTCGATGACAATGAAAGAGCGTCAGAATCCCGATGTAATTAAGGGCTCTCGGAAGAAGCGAATCGCTGCTGGTTCTGGAACACAGGTTCAAGATGTGAACCGGTTACTGAAGCAGTTTACGCAAATGCAGAAAATGATGAAAAAAATGCAGAAAGGCGGCATGAAAGGCATGATGAGAAATATGCAGGGGATGATGGGTGGTGGTTTTAACCCATTCGGACGGTAAATTACTGCGGTTTCGTCATGTCGACGCACAATGGCTAAAAAATAGCTAAAGCCCTTGCAATGACTCTGAATAAGAGTAAAATTCGGGGGCTTTAAATTGGCACGAGACCCCAATCGACTGTTCTGAAAAACAGTTCTTGGGGTTAATTTTATTATATAAGCAAGCAAAGAGGACGATATGGTAACCATTCGTTTGGCACGTCACGGCGCTAAAAAGCGTCCATTTTATCAAATTGTAGTTGCGGATAGCCGCAATGCTGCTACTGGTCGTTTCATCGAGAAAGTAGGTTTCTTTAATCCTACTGCATCTGGTCAAGAAGAAGGTCTTCGCCTTGATCTGGATCGTGTAAACCACTGGGTTGGACAAGGTGCATCTCTGTCTGATCGTGTAGCAAAACTAGTAAAAGACGCTCAAAAAGCGGCTTAATCTATTTGTAGATGACTAGTAAATGTCGATGGAAGGTCAAGGCACAATGAGTGAACCGAAAAGTAAAATTGTTGTTGGTAAGTTTGGATCAACTTACGGCATTCGCGGTTGGCTTAAGGTTTTTTCCTTCACAGACAATCCGGAAAGTATTTTTGATTATAGCCCTTGGTATATTAACCGTAAGGGAGAGTGGATTGAGTACAAAGTTGAAAGCTGGAAGCGCCATAACAAAGGGATGGTGGTAAAGCTAGAAGGATTGGATGTTCGTGAAGACTCCCTTCTTTTAACCAATTTTGAGATTTCAGTTGACTCTGCGTCACTCCCTGAACTGTCAGAAGATGAGTTCTACTGGCGAGAATTATTTGGGATGCAGGTGATCACCACAGGTGGTTACCACCTGGGTGAGGTCATTGACCTCATGGAAACCGGCTCAAATGATGTTTTGGTTGTGAAAGCGAATCTAAAAGATGCTTTTGGACAAAAGGAACGTTTAATTCCGTTCCTTGAAGAGCAAGTGATTAAGAATATTGATCGCTCCGCTCAACGGATCGAAGTTGACTGGGATCCTGGATTCTGATGCCAGAGTACAGAGCGAGAAAATGATGTGGGTTGGCGTTATTAGCCTTTTTCCTGAAATGTTTCGTTCTGTGACTGATTATGGTGTCACAGGTCAAGCGGTAAAAAAAGGGTTGCTATCAGTTGAAGTCTGGAATCCGAGAGACTTTACTCATGATAGACATCGTACAGTTGACGATAAACCCTATGGGGGTGGGCCTGGTATGCTCATGATGGTACAGCCTTTGCGTGACGCCATCCATGCAGCCAAAGCATCCGCTCCCGGAAAGACGAAAGTGATATACCTTTCTCCACAGGGACGAAAACTCGATCAATGTGGGGTTGAAGAACTGGCAGCAGATGAAAATTTGATTTTAATCTGTGGTCGGTACGAAGGCGTCGATGAGCGTATTATTGAGTCTGAAGTTGATGAAGAGTGGTCTGTCGGAGACTTCGTAATGACTGGCGGTGAATTGCCGGCAATGACAATGATTGATGCAGCAGCTCGGTTTGTCCCCGGTGTTCTTGGGGATTTTGCATCAGCAGAAGAAGATTCTTTTGCTAATGGATTGCTGGATTGTCCACATTATACGCGCCCGGAAATATTAGATGGGAAAGAAATTCCCGCTGTATTGAAATCGGGGAATCATCGGGACATTCGTCGTTGGCGACTGAAACAGTCGTTAGGCCGTACTTGGCTAAGAAGACCGGAGCTCCTGGAAAACCTAGCTCTGACTGACGAACAGGAACAGTTACTAGTTGAATTCATTCAAGAATATCAAGCTAAGTAACTTCAATTAATTGAGTATCAGTTTATTCTAGGAAAATTAACAATGAGTAATATCATCAAAGCTCTTGAGCAAGAGCAAATGAAACAAGACCTACCTAAATTTGCACCAGGCGACACTGTCGTTGTGCAAGTCAAGGTTAAAGAAGGTGAGCGTGAGCGTTTACAGGCATTTGAAGGCGTTGTAATCGCTGTTCGTAACCGTGGTCTTCACTCAGCATTTACCGTTCGTAAAATTTCTAACGGTGAAGGTGTTGAGCGTACGTTCCAAACACACTCTCCAGCTGTTGACAGTATTGAAGTTAAGCGTCGTGGTGCAGTACGTCGTGCCAAGTTGTACTATCTACGCGAACGCTCTGGTAAGTCAGCTCGTATTAAAGAGAAACTTACTAAGAAGTAATGCTGTCTCAGACATGCGTTCTCAAAAAAACGGAGCCATCTGGCTCCGTTTTTTATGTCTTCTATTCATGATATGAGGAAGAGGATTGGATTAATCCCGAGTATCTTCAGCAACCGTGACCGGAATAGTGATTTCCTTGCCTTTCCTGATGACATCGACATGAATGGTTGTCCCCGGACGTAAATCGGTTACTAAATCCATGACGCTTTGGCGTCCGTTAATTTTTTTACCATCAATTTTGATGATGATATCTTGGGGTTTAAAGCCTGCTGAAGCGGCCGGGCCATTCGGATCGACACCGAGAACAATGATCCCACCGATATGTTCATTGCCGAGAAGCCGAGATTCAACTGAACTGATATCTTGTCCGTCAATCCCTATATACCCTCGAATCACGCGTCCGTCAGCAATGATTTTTTCCATAATCTTATTGGCAAGCTTATAGGGGATGGCAAAAGAAATACCGTAAGTTTCCAGATCCGTTGCTTGCTGAAATGAAGCCGTATTGATACCGACAAGTTCACCTTGGGTATTGACTAAAGCACCGCCAGAGTTACCTTCGTTGATTGCTGCATCAGTCTGAATAAATGCCTGCCGACCATCAATGCTGATTGAAGAACGTCCCGTCGCTGAAATAATTCCGAAGGTGGTGGTTTGGCCTAAGTTATAGGGGTTACCAATCGCGAGTACGACATCTCCAACCTGAGGAGAATAGTTTGGATTTTGAGGAATAACAGGCAAATTCGAGTCTTCAATTCGGAGGACCGCAATATCTGAACGACGGTCTTTACCAACCAGTTGTGCCGCTGCAACCCGACCGTCCTGAAGTGCAACGATCACTTGATCGGCCTGGGCAATAACATGGTAATTGGTAATGATATAGCCTTTTTCACTGACAATGACACCAGAACCCAAACCTTGTGTTGATAACTTTGAGCGATCATTGGCAGCATACTTGCGACTATAAATATTCACGACTGCTGGTGCAGCTCTACGTACTGCTTGATTGAAGGTGATTTGTAGCGTGTTGATATTGGTTGGTTGTGGATTCTTTGCCGGGGGGAAAATATGGCTTCTCAAAGAAGGAACAGAAATAATGACGACGAGTGCAGTCACTAAACCAATTCCAACAGAACGAAGTAAGTTAGCTATCATATTTCAATCCACTGAACCATTACAAACATGTATATAGGGTGGAAAGAATAGCACTCTCTGAATCAATAGAAAATGGGCCTTTCATCAGAAAGGCCCAATAATCGCTGGAATTAACGGATGACGAGGTAGATGGTTCGATCATCACGTTGAATATTCAGGGCTAGAATACTTGGTGATTTTTCCAGAATCTTTCTCAACTCAGCAATATTTTTCACTCGCTGTCTGTTCAGACCGATAATGATATCTCCTTCTTGAAGTTGATAGCCTTCAGCCGGAGAGCCTTTTTCAACATGGGTCACTTTGACCCCTTGGATTGGGTCACTTGAAGTTGTGTTAGACAGCTCGGCACCAGAGAGTCCTTCATACAGGGCTTTCGCCTGAGTTTTAGTCTCGTTCTGTTTGCCTAGCGTGACATTGAACGTTTGTTCTTTTCCATCTCTGAGGATACCGAGTGTCACCTTCTTACCTGCACCGAGGGTAGCCACTTTCGCACGCAGTTCAGAGAAAGAATCAATATCTTTACCATTGACGGAGACAATGATGTCGCCTGCTTTTAATCCCGCTTTATCTGCGGCACTATCCGGGACGACTTGACTGATAAATGCCCCTTTACTCGATGAGTACCCCATCGCTTGTGCCAGTTCTGAAGTCACTTCTCCACCTTGGACACCAAGCATCCCGCGTTTGACTTCACCATATTCGAGGATCTGATCCGTCAGGTTTTTCATCATGTTGGCTGGAATAGCAAAACCAATACCTACATTGCCACCATTCGGGCCAAGTATCGCAGTGTTAATCCCGATCAGCTCGCCTTTAAGGTTCACCAGTGCGCCACCCGAGTTACCGCTATTAATTGCAGCATCGGTTTGGATGAAGTTTTCGAAGTTTTCAATATTCAGTCCACTTCGGCCTAACGCAGAGATAATGCCTGAAGTGACGGTCTGTCCCAGACCGAATGGGTTACCAATTGCAACTGCAAAATCACCAACCCGGATTTTGTCTGAATCGGATAGTTTGATTTGCGTGAGGTTTTTCGCTTTTTCTAATTTAATCAGCGCGATATCTGACATTTTGTCGCCACCGACGAGTTCGGCTTTATATTCACGACCGTCAGAGAGTTTTACTCGGATTTTGTCAGCACCGTTAATGACATGGTAGTTGGTGACGACGTATCCTTTGTCTGCATTAATAATGACCCCTGAACCAAGTGCTTTAAAGGGACGTTTCTCAAGTTGCTCAGTTGGAAAATTCGGGCCAAAAAAGAAACGGAATTGTTCAGGCAGGCGTTGATGAGATACTTGTGTCCCTTCAACAGCGATAGAAACGACGGCTGGTGTCACATGCTCAAGCATTGGTGCTAGGCTTGGTAATTGTTCTCCGTTAACGGCGATAGGCAGAGCGGCCGCTGCTGGTAGCGGGGTGATGATCGAACTCATGCATAATGATAAGGTTGCTAATGCAAGCAAAGGTTTTTTCATCTTAAAACTCCTCTATGGAAATCACCTGTTGTAACTATTTGATATCTTGATATAAAAGTTTCAACAGCGTCAGTGTGTTTTAAGACTCAAAAACCTTTGCAAAGTTCACAAAAATTTTAATTTGGTTGCGCGTTTATAATATCTTTCGAGTGGATAATTGGTTTTTCTTCATTTCTTAGCTGGCCTGAAGCACCTAATGCGTAGTCTTTTGGCGGCTGGCTTTGATCTGGAGATTCTTGCGATTCAACCTCTTGGTGTTTGGCGATAGTTTTGATGAATGGATTATCTTGCTCAGGAAGATTCGGAATCAATTCTGATGACGTTTTCGCCAAATGTTGGTAGAGCTTCGTATAATCTTTGCCGATTGTGTCCAGCATCTCTGCGGTTTGGGCAAAATGATCCATCAGCTCTTGCCGTTGTTGTTCCAGCTCAAACTTCGTATTATCCAAGTCTTTTTGTACGGACTTCTGGTTTTTATATTGGGGGGTTGTCAGGCGAGTGATCACGACACCGACGACACATCCAATCAGCAAACCTATGATGGTATAGATCCAAGGCATAACCGCTCCTTATTGTTGTTATTTAACATGTTTTTACCAAAAGGTTACACATGCTCAAAGGACATGGTACTATGACTTCCTTGGCTGATAAAGCAAAAAGCATGTGTTGCGCTGCACACTTTCCTCTCTTCTTATTTTACTCGATATTTATGACACCTAGGCAACGTTACGATCAGGATTTGAAAGACAATAATTTTCAGAAAGATGACGCTCAGTTAACGGCGGTGGAGGCTTTAGATGATCTGTATCATCGATTCCTCACCTATCTGGAAAAGCCAGTTGAACGAGGCTCGTTATTGACTCGTTTACTCAGAAAAAATGTCCAGCGTCCTGTCCCCCCCAAAGGGTTATATTTCTGGGGTGGGGTCGGCAGAGGGAAAACTTACCTGATGGATACTTTTTATGATGCGCTCCCGACTCAGAAAAAGATGAGAGTGCATTTTCACCGCTTTATGTACCGTGTTCATGAAGAACTGAAGTTGCTTCATCATGTGAATGACCCGCTTGAAATGGTTGCGGATAAGTTTCGCGCAGAAACTGAGATTATCTGTTTTGACGAATTTTTTGTCTCGGATATTACGGATGCCATGATTTTGGGGACTCTTTTTCAGGCGCTTTTTGCGCGCAATATCATTTTGGTTGCCACTTCGAATATTCCACCAGATGATTTATACCGAAATGGTTTACAACGAGCACGCTTCCTCCCGGCTATCGACTTAATTAAAGAGCATTGCCTGGTAATGAATGTGGATAGTGGTGTTGACTATCGATTGAGAACACTCGAGCAGGCAGAAATTTACCATTTCCCGAATGATGAACAGTCACGAATCAGTTTGGAGAGTTACTATCGTCAACTGATCAGCCATGATGCGAATGCCATATCTAGTATTGAAGTCAATCATCGGCAAATACCAGTATTAAAAGCAGCAAATGGTGTGTTGTTCGCTACATTTGCACAGTTATGTCAGAGTATGAGAAGCCAGAATGACTATATTGAATTGTCTCGGTTGTACCATACTGTTTTATTGGCCGACGTGAAGCTGATGAACGCAACGCTGGATGATGCTGCCCGGCGTTTCATTGCCCTTGTTGACGAGTTTTATGAGCGTCATGTTAAATTAATCATTTCAGCAGAGGTCGCCTTGGATGCTTTATATCAAGGTGGGCAGTTATCATTTGAGTTTCAGCGTTGCCGTTCTCGTTTGATTGAGATGCAAAGTCGTGAATATTTGCTGAAAGAGCACCTGTCATAATTGCTTAAGCAAGCTTCTAAATTGATTGGTTTAAAAAATCAATTTTTGTCAGAAAAAAGATGATTTTTTTTTCTCACTTCTCTATAATCCTGCGACCCACCGTTACTGTAGGTCTGTTTTTCTATTCAGACTGAGAGTGCCAACCACTCGAAGGGGTGATGACTGGGCTCTAGACAGTGGGAGCAATTGCTCCTTAAGTGTAAATTTTAAATAACGGGTTATTATTAGCATGAAAACTTTCGTTGCTAAACCAGAAACTGTAAAACGCGACTGGTATGTTGTGGACGCAGAGGGTAAAACTCTTGGTCGTCTGGCAAGTGAAATTGCATCTCGCTTACGTGGCAAGCATAAAGCTGAATATACGCCTCACGTTGATACTGGTGATTACATCATCGTTGTTAACGCAGAAAAAGTGACTGTAACAGGTAATAAATCTGCAGCTAAGACTTATTATCGTCACTCTGAGTTCCCTGGTGGCATCAAGTCTATCACTTTTGATAAGCTGATCGACTACAAACCAGAGATGATTATCGAGCTAGCGGTTAAAGGTATGCTTCCACGTGGTCCTCTAGGCCGTGCTATGTACCGTAAACTGAAAGTTTACGCTGGCGCTGAGCACAACCATGCTGCTCAACAACCAAAAGTACTAGACATCTAATTGGGGATTTCGGAAATGGCAGAGAATCAATACTACGGCACTGGCCGTCGCAAAAGCTCAGCTGCACGTGTTTTTATTAAACCAGGCAGCGGTAACATCGTAATCAACAAGCGTAGCCTTGATGAGTACTTTGGTCGTCCTACAGCTCGTATGGTTGTTCAACAACCTCTTGAGTTGGTAGAGATGACTGACAAACTTGATCTGTACATCACTGTAAAAGGTGGCGGTATTTCAGGTCAGGCTGGTGCTATTCGTCACGGTATCACTCGTGCGTTGATGGAATATGATGAGTCTCTACGTCCTGCTCTACGCGCAGCTGGCTACGTTACTCGTGACGCTCGTCGCGTTGAACGTAAGAAAGTTGGTCTACGTAAAGCACGTCGTCGTCCACAGTTCTCAAAACGTTAATTACGTTTTATGTGGTTTCGAAAACCCGGCTATATGCCGGGTTTTTTTATATCGGTTGTTTATGAATTATCTATTCGAGCGGTTTGAAAGAGTGCCGCATCGAACTTATGGTGTCATTTGTCTAAGTTGCTTCCCGAGAGGTGAATATCCGACATGTCGGCTTCTCGCATGTCATTGATGGTGATAGCTGTGTTGAGTAAAACATATGGTACATTATCTTCTGGATAAGTCTCCTTAGGTGATTCTTTGTTCTCTGAAGAAAGAGTGTTGGCGTGATGTGCACTAATTATGCTATTATACCGTGCTGTTTTTCAGGGTTTTGATTATCAATGGAGGCTTGCCTCCATTGTTTTTATTATTATTGTGTGCTGGAGGGTTCCATGGCTGTTGCTGCCAATAAACGTTCTGTGATGACTTTATTTTCAAGTGCCTCAGATATGTATAGTCATCAGGTGAGAATTGTTCTGGCTGAGAAAGGTGTGAGTGTCGAGGTTGAGTTAGTTGATGAATCAAACTTACCTGCGGAACTGATCGAGTTAAATCCGTATAAATCAGTACCGACTCTTGTCGATCGTGAACTTGCACTTTATGACTCAAAAATTATTATGGAATATCTGGATGAGCGTTTTCCTCACCCACCACTGATGCCGGTTTATCCTGTAGCACGCGGTAATAGCCGTTTGATGGTTTATCGTATTGAGCGGAACTGGTATTCACTTGCTGATAAAGTGATAAATGGTTCTGTTAGCGAAGCTGAATCGGCAAGAAGTAAGTTGCAAAATGATTTGCTGACATTAGCACCAGTATTTGCTGAGTTTGAGTATTTCATGAGTGAAGAGTTTAGCTTGGTGGATTGTTATCTTGCGCCGTTATTATGGCGTTTACCTGTGTTGGGAATCGAGCTCATTGGTCCGGGTTCAAAAGAGTTGAAAGTCTATATGAACCGTGTTTTTGAACGAGATTCATTCTTGGCTTCTTTAACTGAAACTGAGCGTGAGATGCGTTTATCTCGTTAATTCGGGTAGGATGTATAGCTCATGGATAATATGACGCCTCGGCGCCCGTACATGCTTCGGGCCTTTTATGACTGGTTATTAGAGAACGATTTAACACCTCATCTGGTTGTTGATGCAACGCTGCCTGGCGTTCGGGTGCCTGTCGAATTCATTCAGGACGGACAGATCATTCTGAACATTGCCCCAAGGGCTGTCGGGAACCTAGAACTAGGTAATGATGCAATCATGTTTAACGCTCGTTTTGGCGGGCGCCCTCACTCTGTTATTGTGCCTATTTTTGCTGTTCAGGCAATCTACGCACGTGAAAATGGTGCAGGGACGATGTTTGAACCGGAAGACGCATACATTCAGCAACTTGAACAGGCTCAAGAACAAGAACAAGAGCAGGAAGCGCTGCAAAGTATGGATGTCGTAGAGACAACCACTGATGCGGATGACACTGTTTCCTCTTCTGATGATGACGAGCCTCCTCGACCTCGCGGAAAACCGAGTTTGAGAGTCGTGAAATAGACAACCGATTGAGTTTTAGTGAAAAATTCGTCATAAAAAAGCAGCTTTCGCTGCTTTTTTTGTTTCGGTTGACCCGTCCTAACTAAGGTTGACACTTTTCCAGCCACAAATTGGAGAATGTCATGAAATCAATAGGTAAACGTACACAGCAAGATTATTCCCTTGCCTTTAAATTGGCGGTTGTTGAGCAAGTTGAAAAAGGTGAAATGACTTATCAACAGGCTCAAGAGCGGTATGGTATTCAAGGTCGCTCGACTGTTTTAGTTTGGCTTCGTAAGCATGGTCAACTAGATTGGTCTTTAGGCGCCTCTGAATTAAAGGGAAAAGGTATCGCTATGTCTCAGTCATCTTCCCCACAAACACCTGAACAACGCATTAAAGAGCTTGAACAACAATTAGAAGAAACTCAGCTAAAAGCCGATTTTTTCGAGGCTGTTGTAAAAGTCATGGACAGAGACTTCGGAGTCCGTCTTTCAAAAAAGCGCAAAGCCGAATTATTGAGGAAAAAACGCTTTCAAAGTTAACCGTGACAAAAGCTTGCTTGTTTATCGGGATTTCACGCCAAGCATACTACAAGCGCTGCGAAGCAGAAAAAGAACGAGTCTCCCATGAGACTCATGTGCTCATTGCTGTGAAGAAAGAGCGTCTGGTACAACCTAGAATAGGTGTCAGAAAACTAAAATATATTTTGTCACAAAAGTGTTTAATCATCGGCCGAGACCACTTGTTTGCTCTTCTTAAAGCGAACCAACTTCTTGTTCCAACAAGGCAAGCATACCATCGCACGACGAACAGCCATCATCGATTTCATTGTCACCCTAACATCATAAAATCGGGTTATGCGCCTGAGCGTCCCGAGCAGTTGTGGGTTGCAGATATTACTTATCTACCGACTCGTGAGGGAGAAACTTATCTCAGTTTAGTCACGGATGCTTACTCTCGGAAAATCGTTGGTTATCACGTTGATGACAACATGAAAACTCAATCCGTTAAGCAAGCGTTTATTCATGCGCTTAAAAGTAGAAGAACTCACCAACCACTCATTCATCACTCAGATAGAGGGTTACAGTATTGTTCGGCAGAGTATCAAACGCTTCACCAACAGAATGGCGTCAGTTGCTCAATGACAGATGGGTATGATTGTTACCAGAATGCGTTGGCAGAACGAGTCAATGGAATACTCAAAAATGAATATCTTCTTAACAAGCCTGCGAATTTAGAAGAAGCACGAAAGATGGTTGCAGAGTCGGTAAAAATCTATAATCAATATAGGCCACACACAGCTTTAAAATACAAAACGCCCGATGAAGTACATCGAGCGTTTTACTAAAATGTGTCAACCCATATCAGGACGGGTCAGGTCGATAGGTGGCATCACCCAACGTTGATTATTGTTTCTGCTGACTGGGTGAATATTGGAACGCTTTAATTACTCGTTTCACACCAGAGATATTACGTGCTATTTCTGCGGCATGGTTACCATGTTCCGGGGTAACATAGCCAAATAAGAACACTTCTTTATCTTCTGTAATTACTTTAATCTTAACACCGCTCAGTTGATTATCTGTTAACAGTGATGATTTAACCTTTGTCGTGATCCAACTGTCTTGGCTGATATCCGATGTACTTAAGGGTTTACGAATTCGAACCTGATCATGAACTTCTTTAACACCCTTAACTTTTTGTACATCTTTTTCTAATGATTTCAGCAGGCTGTCATCTTGAGATTGACCCATTAATACAACTACCCCACGAAAAGAGTTGGATACAATACGGGTCTTACCACGATAAGGAGGTTTTCTGATCAAGCCGGTTATTTCAGCTTCAATGTAATTGTCATCCCAGATTTCCTGAGTGGTTCGTGGATCCGTGACGATATCGGCTGTTGTTGCTGCGCCAGCAATAAACAACCCAACACATCCAGATAACATGACAGCAAGAGATAACGTAATCAGAATGGTTAAGTTTTTCATGATTTACTCTTCATGGGGTGGAAATAATACTTGATCAATCAGGTCACAGAGGCAGTGCAGTGTCACCATGTGGACTTCATGAATACGGGCAGTGCGGAGGGAAGGAATACGAATTTCAACATCGTTTTCTCCCAATAGACCAGCCATTTCACCACCATCTTTCCCTGTCAGGGCAATGATAGTCATGTCTCGGGTCACTGCCGCTTCCATGGCTTTGATAATATTTTTGCTATTCCCACTGGTTGAAATTGCCAGCAAGATGTCGTTGGCTTGGCCAAAGGCTCGCACCTGTTTGGAAAAGATTTCTTGGTAATGGTAATCATTGGCAACGGCAGTCATCGTTGTGTTGTCTGCCGTCAGAGCCATAGCCGGTAGGCTAGGGCGCTCAGTTTCGAAACGGTTGAGTAGACAAGATGCAAACTGTTGAGCGTTTGCTGATGAGCCCCCATTACCGCAACAAAGGATCTTGTTACCATTGAGCAAACTGGCAACCATGGCCTGTGCTGCATGTGTAATAGCATCTGGTAATGCTTCAGCGGCAGCAATCTGAATTTGAATACTTTCAGTAAAACTAGCTTTAATGCTTTCGAGCATCGATTATCCCTGCGTTATTGCATTTTGGAACCAATCGATGTCATCACCATCTTGATGAATGGCAATCACATCGAAACGAAAATCAGTGTCATAAGGTGACAAGCCTTGTGTTAATAACCAGAACTGAGCTGTCTGAATTAATTTTTTGGTCTTTGTCGGAGTTACGGCTTCAGCCGCATGACCAAAGGCGCGATTTTTTCTATATTTTACTTCAACAAATACAGTCGTTTGTTGATCGCGCATAATCAGGTCAATTTCACCGGTACGACATGAAAAGTTTTGGGTGATCAATTGTAAGCCTCGTGCCAGTAAAAAAGCCGAGGCTGCTTGTTCATAGTGAGCACCGATCTCGCGATGGTTAAAGCGAGCCATACTCTCCCCAAGTTAACTCTTGCTGAACGATACACTGTTTATCAATACTGAGCGTGCCGGTTTGACCCTGAACTTGATATCCCTCAACCGCTTTCATTTGCGGGAGCGACGTCATTAAAGTGTACGCATCCATTCCCATTGCTTTCAATCGTTTCTCAGCATTAGAATCTTTTGGCCACAAATCTTCCATCTGTTCTTTGGTCGCAGCTTGTGGCTTGAGCAGTAAAGGAATATCACTGAATGTGACCCCCGAGAGGTCTTCATATTGATTGTTACTATTACTCCGGGAGCTTGAAAACAGTTTCGGCTGCGTCGTATCCGGGTTGATCGCCACTTCGATAAATGGCTTGAGTAGTGTAAGTTCTGCGCTGTTGGCAACAATATAGACGGTATCGATATCGCGTCGGCTACGTGGCTGACTTTCCAGCTTCATATCTAACAATGATTCCATTTGAGCAATATTCTTTTGACTATTCTGCAAACCGAACACCGCGTTGATATTTTGCTGTAAGTGACGTTTATCGCCAAACCGACTGATTGTCAGTGGATGCTTACTATACTTTTGCCACTCTTGCTGGAAGGCATCTGCGACTCTTTCACCGTAGCTTCCTTGCGGCACTAAAATCATCGGATACTGATATCCCAAGCGGAACAAATGTTTTGCGGCTTGGCTGGCCTCTTGTTCAGGAGACAGGGCAAAGTAACATGCGGACGAATTCGAACTTATATTTTCCGGAATGTTTAGAGCCAGCATAGGAATTTGGTGTTTCTTTTGCTTCTCTATCTGTTGTAGTTGGGTGATATCTTCTTTGATCAGCGGACCGACAACAAAGTCGATATGCTCTTGCATCAATTGATTGACTGTATCAGAAAATGATTGTTCGTTTGTATCGATCACATTCAGCGTCATATCGGTATCTCTGCCCCGATCATTCATCATCGCAAACATAAATCCGTCTCGGATTAACTGAGCCTGCTGAGAAAATTTACCACTTAGTGGCAGGAGTAAAGCTGTTCTTTTTGGGGTTGATATTTTCATCGCCAAAACCGCTTTGACCCCTCCGGGCATATGGATGGCGGCCGGATGATGGCTATTTTCTGCTAACCATTTTTCGAGTGTATTTTTCAATTGTGAGAGATCGCCATCCAGCGTTTTCATATAAATGGCGAGTTGGAGCCAACCGGCTAATTCATCTTCATCGGATGCAACGTTTAACTCTGTAATCTCTGTCGCAGAATAATGAGAAAGATTCTGCCAGATCTGACGGGCAACTTTAGGCTGGAGATTCTGTGGACTCAGGTCATAGACCTCGACTAAAGCTCGGGCGGCATCAAACCATTTTTCAAGACTCATGAAAATATCGGCTTTAGTCTGATAGAATGCTAACCATTGAGCATCAGGAAGTTTCCACCAAGGTTTAAAAGTCAGTCGTTTAAGTGCTGTTTCATTCTGATCATTATTGAGAAAGAGTCTGGCCCGGGCAAGTTGCCATTCCGCTTGCTGCGTTTCTGACAGTTTTTGTTTGGTCAGTCGGAATAATAGTAAATTCGCTTGGGCGACTTGGTTTTCTTTCACCGCTGCTTTTAGCGCCATGATTAGCCAGTCATTTTGTATTGACCCTTCATTGCTGTCGGCTCTCATGAGATAGTCCTGCGAACTGAGTGTCGGACGTTGAGTAATATCGACACGATTCGAGTCTATTGAATTGGAAGCACATGCCGCAAGAAGGATTGTGAATGTAATCTGAGTGATTAGGCGTGCCACATTGAGTCTGTTATGCTTTTTCTGAGCCATGAGCTGTAATTTATTCCGGTAAAATTGTCTCTATAATAATCTTTGAAGTGATGATAAACAAATGACGAATCATAAAACGTTGCAGGAGCAAGCGCCAACACTATACATTGTTCCTACGCCAATTGGTAATTTAGGCGATATAACGCAAAGAGCCATTGATGTTCTTTCTCAGGTTGACATGATTGCTGCTGAGGATACGCGCCACACTGGGAAACTTTTATCTCACCTGAATGTTCAAACCAGAACTTTTTCTCTCCATGATCATAATGAACAGGAGAAAGCTTCGGTATTGGTTGAAAAACTGCTCTCCGGACAGTCGATTGCTTTAGTCTCTGACGCCGGAACACCGTTGATCAGCGATCCAGGATATCATCTTGTTAAACTTTGTCGTCAGGCGGGTGTAAAAGTGGTCCCTTTGCCAGGGGCTTGTGCTGTTATCGCGGCATTAAGCGCTTCAGGTTTACCATCGGATCGATTCAGTTTTGAAGGGTTCCTTCCTCCGAAAACGAAAGCTCGTAAAGATAAAATAGCAGAGATCGCGCATGAGGAGCGGACTTGTATTTTCTATGAATCCACTCATCGCATCATTGAATCATTACATGATTTGCAGGCTGTGCTCGGGCCTGATCGCGAAGTCGTTCTGGCAAGGGAGTTGACGAAAACCTTTGAAACCATTCAGGGCTTACCGTTGGGAGAACTCATCCCGTGGGTGATGGCAGACGAAAACCGCCGCAAGGGAGAGATGGTCTTACTGATTCATGGCTATCGGCGTTCTGAACGGGATGAGTTTCCTGAAGAGGCGGTTCGGACACTTAAAATTCTGACTCAGGAGCTGCCTTTAAAAAAAGCGGCTGCTCTCGTGGCTGAAATTTATCATCTGAAGAAAAATGCACTTTATAAATGGGGACTTGAACATCTGGATTGAACCGTGGTGTATCAAGGTTTAGCACCTTGTTGCACATAAAAAGACCCGTTAAGCGGTTGGGCTTCGGGTCTTACTGAAAAACACTCATGCAGTGTTGCGCTTGTACCTACAAGCTGATGATCATCTGAACGGTGATGCTCCCCACGCTAAATTGTCCCCAGCTCCAGTAAGTTGCTTTTTAACCATAAAAATTGATGTATTCTGTTATAAAAAGCCGATAAAGTGATTTATATAAAAAAAAATACTAATCTTTATAAGGGTGCATCCTTGTTTTGACCTGTGCTGTTTTGGATGTGACTTCAATCTAAGGGTATGTTTTCTTATCGATATCGGTTTAGAAAATATATTGAATCTGGCCTGAGGTGTTTTTTATGTCTAAATTCAGTATCAGAATAAAATTGGTTGTGATAACCGGCGTATTCTTTGCCTGTCTTGTTGGTGTACTTATTTACTTATCTGCCCACTCAATTCGTTCTCTGAGTGACTTTTCTGCCAATGAATTAAAATTATACCAAGAAGAGCAAGCAGGACTTTTACTCGAAGCTGCCGCTAGTGAAGTGAATGCTCAAGTGTCCAATTACCTTGGCGATACAGCAGCGGTTGTGACCAGTTTTTCTAAAGTCTTAGCGGATACATCAGTGGGCAATGGCGGCGTCCCTCTTGCTCGTCAAAAAGTCAAAGATATGACCCTGTCTTTACTCAAAAGCTCACCGAATATGAATGCGCTGTACGCACAATTTGAACCGAATGGTTATGATGGTAAAGACCAAGCGTCGATAGGAACCGGTGATCATACATCTTCAATTGGTACTTTAGACACCTATTGGTTAAAAGGGGGTAAGGATAACTATATTTACAGTGCAGGACAGCCCGACCTGAAATATGTTCAGGATAAAGATGAAAATGGTGTTCGAGTATCCGAATGGTACTTGTGCCCGATGGACACGAAAAAAGCATGTTTGTCAGACCCTTATTTGTTTGAACTGACAACAAATGGTCAAAAAGTATTGATGACCACGTACTCTTCACCGATTCTGGCAGAGAAAAAGTTCGTAGGTATGGTCGGTGCGGATATCAATTTGTCTGAGATTCAAAAGAAACTCGAACAAATCAGCAGTAACTTATTTGATGGCGAAGGCAAGATTACCATTGTCAGTGAAAAAGGTTTAGTTGTGGGATCCAGTGAATTGCCTGATGCGATTGGCAAAAACACGAACAAGGTGGGGCTAACCTTTGCGAATCAAAAATCAGGTCTGGTCAAAGGTGATAAACAATGGGTATATAGCAGCAGCATGACCATCAATGCGGCTCCCAATGTCTGGAAAATCTATGTCTCTGTGCCAACTTCTGTTTTATTAGCGCCTGTTACCAAAATGTCCAGTCAACTGGATGATAAAACACAAAGTTCAATCACTTTGTTCATGGGATTGTCCATCGGACTGTTATTGGCTGGACTTGTGCTGGTCTTTTTAGTCGTCAATACGGTAACGTCTCCACTACGTAGTATTGCTTTGCGCATGGAAAAACTAGCGTCAGAAGAAGGCGATTTAACCCAGCGTCTCGATACACAAAACCATTTAGAACTTGTGTTGTTGGCGCAAGGATTTAATCAGTTTACGGGTAAATTGCAGGACATGATGATTCGTCTGATTCAGCAGCGAGATGTGGTTGCTAAAACGAATGATGAGTTTACCAAGGCGACAGCGACAGCCCATCAGTCCACTTTGGTACAGGCAGAGCAGATAGATTCTGTCGTCTCCGCTGTCACGGAAATGTCTAGCTCGGCAACAGAAGTCGCAAACTTGGCTCGGCATAATGGTGAAGCCGCAACAGAAATTAGTCAGTACTTAACTGAGTCGTATGAGCTTGTTCAATCGAATCGACAGATGGTTGAAGGTCTTGCAGCTCAGTTAAACGACGCCAGCAATCAAGTTGCACAGGTGTCTCAACGCAGTGATTCTATTTATAGTATTTTGGATACGATTCGAGCGATTGCAGAGCAAACTAATTTATTAGCATTGAATGCAGCCATTGAAGCGGCTCGCGCGGGGGATCAAGGTCGAGGGTTTGCCGTGGTGGCTGATGAAGTGCGTAATTTGGCGGCACGGACACAGGAGTCAACAGAAGAAGTGGATGTCCTGATCAAAGGCTTGCAACAGGATGTTCAATCGGCTGTGGCGTTGATCGAGGAGAGCCAAGAAAGTGCTCAGCAAACCGTCGCTTCTTCTGTTGAAAATACGAATAAATTGGGCATTGTGAATGAAAGGGTGGCAGGTATTTCGGATAATACAATCCAAGTTGCAGCAGCGGCAGAGCAGCAATCGAACGTGGCAGAGGATATAAATAGGAGCTTGGTTGGTATTCATGAATCTTCGACCAAGCTTAAAGAAATTGTCAGTGAGCTGGAAAGTAGTAATGCAGATAGCTCTAAGGCTGTCGTGGAATTTACCGCGATTCTGTCGCTGTTGAAAGTGAAGTAGTTAGCCGTTAATCGATGGTTTACGTCGGAGTGGTATTCTTGATAAGAATATCACTCCTTTATCTATTTATCGTTCTCCCATTGAGCAGCGTATTACGGTGTCATTATGTTGCTCTTTCATTCGGGTGATTTGCCATCAATTGGCGCATTTTATCAATAATCCAATCCGTTAGCTTAGATCTAGGGCTTTGGATGAGCGTAACAATGCCGACTTCAATAAAACGATCCGATAACACGTCGCTTCTGGCGATTTTGATATGCTGCGAAAACGACTTATCGCTGGCAATATGCTCAGGCACGATGGCCCATCCTTGATTCTGTGTGACCAACTCACAAATTAAATAATAACTGTCGATGTCCCAATGGTCTGGACTTAAGGCATGTTCCCGATTTTCTCCTGAGCGATTGCATAATACGAATTGTCGATATTGTTGTAATTGCGCCAAGCTTAGAGTGTCTTTACTGGCCAGAGGGTGCTGTTTTCCAACAATGAGAACCTGCTTGAAATAGCCAAGCGAGTGTAATTGTAATTTAGCGGGCAATTCATCATTACTGATCATGAGACCAATATCCGCATTGTGATTGGCAATGGCAACCGCTATATCATCTTGGGAACCGTTGGTAATGACCAAGTGAGTGTTGGGGAAAGAATCTCCGAATTGGGGAAAAATGGTGTGGATAGTTTCTAAGGGAAGCGCTTCGTCTATGGCAATGCGTAATGAAATCGGCTCCTGACGTGCGGCCGTTAATGCTCTGGATTCCAAGCGTAAACATTGGTTTAGAACAGCTTGCGCTTCAGGCAGTATTTCTTCTCCTAGTGAGGTGAGAGCCGGGTACTTAGAACGGCGATCAAACAACTCAAAGCCTAAATCAAGTTCTAAATTGGAAATCGCACTGCTGATGCGTGATTGTGCTTTCTGTAGCTTTCTTGCTGCGGCAGAGAAAGAGCCTAATTCGGCAGCAGTCACAAAAGCGAGTAGTTGATCAAGGGTCCAGTTCATATTGTGCTCCAATCACTTGGTTTACCGATTGAAATTTGTCTGACTTATCCGTTAAACGGATAGTAACTAACTTTATTGTATCTTAATTCGTTATATTATGCTCTCTCATCTAAATAATGGGAGAGGCAGAATGCCAACCGTGATACCAACGCAACCACAATCGGTTGCACAGGCTTTTTGGCGCTTTGCGATACCCTCTATTGTCGCCATGCTGGTGAGTGGTTTGTACCAGATCATCGATGGTTTCTTTGTCGGGCATTATATTGGAAGTGAAGGATTAGCCGGCATTAATATGGCGATTCCATTGTTGGGCTTAATCATGGGCTTTGGTCTTCTTATCGGGATGGGCGGCGGTAGTGTTTTGTCCCAATATCGCGGTGAGAAGAACCTACCTGCGACACGATCGACACTGGTGACAGCCCTGTTTCTGGTTGTCGGGATTGGTTTATTGGCTTCTCTGGTGTTTACGGCCTTGGGGAAAAGTAGCTTGCATCTGCAAGGCGCCACGGGCAACACACTGATGCTGAGTTGGCAGTATGTGGAAATTATGTCTTATGGGGCTTTCATTTCCATCGGTGCCAGTGCCATGCCTATGCTAGTGAGAAATGATGATAGTCCGAATATTGCAACGATCTTTATTGTCGTGGGGGCATTATTAAACATTGTTTTGGATTATGTCTTTTTGGGCATATTCGGTATGGGGCTTAAAGGGGCAGCGGTAGCAACCTTAATTGCCCAGCTTGTGACCTGTGTTCTATGTCTCCGGTATTTTACCGCCAAAATTACCTTATCACTCAGTCAGTTTGATATCAGTATCACTAAACGGATTATGCAGCTTGGGACGTCGAACTTGGTGATGTTTACCTACATGAGTTTTATCATTGCACTGCATAACCGATTGTTTATGGATTATGGCGACACGACCCAGTTAGCGGCGTTCGCTATTGTCGGCTATTTAGCCAGCGGTTATTACTTTTTTGCCGAAGGCTTGGTGAGTGGCTTGCAGCCTCCTGTCAGTTATTACTTGGGGGCGAAGCAATATCGGCGCATTATTCAAACTGTGAAGTTAGCGTTTTCTGTGAGTGTGGGTTCAGGCATCATCGTCGTGATTGTGCTGAACCTTTTCCCTGAATTTTTCACCAGTTTTTTTGTCAATGCCAATGCGCCCCTGATTGAGGCGACTAAAGTCGGTATTCGTTTGCACTTGATGACACTGTTTTTAGATGGCTTCATATTTATGGCATCGGTTTACTTTGTCGCGGTGGGAAAAAGTGGTCAGGCTTTATTTGTCTCCGTCGGGAACATGTTGGTACAACTCCCATTCTTGCTGATCTTACCAAGGTTCTTTGGCATTGATGGTGTGTGGCTGGCAGTGCCGTTATCGAATATTGCTTTTACCGCGATTGTCTTACCCATGTTATTCATGAACTTAAAAGGTTTGATGAAATTGAACCGCAGTAATAATGCGCAAGTGATGACACTGACAAACTTTAGCTAATCGGTGCGAGGTGCATCAATTAGCAACGCAAGTCTCGTGGCACTGAAGAGAAATGAACGCGATAAACGGAGAGTTGAATCTGGCTGGAGCCGACTGAATCAAATTGATATCGGATGGAAAAACAACCAGTCGCTTTTTCATCGGTAGACAGCGTTTCTCTTTCTCTATACAATTCGCGCTCGGAGTTGACTGGGTAGTCGCTGCTTTATTGATGTCCCTTAGTTTTGCTGGGGGAGACTGATAAAGGGGAGGAAAGTCCGGGCTCCATAGAGCAGGGTGCCAGGTAACGCCTGGGGGGCGTAAGCCCACGACAAGTGCAGCAGAGAGAAGACCGCCGATGACCCTTGGGTCAGGTAAGGGTGAAAGGGTGCGGTAAGAGCGCACCGTGCGTCTGGTAACAGTTCGTAGCAAGGTAAACTCCACCCGGAGCAAGACCAAATAGGCTCTCATATGGCGTGGCTCGCGTCTGGGAGCGGGTAGGTTGCTTGAGCCAGTGAGCGATTGCTGGCCTAGAGGAATGGCTACTACCGTTGCAAAACGGAACAGAACCCGGCTTATAGGTTAACTCCGGCTATTCTTGACCCATCATGATATTCAGTCATGATGGGTTTTTTGCTTTATATTGACGTTATCTGTCCCAGATCGTTTAAACTTGGCGCAATATCACGTCTGGTATTCGGGAAGACGGTAGCAGTGTTTCAGGCATTCTACTACCATAGTGTTCTGAGCAAGTTGAACGTATTCGACCCCTGTGTTTGTTGCATATGGGATGGGTTACTTGCATAGGTTTTACGAGAGAACGAATGACGCAAACAGCATTTCAGCACATTTCCGTCCTGTTGGATGAATCAATCCGAGGACTGGATATCAAACCGGACGGTATCTACATCGACGGCACGTTTGGTCGGGGTGGGCATTCGCGCACGATTTTGTCCAAATTAGGCCCACAAGGTAAACTCTATAGTATCGATCGTGACCCACAGGCGATTGAAGTCGCCCGACAGATCGATGATCCCCGTTTTACGATCATTCATGGTCCGTTTTCCGCAATTGCTGATTATGCCGAGGCATATGGCTTGAACGGAAAAGTCGACGGTGTTCTGTTTGATTTAGGCGTTTCTTCACCGCAGTTGGATGACGCTGACCGCGGATTTAGTTTTTTAAAAGATGGCCCGTTGGATATGCGCATGGATCCGACATCTGGTATTCCGGTTTCTCAGTGGCTGAATGACGCGGATTTAGATGATATCACTTGGGTCATTCGTGAATTTGGTGAAGATCGTTATGCCCGCAGAATTGCTAAAGCAATTATCAATTATCGCAGTGATGAAGAAAATGAACCGTTATTGCGGACTCGGCAATTGGCTCAACTGATTGCTGATGTTGTGCCGAAAAATTATAAAGAGAAGAAACATCCTGCGACGCGTGCTTTTCAGGCGTTTCGGATTTATATCAATAGTGAATTAGAAGAAATTGATTATGCGTTAAAAGGTGCATTATCGATCCTTGCGCCACAAGGTCGTTTATCCGTGATTAGCTTCCATTCGTTAGAAGATCGTATGGTAAAGCATTTTATGCGTAAAGAAAGCAAAGGGCCTGAGGTTCCTCATGGACTTCCTTTAACGGATGCTCAGATTCAGGCGTTGGGCAGTGCTCGTCTTAAGACGATTGGTAAAGCTATCAAACCTTCTGAACAAGAAGTCGCACAGAATACCCGCTCCAGAAGTTCAGTGCTCCGGATTGCGGAAAAGCTGGCATGACACAGACAAAAAACAGCCAACCGAGTCCGAATCTGGTTCGATTGATTTTGACCGACCTATTCACCGTGGGTCGTTTAGCGCTGTTTTTACTTTTCATTATGTTTGTTACTGCGATGGGAATCGTATTTACGACCCATCAAGCTCGGCTCGCTATCACAGCCAGAGAACATGAAATGGTTGAACGAGAGCGCTTAGATAGTGAATGGCGTAACCTATTATTGGAAGAAACTGCGCTTTCAGATAACAGCCGGGTTCAGGATCTGGCTCAGAAAGACCTGAATATGATTCGTCCCGATGCAGACAAGGAAGTGGTAGTTCCTCTGAAATGAAAAAGATAGAGTCCTCTCCCCAAAAGCAGCCTTCTCAAAGCCATGTTTTCATCCGTTGGCGCTTCTATATTATCTTATTCTTCGTTTTTTCTGCCTTTGGTATTTTGGTTGGGCGTACCGCCTATATTCAGGTGATTGAGCCTGATAACTTGGTGTATCAAGGTGACTTGCGTTCAATCCGCGCGAAAACGATTCCATCAGCACGGGGGATTATCTCCGATCGAAACGGAGAACCACTGGCTGTGAGTGTCCCTGTCGATGCTGTATGGGCCGACCCTGCAACTATTTTTAAATATCATGAATTGGACGAGCGAAACCGCTGGTACGCTTTAGCTGATGTGCTGGGACTCGATCGACAAGCTTTGATTGATAAAATCTCTGACAATAAAAGTCGTCGGTTTATCTACTTGCAGCGTCAGGTGAATCCACCGATGGCAAAATACATTCGTGAGCTGAAATTAAAAGGTGTCGGCCTGAAATCTGAATCCCGACGTTATTATCCCTCTGGTGAAGTTAGTGCTCACTTAATTGGTGTTACCGGGATTGATGGTCACGGATTAGAAGGGGTCGAAAAAAGTTATGACAACTGGCTCAGCGGTGAAGCCGGCAAACAGGTGATTCGTAAAGACCGTTATGGTCGGGTTGTTGAGAATATTGCATTAGAAGCCAAGCAGGAAGGAAAGCCGTTACAGCTCACCATCGATCAAAGAATTCAGGCGATTGCTTATCGGGCCGTAAAACAAGCGAAGGCGGATCATCGGGCAACATCGGCATCGGCAGTGATTGTGGATGTGAAAAGCGGTGCCATTCTGGCCATGGTCAATGCCCCCTCGTATAACCCGAATAATCGCACTGATCTCCAAACATTCCGCATGAGAAACCGAGTT
Source organism: Vibrio gazogenes (assembly GCF_002196515.1). Taxonomy (NCBI): domain Bacteria; kingdom Pseudomonadati; phylum Pseudomonadota; class Gammaproteobacteria; order Vibrionales; family Vibrionaceae; genus Vibrio; species Vibrio gazogenes. The sequence continues at coordinate 1,171,741 of NZ_CP018835.1, read as the reverse complement.
CTGACTGATGCCATGGAACCGGGCTCAACCATTAAACCGTTTACGGAGATTGCAGCACTCGAAAATGGTGCCGCCACACCGGATACGGTGATTGATACGGGGAACGGTGTTTTCCGAATTGGTGGGAGCCGTGTTCGGGATGTGTCCCGGGCCGGAAAAGCCAACCTACAAAAAATCCTCCAAAAATCGAGTAATATCGGGGTTGCAAAACTGGCTTTAAGGATGCCGATTCAGGCGTTATTAGGCGTCTATGGTTCCGTCGGGTTAGGCGAGCTATCAGGATTGAATTTAGTTGGCGAATCCATGGGGATTTTCCCCAACCGGACACGATGGTCTAAATTCGAGATCGCAACTTTAGCATTTGGATATGGTATTTCAGTCACACCGATTCAACTGGTTCATGCTTATGCGACGCTGGGGAATTATGGCCTGTATCAACCGTTGCATATTATCGAGAATAACCAGCAGGACATGTCGAAGCAGGTGATTGACCATGATACCGCAAAGTTAGTGCTGGGATATATGGAAACGGTAACTCAACCCGGAGGAACCGCGACAAGGGCTGCGATTCCCGGGTATCGGATTGCGGCAAAAACGGGAACGTCACGGAAAGCAACCAAAGGCGGATATAGTGATGAGTATGTCACGATTACCGCTGGCATAGCACCGGTCAGCGATCCTCGTTTGGCTTTGGTCGTGGTCGTCAATGAGCCTCAAGGTGATGAATATTATGGCGGCTCGGTTGCCGCGCCTGTTTTTGCTGAAATTATGAAAGGAGCACTCCAGATAATGAACATCGCTCCCGATGATAATCAGCCCCGAAGTAAATAAGGAATGCGTATGTGTGACAGTATCTCGATTGCAGAATTGATTTCTCCTTGGCTTCGATTAGAGGCGACCGCATATGCTGATATTCCGGTTCACCGACTGGCACTCGATAGTCGTCAGATTCGCTCCGGCGATACATTTGTTGCGGTCATCGGACATCAAATCGATGGACGGGCGTTTGTTGATGCAGCGGTGACTGCGGGCGCGAATCTGGTGATTGCGCAGTCTGATTCGCACAAACAACATGGCACCATTGAGTCGCGAGCTTCAGTGCCGATCATTTATCTGGATGAACTGAATGCTCATCTCTCTGAATTAGCGGGGCGACTGTATCATCATCCGAGTCAACATCACTCGTTGGTGGGAATTACCGGAACAAATGGCAAAACAACAATTTCTCAATTGATTGCTCAGTGGGTGAATGTATTGGGCAAGCAGTGCGCTGTGATGGGCACGACAGGAAATGGATTTCTTGAACAGTTACAACCTGTTGGCAATACGACCGGTAGTGCGATTGAAATTCAGGAAACATTATCCACTTTGGTGAATCAGGGGGCGAACTATACCGCGATGGAAGTGTCATCCCACGGTCTGGTTCAAGGGCGAGTGAAAGCTTTATATTTTGATGTGGGTGTTTTTTCCAATTTAAGTCGTGATCACCTTGATTACCATGGTGATATGGCGAGTTATGCACAAGCGAAGAAGTTATTATTTTGTACCCATCAGTGCCAGCGCGCCGTGATCAATGTCGATGACCCGATCGGTCGTTTATGGTGTGATGAATTGGATGAAGCGATTGGGGTCTCTCTGTCGGAGCAACCACAGACCCGCCTTGGTGTTTGGGCGACAGCTATCCAGTATCGTGAAGATGGCATTCATCTGTCTTTTGACAGCTCATGGGGAAGCGGCAGCTTTTCGGTGCCTTTAATTGGGGCATTTAACGCCAGTAACGTGTTATTGACGTTTGCGACGATGCTGGCGCTGGGATTTGATAAAGATGATTTAGTCGCGACAGCCGGGCATTTATCGCCTGTCATCGGGCGTATGGAGTTATTCCAAAAAGCGGGACGTGCGAAGATTGTCGTTGATTATGCACATACCCCCGATGCACTGGAAAAGGCACTCTCAGCGCTGAGAGTGCATTGCCACGGCAAACTATGGGCTATCTTTGGCTGTGGTGGTGACCGGGATCGCGGTAAACGTCCGCTGATGGCAGCCATTGCAGAGCGGCTGGCTGATCATGTCGTTCTGACGGATGACAATCCACGTAGTGAAGCCGCTCAACTGATTATTCAGGATATGTTGCAAGGCTTACAGTCTCCGGCGGATATACATATCGAACATCAACGGCAAACAGCGACAGAATACGCACTATCCCATGCTGATGAGAACGATATTATCTTGCTTGCAGGAAAAGGGCATGAAGACTATCAGGTTACGGCTGAAGGGGTTCATCATTACTCTGATCGAGAGACGGCAATAAGACTGTTGGAGTTAACAGCATGATTCAGGTTTCATTATCACAATTGGCAAACGTTCTTGAAGCAGAATTGATTGGCGAAGATCTTTATATTCACGCAATTTCAACGGACACCCGTCATATTGACAAAGGAGCATTGTTCATCGCTTTGGTCGGTGAACGTTTCGATGCGCATGACTTTGCCGATCAAGCGATCGAGCAAGGCGCTCAGGCGTTACTGGTGAGTCAGGTATTGAAAGTCGATGTACCTCAGATTGTTGTGCGTGATACGCGTCAGGCTTTAGGCACAGTCGCTGCGTGGGTTCACCAGCAGTGTCAGACGAAAACTGTTGCAATTACGGGAAGTTGCGGTAAGACGACCGTAAAAGAAATGGTTGCAGCGATTTTAGCCCAAAAAGGGCGGGTGCTGTATACACAAGGGAATTTCAATAATGAAATTGGCGTACCTTTGACATTGCTCCGATCTTGCCCTGAAGATGATTTTGCTATTATTGAGCTGGGGGCGAATCATGTCGGAGAAATCGCTTATACGACACGATTAGTCAGACCGGATGCAGCATTGGTTAATAATGTTGCCGCTTCTCATTTAGAAGGTTTTGGATCTTTAGAGGGCGTCAAGGTTGCCAAAGGGGAGATCTTTGAAGGACTGACTCCCGGTTCGACAGCGGTCATTAACCTCGATAGTCAAGGAAATGCCCTGTGGGAAACGGTACTCGCTGATAAGCATGTTGTTACTTTTTCACGACAACAGACGTCTGCTGATTTTTATGCGCAGTCTGTTCATTTGGATGCGTCTGCCCGTCCAAGCTTTACGCTAATTTCACCTCAAGGTCAGCGAGATGTTCAATTAAATATCATCGGTGAACATAATATTGCTAATGCACTGGCAGCGGCGGCATTGGCAACGGCTGCCGGTGCAACGTTAGATGAAATAAAAGATGGATTAGAAAACGCGAAAAATGTGCAGGGTCGCGTGGATGTGTCGATGCTGACACCAAAAATTCGTCTGATTGATGATAGTTATAATGCCAGTGTGCCTGCTGTAAAATCTGCCATTGATCTTCTGGCAACATTTTCTGCAGTTCGATGGCTTGTGTTAGGGAATATGGCTGAGCTCGGTGATGAAAGTCTTGCACTTCACCGTCAAGTCGGTGAACATGCAGCACCCTTTGGGTTTGATTATGTGCTGACATATGGCGACGATGCCAAAGTTATCAGTGAGGAGTGTCAAGGCGTACACTTTTCTTCACATCAACACATGATGGAGTATATCGAGCGGCAACTCGATAATAATCAAAATCAAGAGCATGTTTTACTCGTCAAAGGTGCGCATAGTGCCGGTATGGGTAAGATAGTTGCTGCTCTCAAGGAGAAATACGCATGATTATTTGGCTTGCAGAATTATTACAGCCATATTTTTCTTTCTTTCGTCTGTTTGAATATCTGTCATTCAGAGCCATCCTCAGTATTTTGACCGCACTGGGCCTCTCTCTCTGGATGGGGCCTCGTCTCATTAAGCGACTACAATTGCTGCAAATCGGACAAGTTGTTCGTAATGACGGACCTGAGTCTCACTTTAGCAAGCGTGGGACACCGACTATGGGGGGGGTGATGATTCTCGCCTCTATCTTTATCACGGTGTTATTGTGGACGGATTTGTCCAACCCCTACGTCTGGGCGGTGATGGTTGTTCTCCTCGGCTATGGGGCGATTGGTTTTGTTGATGATTATCGTAAAGTTGTGCGCAAAAATACCGATGGTCTGATCGCTCGGTGGAAGTATTTTTGGCAGTCTCTGATTGCTTTATGTGTCGCATTTGCCTTGTACATTCATGGCAAAGATACCAGTGCAACGGAACTGGTGGTGCCTTTCTTCAAAGATGTCATGCCACAATTGGGGATGTTTTATATTGTTCTGACTTATTTCGTGATTGTCGGAACCAGTAACGCGGTCAATTTAACGGATGGACTGGATGGTCTGGCAATTATGCCAACCGTTTTAGTCGCTGCCGGTTTTGGTGTTATTTCCTGGGCGACGGGCAATGTGAATTTTGCCAATTATCTTCATATCCCTTATATCGCTTATGCATCAGAGCTATCCGTTGTCTGTACCGCCATTGTCGGTGCCGGGCTTGGATTTCTATGGTTCAATACTTATCCTGCACAGGTGTTTATGGGGGATGTCGGCTCACTCGCTCTAGGTGGAGCACTGGGAACTATTGCAGTACTCGTTCGTCAGGAATTTGTTCTGGTGATTATGGGCGGAGTCTTTGTGATGGAAACACTCTCGGTGATCTTACAGGTTGGGTCTTATAAATTACGTGGGCAACGTATTTTCAGAATGGCCCCCATCCATCATCACTATGAATTAAAAGGCTGGCCCGAGCCTCGTGTGATTGTGCGTTTCTGGATTATTTCAATTGTGCTGGTTCTGATTGGTCTGGCAACACTGAAAGTCCGTTAATGTATTGCCGATGCAGGTGCTGTGAGTTGAATGGCGCAGTGTGATTGAATCGTAAGCGCTATGGTGGTTTTGGGATTATCTGTTTATGTGTGTAACAGTTTAAGAATCGACTTGGAATGGCGTGGTATAAGATGAATGATTGGCAAGATGTAAAGAGTGTCGTTGTCGTTGGGTTGGGGATTACAGGCCTTTCGGTCGTGAAATATCTGGGTAGATATCATCCGAATCTCTCTGTCAGAGTCATCGATACTCGGGACAATCCACCTGGATTGAGTGAATTACCGGTTGGTGTTGAATGCCATCAAGGCGGCTGGCGCAGTGAATGGCTCGCGGTCGCCGATTTAGTTGTGATTAATCCCGGCATCGCATTATCGACACCAGAAATTCAACAGGTTATCAAAACGGGAACGGCCGTGGTTGGCGACATCGAGTTATTTGCCTGGCATATCGACAAACCTGTCATCGCCATTACCGGTTCTAATGGTAAAAGTACCGTCACGGATTTAACCGGAAAAATGGCTGCTGCGGCCGGTCTTCAGGTTGCTGTGGGTGGTAATATCGGCATACCGGCATTGGATTTGATTGATGAATCGGTTGATTTGTACGTTCTGGAGCTTTCCAGCTTTCAACTGGAGACAACGAGCCATCTCAAGCTGAAAGCCGCGGCATTTCTGAATTTGTCTGAAGATCATATGGACCGATATCAAGATCTTGAGGGATATCGACAAGCTAAGTTGCGGATCTTTGCTCATGCAGAAGCTGCCATCGTCAATCATGATGACCCATGCACATTTCCTGATACATTTTCAGGTGCGGTTGCCACGTTTTCCATCTCACAAGCGGCTGATTTTTCACTTCAATATATTGATGAGTGTGAATATTTGGTAGCGAATGGACGTCCGGTCATTGGCTGTGAGCAACTCAAATTAGTCGGACGACATAATCTGGCTAATGTTTTAACTGTATTCGCGTTATTGCAACACGCCGGTATTTCGTATGAAAAAGGCCTTGATGTACTCAAGTCTTACACTGGATTGACACATCGTTGCCAGGTTGTTGAAGATAATCATGGGATTCAATGGGTCAATGATTCTAAAGCGACGAATGTTGCCAGTACATTGGCAGCGCTCTCAGGTTTGACTTTAAAAGGCACACTGTATTTATTGGTCGGTGGTGTCGGTAAAGGGGCTGATTTCTCGCCGCTAGCACCGGCTCTGGATTCACTGAATGTTCGGCTGTGTTGTTTTGGCCGTGATGGTCAGCAGTTTATGCCGTTGCACCCTGCAGCGAAACAGTACGAAACGATGGCTGATGTGATTGCCGATATCGCACCTCAGTTGTTACAAGGCGATATCGTGATGCTTTCACCTGCCTGTGCCAGCTTTGATCAGTTTAAGAATTTTATGGCAAGAGGCGATGCTTTTGTCGATTTAGCGCACCAGTACGCATAGTGTAGGTTGATTGTGTCACTTGTATCGAAAGCAACCGCCAGAATGATTCGATGGCTGAAGACCCCAAGTCCTCAGGTGTTGTTTGATCGGCAATTAGTATGGATCGCACTGGGACTCATGTTAATCGGTTTGGTGATGGTGACTTCGGCATCATTTCCTGTGAGTTCACGGCTGACCGATCAACCGTTTCATTTTATGTTTCGTCAGGCGACCTTTTTAGCATTGGCTCTGGTTGTCTCTGCTGTTGTGTTGCAAGTGCCATTATATCGTTGGTTTCAGTACAGCTCCTTGTTATTAGCGCTCTCATTTGCACTGTTAGTGATTGTCCTGATTGCCGGTAAATCGGTGAATGGTGCATCTCGCTGGATTCCTTTGGGGCTGTTTAACCTACAACCGGCAGAAGTTGCAAAACTAACGCTATTTATTTTTATGTCTGGTTATCTGGTCAGGAAGCATGATGAAGTCCGGCAAACCTTTTTTGGCGGGTTCATGAAACCGATTATGGTGTTCTCATGTCTGGCCATTTTGTTATTGCTTCAGCCAGACCTTGGTACGGTCATTGTGATGTTGGTGACTTTATTCGGTATGTTGTTTATTGCCGGTGCAAAGTTGTCTCAGTTTATTGCGTTGATGATTGCCGGGGTGATGTCAGTGATCGGACTGATCATTGCTGAACCGTACCGTATTCGCCGGGTTACATCGTTTCTCGACCCATGGGAAGACCCTTTCGGTAGTGGTTATCAGTTGACGCAATCACTGATGGCTTTCGGCCGTGGTGGCTGGTTTGGTCAGGGACTTGGCAATTCGATTCAAAAATTGGAGTATTTACCTGAGGCGCATACCGATTTCGTTTTTGCCGTCTTAGCCGAGGAGCTTGGATTTGTCGGGGTTGTTCTGGTCTTAATGTTACTGATGTGGCTCGTGATGAAAGCCGTTTTTATCGGTAAAAAGGCATTTGAACATGAGCAACAGTTTGGGGGCTATCTTGCTTTCGGGATTGGTATCTGGTTTGCCTTCCAGACACTGGTTAATGTCGGCGCGGCAGCGGGGATTGTTCCGACCAAAGGGTTAACGTTGCCACTTATCAGTTATGGTGGTTCGAGCTTAATTGTAATGTCTGTTGCGGTTTCAATTTTATTGAGAATTGATTTTGAATGCCGACTTGCGGATGTGGAAAAAGAAGTTGTAAAAAACGCAGATGAACAAGAATAAACGTTTAATGGTCATGGCCGGTGGTACGGGCGGACATGTTTTCCCCGGGCTTGCTGTTGCCAAAGCACTACAAGCGCAAGGATGGGAAATTCGTTGGTTGGGAACCGCTGATCGAATGGAAGCGGAATTGGTGCCTAAGCATCAGATTGAGATTGATTTTATTCAAGTCAAAGGATTGCGGGGGCAAGGCATTTTGCGCTTATTGAAAGCGCCATTTCAAATCATCAACGCAATTTTTCAGGCCAGAGCTTATATCAAACAATGGCAACCAGATGCAGTGTTAGGCATGGGCGGCTATGTGAGCGGCCCCGGAGGCGTTGCCGCATGGCTGTTGGGGATTCCGGTCGTATTACATGAACAGAATGCGGTTGCAGGTTTAACCAATCGTTGGCTTGCGCGTATTGCCCGACGTGTTTTTCAGGCTTTCCCCGGTGCATTTCCGAATGCAGATGTCGTCGGTAATCCAGTGCGTACGGACGTGGCACAACTGGCGGAGCCAATACAGAGAATGAAAGATCGCGATGGTCCCATTCGTATCTTGGTGATGGGCGGGAGCCAAGGGGCTCGAATCTTGAATCAGACGATGCCTGATGCGATGGCATTGTTGGCGAATCATCCGGTTGAAGTTCGTCATCAGGCTGGGAAGGGGAATCAATCGTCTGTTGAGCAGCTGTATCGTCAACAACACATTGAGCATGTTTGTGTGACAGAATTTATTGATGATGTGGCCGAAGCTTATGCGTGGGCTGATCTGCTGATTTGTCGGTCTGGCGCGTTAACGGTTTCTGAAATTGCAGCTGCCGGTGTCGGGGCCATTTTTGTTCCCTTCATGCACAAAGATCGCCAACAAGCCCTGAATGCTGATCATTTGGTTGCAGCCGATGCTGCGATAATGATCGAGCAACCACAGCTAAGTGCGCAGAAAATGGCTGATGTCATTGCTCAACTTGATCGCAGCCGATTGCTCGATATGGCTGCGAAAGCCAGACAACTGGCGCAACCGGATGCCGATAAGATCGTTGCGAATGCGATCATCTCTTTAACTGAATAATGGAAAGTTTCATGACAATGACCTATACACCTGACGTAGCCCAGCTTAGAACAATCATTCCTGAAATGCGTCGGGTGAAGAGCATTCATTTTGTCGGGATTGGTGGCGCTGGTATGAGTGGGATCGCCGAGGTTCTGTTGAATGAAGGTTATCAGATCACCGGGTCTGATATTGCGGCCAATGCGATCACCGATAATTTAGAAGCGAAAGGGGCGATCATTCATATTGGTCATCACGCAGAAAATGTTGAGAAAGCGAGTGTTGTCGTTGTTTCGACTGCCATTGATATGAATAACCCTGAACTCATCGAAGCCAGAGAAAGACGTGTACCGATTGTGCGTCGGGCTGAAATGTTGGCTGAACTGATGCGTTTCCGTCATGGGATTGCTGTCGCGGGAACACATGGAAAAACCACGACGACTGCTTTAGTGACACAAATCTATTTTGAAGCTGGCTTAGATCCGACGTTCGTCAATGGTGGGTTAGTCAAAAGTGCAGGTACAAATGCCCGGTTGGGGAGTAGTCGGATCCTAATCGCTGAAGCGGATGAAAGTGATGCCTCTTTCTTACACCTTCAGCCGATGGTCAGTATTGTGACCAATATTGAAGCGGATCATATGGACACTTATCAAGGTGATTTTGAAACCTTGAAGCGGACGTTTGTCGAGTTTTTACATAATTTGCCTTTTTATGGTCAGGCGATCCTCTGCATTGATGATCCTGTTGTCCGAGAACTGATTCCCCAATTGAGTCGTCATGTCGTCACATATGGTTTTTCACAGGATGCTGACGTCCGTATCGAGAATTATCAGCAGCGTGGTCAACAAGGTCAATTTACTGTGGTTCGCAAAGATCGTCCTGATTTATCGATTACTTTGAATATCCCCGGGCGTCATAATGCAATGAATGCAGCGGCAGCAATTGCTGTTGCGACTGAGGATGACATTGGTGATGAAGCGATTTTGAAAGCGATGGCAAGTACTCAGGGAACGGGGCGCCGCTTTGATCACTTAGGTGTATTCGACTCTGGTCGCGGCAAGGTCATGCTGGTTGATGATTATGGTCATCATCCGACAGAAGTTGATGTGACGATTCAGGCAGCCAGAAGTGGTTGGGCGGAAAAACGGTTAGTGATGATTTTTCAACCGCATCGCTATAGTCGCACCCGAGATTTATATGATGACTTTGCCAATGTACTAGAGCAGGTTGATGTGTTGATTATGTTGGATGTTTATCCGGCAGGAGAAAAGCCGATTGCTGGTGCTGATGGGCGTTCATTATGTCGTACGATTCGGGGCCGTGGCAAAATAGACCCAATATTTGTTCCTGACAGTCAAACATTACCGAGTATTCTCGCCAATGTATTACAAGATGGTGACTTGGTGCTGACGCAAGGTGCTGGTGATATTGGCAAAGTAGCGAGACAATTAGCCTCATTGCAGTTGAACGTTGATAAAATGCAACAAGTAGGATAAAAAACTAATATTTATCTGTTTCAAATAGTGTGGAAGTTGGCATCAGAGCTAAATTTCTGTTTTTCTTTATTTGATACTTTGAGCGAGCTCAGTATAATCCGAAAGTTATAGTGAATGTTTTGCCACAATTGTAATTCGAAAGCAGGATGTACCCAATCAATTGATGGCTGATGGTGAACTTGAATGAAGCAAATATTAATGAGAAGCCATCAGTTGTCACTGTCACCATGGCTCAGAGAACGAGTCTGGGGTGGGATTTTTCTGTTCTCGGTGACTTTCTTTATCGGATTGTTACTTTATTCTACGTTAAGTTGGATGTGGGATGAAGACCGATTGCCTCTGTCCCGAATCATTTTGCAGGGACAGATGAAATATGTCACGGCACATGATGTCCAGCAGGCGTTTGCCTCGCTAGAGCACGTCGGAACATTTATGTCTCAGGATGTGGATCAGTTACAACGTAGTGTTCAAATGATTCCATGGGTCGAACATGCGTCGATTCGTAAACAATGGCCTGATACGATTAAAGTGTTTCTGACTGAACACCAAGTTCAGGCGATATGGAATGGTCAGTCTCTTTTAGACGAACATGGTGTTGTGTTTGATGGCGATTTAGGGCTTGTGCAAGGGGAACATGTCAAATTATACGGCCCGGAAAATTCGTCGGTTGAAGTGCTTGATATGTGGCGCAAATATAATCCTGAGTTTCAAAAATTAGGATTGAATATTTCCTCTCTATTGCTCAATGAGCGAAGAGCCTGGCAGATAATACTGGATAACGGTATTCGCCTTGAGCTGGGGAAAGAATCAATCAAGGAGCGAATCATGAGGTTCGTTGCACTTTATCGTTATTTTGGTCAAAAAGCTGAAAAAATAAGCTATATTGACCTCAGATATGATACCGGAGCTGCTGTCGGGTGGTTTTCGGAACAAGAGTTAGAGCAAGAGAATACAACGGATGACAAAAATGACCGATGACAACATAATTGTAGGTCTCGATGTTGGCACGGCAACTGTTTCTGCTTTGGTCGGAGAAATATTGCCTGATGGGCAGATTAATATCATCGGCGCAGGGACAAGCCCATCCAGAGGAATGGATAAGGGTGGTGTGAATGATTTGGAATCGGTTGTAAAGTCTGTTCAGCGGGCGATCGACCAAGCTGAACTGATGGCAGAATGTCAGATTAACAATGTGTTCTTATCAATTTCTGGTAAACATATTGCGAGTCGGATTGAAAAGGGAATGGGAACTATTTCTGAGGAAGAAGTTTCTCAGGAAGATATGGACCGAGCTATTCATACGGCGAAATCAATTAAGATCGGCGATGAGCAGCGAATTCTGCACGTGATTCCCCAAGAGTTTACGATCGATTACCAAGAAGGAATTAAAAATCCACTTGGTTTATCCGGTGTGCGCATGGAAGTCAGTGTGCATCTTATATCCTGTCATAATGATATGGCCAGAAATATCATTAAGGCTGTTGAGCGATGTGGGTTGAAAGTTGAACAGCTGGTCTATTCAGGGCTAGCAGCCAGCAACGCTGTGATCACTGAAGACGAGCGAGAGCTCGGTGTCTGTGTGGTCGATATCGGTGCTGGGACGATGGATATTGCAATCTGGACCGGCGGAGCACTGCGTCATACGGAAGTTTTCTCGTATGCCGGTAATGCTGTGACCAGTGATATTGCATTTGCATTCGGGACGCCAGTCAGCGATGCTGAAGAGATAAAAGTAAAATATGGATGTGCATTGAGCGAGTTAGTCAGTAAAGATGACACGGTAAATGTACCCAGTGTTGGAGGCCGTCCTTCGCGTAGTTTGCAGCGTCAAACCTTGTCGGAAGTGATAGAGCCTCGCTACACTGAATTAATGGGACTGGTTCACCAGACCATCGACACTGTGCAGGAAAAGTTACGATCCGAAGGGATCAAACATCATTTAGCTGCCGGAGTCGTTCTAACGGGTGGTGCTGCTCAGATTGAAGGACTGGTCGAATGTGCGGAACGAGTTTTCCGCAATCAGGTTCGTGTAGGAAAACCACTTGAAGTGAGTGGACTCACGGACTACGTAAAAGAGCCGTATCATTCTACGGCTGTTGGTTTACTTCATTATGCAAGGGATAGTCAAATAAGTGACGAGACAGAATATAGCGAACCTAAACGCCAATCGATGTCCGGGCTATTTGGTCGTTTGCGTAATTGGATACAGAAAGAGTTTTAACCTGAGTTGCAGGAAAAACGGAGATAACACATGTTTGAACCGATGATGGAAATGTCTGACGATGCTGTAATTAAAGTCGTTGGAGTTGGTGGCGGCGGCGGTAACGCTGTAGAACACATGGTGCGTGAATCCATCGAAGGCGTGGAATTCATCAGTGTTAACACAGATGCACAGGCACTTCGTAAGACCAGTGTAAGTGCTGTCATTCAAATTGGTGGAGATATCACCAAAGGGTTAGGTGCTGGTGCAAATCCTCAAGTAGGGCGTGATGCTGCGCTTGAAGATAAAGAAAAAATTAAAGAATACCTAACGGGTGCCGATATGGTGTTTATCGCAGCTGGTATGGGTGGTGGAACCGGTACTGGAGCAGCACCAGTCATTGCTGAAGTCGCAAAAGAACTGGGCGTGTTAACGGTTGCTGTGGTCACCAAGCCGTTTAGCTTTGAAGGAAAGAAACGACTCGCCTTTGCAGAGCAAGGTATCGAAGAGTTATCAAAACATGTTGACTCTTTGATTACGATTCCGAATGAGAAGCTGCTTAAGGTCTTGGGACGCGGTATCACGTTACTTGAAGCCTTTGCCAGTGCGAACGACGTATTGAAGAATGCAGTTCAGGGGATTGCTGAATTGATTACCCGCCCCGGCATGATCAACGTGGACTTTGCAGATGTGAGAACCGTCATGTCTGAAATGGGACATGCAATGATGGGGAGTGGTGTCGCGAAAGGTGAAGATCGGGCAGAAGAAGCCGCTGAAATGGCTATCTCCAGTCCGCTGTTGGAAGATATCGACCTTGCTGGCGCTCGTGGTGTACTGGTTAATATTACCGCTGGTCTTGATATGCGTTTGGATGAGTTTGAGACGGTTGGTAATACGGTGAAAGCATTTGCATCGGATAACGCAACGGTTGTTATCGGTACCTCGCTTGACCCGGATATGGCTGATGAAATTCGTGTGACGGTTGTTGCAACAGGTATCGGCAATGAGAAAAAACCGGATATCACGCTTGTTGCTGGTGGCAAAGCAAATGCTCAGGCAGCGAACACTCAACAGCAAACCACATCACCACAACAAAGCTGTGTTCCTCACGTTGCTGCAAAGACGGAAGAAAAAGTGGCACCGAAATTGCAAGGTGATATTGAGTCAAAATCTCAGCCTTCATCGGCAAATTCTCAAGGCGCTGGTCAGAGTACAGCACCGAAAGAGAAAGAAAGTGGTTATCTCGATATTCCGGCTTTTTTACGTCGTCAGGCTGATTGATTTATCATAATTTGACACCGCTCACAATTGTGATATTATTTGCGGCTAATAAGTATTTGGCCGTGTTTTGTAGCACTGACATTGAGGCAAGCAGATGATCAGACAACGTACGTTGAAAGAGATAGTGAAAACAACTGGGGTGGGACTTCACTCTGGTCGAAAAGTCACGTTAACTCTTCGCCCTGCCGCTGCAAACACCGGTATCATTTATCGCCGGACCGATGTAACGCCGCCTGTTGATTTTCCGGCAAACCCAGAAGATGTACGTGACACAATGTTGTGTACAGCTCTTGTGAATGACGAAGGTGTACGTATTTCTACCGTAGAGCATTTGAATGCTGCTCTTGCTGGGATGGGAATCGATAATGCAGTGGTTGAAGTCGATGCGCCGGAAATTCCGATTATGGACGGCAGTGCCAGCCCCTTTGTATTTCTTTTACAGCAAGCTGGGATTGAAGTTCAGAATGCGGCGAAGCGATTCATTCGGGTGAAAAAGCCTGTCCGTTTTGAAGACGGTGATAAATGGGCTGAACTCGTGCCTTATCAAGGTTTTCGGATGGATTTTGAGATCGACTTTAACCATCCCGCAATTGAATCTGATGAGCAGCGACTATTATTCGACTTCTCATCTCAATCGTTTATTCGAGATATTTCTCGGGCGAGAACATTCGGTTTCATGCGTGATATCGAATATTTACAGTCACAGAATCTTTGTTTAGGTGGTAGTTTCGATTGTGCAATCGTTCTGGATGATTATCGAATTCTAAATGAAGACGGACTTCGTTTTGCGAATGAATTTGTCACACATAAAGTGTTGGATGCCATTGGCGATCTATACATGTGTGGTCATTCTATCGTCGGTGAATTTAGAGCCTACAAATCAGGACACGGTCTGAATAATCAATTGCTACGTGCACTCCTAGCAGACCAAGAAGCATGGGAATGGGCGACGTTTGGTGAAGACGTTGGTTCTCCGGTTGCTTTTGCTGATCCGAGCACAGTATTGGCTTAATTGACTACCTTTTTCGTAAAAAACCAGACTCCGTGTCTGGTTTTTTTGCATCAGGCTGTCGTTTATATATGAGAGCGGCGGACTTACTCGTTTTTCTTGTTGGCAAGACAGGCAATATTTTCCAGTCTTTTTTTCACTTTCGGTGACGCATGATCCGCGATGCATTTGAGCAAATCTGCTGTTTGAGACGAAATAATTCGTGGATTTTTAGGTGCTTTCTCTTCATCTGAAGATGATTTGATTCGATAAATAGACGGATTGATCACCACTTCGAGACTAATCAGGTGGGCAAATCCCTGACTGCGTAATTGACTCAAAATTTGTAAGCGTTCATAGTCCACCTTCATCTTGATTGCCGCACTGGCCACCTCTAATACTAGATGACTACGGCGAAGATTTGCCACACGGACATAAGGCTGAGAACCCCTTGGCAGTAGTGGTAAAATAATCTGACTGAGCTGATTGATTGACTCAGCATGTTTCTGAATTTCTTTCAGCTTTGAATGGCTGATTAATTCATTCGTCGCAGTCGGGCGGTGGTTTCTCATTATGGGATCCAGTTTGCATCACTTTCGCTGTTCTATTCTATCTCAAATTACTCGTCAATGGCGTGTCTGGTGTTTCTTTCTTCGTTTGATGCATGATTTTAAGTATTGCAATCAAACAAATCGTTGGTGATATTGGTGATCAGACTAAAAATTCCTTACACTATATCCTTCTTAAAAGGATTGCCTTGAAAAACCATCGATAAGCCTCAATATCGGATAGACATGATTTATCTCAGTACACTTAGTTGATGACTGGTAGAGACTGATGGAACAAGAATAGATCTCAAATGATCTAAGCACAGAGAGATTCGGATAAAAATGATAACTAAGCTACTGACTAAGGTTATTGGTAGCCGCAATGACAGAACATTGCGACGCCTGAGAAAAATTGTTAAAGAAATCAATAATTATGAACCTACTTATGAAGCGTTCTCTGACGAAGATTTAAAAGCAAAAACGATTGAATTTCGGGAGCGCTTGGCTCAGGGAGAAACACTTGACCAACTCCTTCCTGAAGCGTTTGCAACGGTTCGCGAAGCATCGAAACGCGTGTTCGGCATGCGCCATTTTGATGTTCAGTTGATTGGTGGGATGGTGCTTAATGGTGGACAAATCGCCGAAATGCGTACGGGTGAAGGGAAAACGCTGACAGCGACTCTGGCTGCTTACCTAAACGCTTTACCGGGGCATGGTGTCCATGTGGTCACCGTGAACGATTATCTTGCTAAACGGGATGCAGAAACCAATCGGCCGCTGTTTGAATTTTTGGGTATGACCGTTGGTGTCAACGTCCCCGGAATGATGCCTCAAGAGAAGCAAGAAGCTTATCAGGCCGATATTATTTATGGGACAAACAATGAGTTCGGCTTCGATTACTTACGCGATAATATGGCGTTTCGTAAAGAAGACCGTGTTCAGAGAGCTCGCTTTTTTGCGATAGTCGATGAGGTGGACTCCATCCTGATTGATGAAGCCAGAACACCATTGATTATTTCCGGTCCTGCTGAAGACAGTTCTGAATTGTACACCCGCATTAATACTTTGATTCCTTCGCTGAAAAGGCAAGAAAAGGAAGATTCGGAAGAGTATCGTGGCGATGAGCACTACACCGTTGATGAAAAAGTGAAACAGGTCTACCTGACAGAAACCGGGCAAGAATATGTCGAGGAACTGTTGGTGAAAAATGGCCTGATGAATGAAGGAGATACCCTATACTCTCCGGCGAATATCAGTTTGCTCCATCACGTGAATGCAGCGCTTAGAGCGCATGTTTTGTTTGAGAAAGATGTTGATTATATCGTTTCAAACGAAGGTGAAGTGATCATTGTCGATGAGCATACAGGGCGGACAATGCCTGGTCGTCGCTGGTCTGATGGTTTGCATCAGGCCGTTGAAGCTAAAGAAGGGGTGAAAATCCAAAATGAGAACCAAACATTAGCTTCTATCACCTTCCAGAACTACTTCCGTCTCTATGACAAACTGTCAGGCATGACAGGCACGGCCGATACAGAAGCATTCGAATTCCAGACTATTTATGGTTTGGAGACGGTGGTTATCCCAACCAATAAACCGATGATTCGTGATGATATGGCGGACGTCGTTTATCGGACTGAAACCGAAAAATTTGCAGCGATCATTGAAGATATTAAAGAGCGGGTACAAAAAGGGCAGCCCATCCTTGTCGGAACAATTTCTATTGAGAAATCCGAACTTCTGTCTCAGGCGCTGAAGAAAGCCAAAGTCAAACACAATGTATTGAATGCTAAGTTTCACGAAAAAGAGGCTGAAATTGTTGCTGAAGCGGGTAAACCTGGTTCTGTTACGATTGCAACCAATATGGCTGGTCGCGGGACGGATATCGTTTTAGGTGGGAGTTGGCAGTCAAAAGTTGAGGCTCTGGATAATCCGACTCAAGAACAGATTGATCAAATTAAAGCGGAATGGCAAAAAGTACATGAGCAGGTACTTGAAGCCGGTGGTTTGCATATTATCGGTACCGAGCGGCATGAATCCCGCCGGATCGATAACCAGTTGAGAGGCCGCTCTGGTCGTCAAGGGGATGCAGGTTCATCACGTTTCTATCTTTCAATGGAAGATGCACTACTGAGAATCTTTACTTCGGATCGAATGGCTGGCCTGATTCAAAGTGGGATGGATGAAGGTGAAGCGATTGAAAGTAAACTGCTGTCTCGCTCTATAGAAAAAGCACAACGTAAGGTCGAAGGACGCAACTTCGATATTCGTAAGCAGTTGCTGGAATATGATGATGTTGCCAATGATCAGCGTAAGGTCGTTTATGAACTCCGTGATGAGTTGATGGAAGCAGAAGATATTCAGGAGATGCTTGAGCAGAACCGTTTCGATGTTTTCAGTGCTGTCATTGACGAATACATTCCACCGCAGTCTCTGGAAGATATGTGGGATATTCAGGGATTGCAAAATCGCCTGAAGCATGATTTTGATCTGAATTTGCCGATTCAGGAGTGGCTGGATGAAGATGATAAGCTGTATGAAGAAGTACTTCGTGAGCGTATCATTGCCGAAGCTGTCAAAGTCTATAAAGAGAAAGAAACATTAGTTGGCGTAGAAGTGCTGCGTAATTTTGAAAAATCCGTCATGTTACAAACACTGGATACATTATGGAAAGAACATCTGGCAGCGATGGATCATCTACGGCAGGGGATTCATTTACGTGGATATGCGCAAAAGAACCCTAAGCAGGAATATAAACGCGAGTCGTTTGAATTGTTTGAAGGGCTGCTGGATTCTCTGAAGTCTGATGTGATTACAATTCTGTCAAAAGTTCGGGTGCAACAACCTGAAGAAGTTGATGAGATGGAAGCACGTCGTCAGGCACAAGTCGAAGAGGCGGCTCGCCATGCGCAAGCACAACATGCTGCGAGCGATACCTTGCAAGGCGACGAAGCACAAGAAGGCCATCAGCCGTTGGTTCGTGAAGAGAAAAAAGTTGGACGTAATGAGCCTTGTCCATGTGGCAGCGGCAAAAAATACAAGCAGTGCCATGGACGTATTGCATAAAAATTCAACATAATTCAAGAGCCGCTGATGAAGCGGCTCTTTTTTTGCCAAGCAATTATCGTTAGACTCGATGGATAACAGCGTGTCAGAGGAAAGTATGAAAAGAACACATATTGTTGCTGCGATCATTTTCAATCAGGATCAATCTCAAGTTTATATTACCAAACGGCCTGCTCATCTGCATAAAGGCGGATTTTGGGAGTTTCCTGGTGGTAAAGTTGAGAGTGGAGAATCGATTGAAGTGGCGATTCACCGTGAGTTAGATGAAGAGATCGGCATTGACGTTGTTGCCCAACACCCATATCAACATCTGACTCATGACTATCCGGACAAGTCACTGGTATTTGATTTTATTTCGGTAACGGATTTTATCGGCACACCTTATGGCAAAGAAGGTCAGGAAGGACAATGGGTATCTATTGCGGCGTTGACTGACTATGAGTTTCCTGAAGCGAATCAGCCTATCGTTGAACAACTCATTGATGAATTTACCCGTTGAGTCGAGTTGACGTCAATGTTGTGATATTCGGTCATGAAGCGAGAACAAGCCTAGCCACATGGATTGAATGTTGTTAGTTTAGATAAATAACCAATATATGAAATACGGATGGAATGATTCGATTCGTATCTGAGCAGAATGGAGAAGTTAGCAATGGTTAAAATTGCAATAGCAGGTGCTGCTGGCCGCATGGGGCGTAACCTCGTCAAAGCTACACATCATCATGATTTGGCAACTGTCGGAGTGGGTTCTGAGCGTCCGGAATCATCACTGGTGGGCGTTGATATCGGAGAGCTATGTGGTGAGGGACACTTTGGTGTCACATTGGTTGATAATCTGGAAAGTGCAATTGATCAATTTGAAGTCATTGTTGACTTCACATCACCTGTGAGCACTTTGGCAAATATCGCGTTATGTAAAAAGCACGGTAAAAGTATTGTCATTGGTACAACTGGATTTTCTGATTCTGAAATTGCACAAATTCATCAGGCTGCACAAGAGATTCCGGTTGTCATGGCACCTAACTATAGTGTTGGCGTGAATTTGGTATTCAAACTCCTGGAAAAAGCCGCCAAGGTAATGGGGAGTTACTGTGATATCGAAATCGTTGAAGCTCACCATCGTCACAAAGTCGATGCACCGTCCGGGACTGCTTTAGGGATGGGAGAAGCGATTGCTCATGCCATGGGGAATGAACTGAAAGATGTCGCTGTCTATGCCAGAGAAGGGATTACGGGTGAAAGACGCCGGGAAGAAATTGGCTTCGCGACGATTCGGGCCGGAGATATTGTTGGGGAGCACACGGCGATGTTTGCTGATCTGGGGGAGCGTGTTGAAATTTCACATAAAGCTTCTGACCGGATGACTTTTGCTAATGGTGCGGTGAAAGCTGCGATCTGGTTATCAGATAAACCTGCTGGCTTTTATACGATGACTGATGTCCTTTCACTGAATCAACTTTAAATACATAATTATGCGCTGGATGTCTCCGGCGCATTCGATTTTTCTCAAATTATAAATTTTACTTTGGCCTCTCTATCAGCTGAATGTGTGACTTTTTTATTTTATATAATAAAAGATATGAGGTTTTATTTGTATTAAAGGTAAGAAAAGTTATCTTTTGCTCCTTCCGTTATCGATTGCGTTGGTTTGTTTATTTTTTTGTGAGTTATTTTTCTACATTTCTCCTTTTTTTGACTTATGTCTCCCTTTTGTCGTTTGATTATGCATATTTAATGTGTCTTTTTACTCTGTTCATTTTGTTTTTTTATATAACACGGTAAAAAAACATATTTGATAAATTTTGAATATTGACACAAATCACACATATCTATAAAATGCGTCTAATTTGTCCGAAATACACTATGGTTCTAACCTATAGTGACTAAGGAAGGCAAATTTGCAGTTTAATCTAAATTTTTTGCATTTTTATTCTGGAGGTTGTCTTGAGCAAGTCAGCACTGTTAGTCCTAGAAGATGGGACAGTGTTCCACGGACTGTCCATTGGCGCAGATGGCGTCTCCGTTGGTGAAGTCGTTTTTAATACCTCGATGACGGGGTACCAAGAAATCCTCACTGATCCTTCCTACTCCCAACAAATTGTCACACTGACTTATCCCCACATTGGTAATACTGGTACCAACTCAGAAGATGAAGAATCCTCCGACATTCATGCCCAAGGACTCATCATTCGTGATTTGCCATTGATTGCGTCGAACTTCAGAAGTGAGCAAAGTCTATCTGAGTATTTGAAGAGCCGAAATATCGTCGGTATTGCGGACATCGATACACGAAAATTGACTCGGATCCTACGTGAAAAAGGTGCTCAAAGCGGTTGTATTATGGCCGGTGATAATTTAGATGAGTCACTTGCTTTAGCAAAAGCGAAAGAGTTTCCCGGCCTGAAAGGTATGGATTTGGCGAAAGTCGTGACGACCAAAGAAGCTTATGAGTGGACTCAAGGATCTTGGTCTTTGGCAAGTGGGCTCCCGCAAGCTAAAAATCAAAGTGAGCTTCCTTATCATGTTGTTGCATACGATTTTGGTGCCAAGAGAAATATTCTGCGGATGTTGGTTGACCGCGGATGCCGTCTGACCGTCGTTCCGGCAGAAACACCAGCGGAAAAGGTTTTAGCGATGAATCCTGATGGGATTTTCTTGTCGAATGGGCCGGGGGATCCGGAACCTTGTACATACGCCATTGAAGCGACGCAAACCTTTTTGGAAAAAGAGATTCCTCTCTTTGGTATCTGTTTGGGACATCAAATTCTCGCACTGGCATCCGGTGCAAAAACGATCAAAATGAAGTTTGGTCATCATGGTGCGAACCATCCGGTCAAAGATATTGAGCGGGATGTCGTAATGATTACCTCGCAAAACCACGGCTTTGCTGCGGATGAAACCAGTTTGCCGGCAACGCTGAAAGCGACCCACAAATCATTATTTGACGGTTCTCTTCAGGGCATTCATCGTACTGATAAACCAGCGTTTAGTTTCCAAGGGCATCCTGAAGCGAGCCCCGGGCCACATGATGCAGCGCCTCTATTTGATCACTTTATTGAACTTATCCAACAAAACCGTGCTTAATTCGGAGCGAGTAGACGATGCCAAAACGTAGTGACATACAAAGTATTCTAATCTTAGGTGCGGGCCCGATTGTAATCGGCCAAGCCTGTGAGTTTGACTACTCCGGAGCACAAGCATGTAAGGCTCTGAGAGAAGAAGGTTATCGGGTTATTCTGGTCAACTCGAATCCGGCAACAATTATGACCGATCCTGAGATGGCTGATGCAACCTATATCGAGCCGATTCAGTGGGAAGTTGTCCGTAAAATTATTGAAAAAGAACGTCCTGATGCAGTGCTGCCGACAATGGGTGGTCAGACGGCATTGAACTGTGCGCTTGAGCTGGATCGTCAAGGGGTTCTGGCTGAGTTCGGTGTTGAAATGATCGGCGCTACTGCCGATGCGATTGACAAAGCAGAAGACCGTTCTCGTTTCGATGCTGCGATGAAATCGATTGGTCTGGAATGCCCCCGGGCCGATACGGCAAAGAGCATGGACGAAGCGTATCAAGTTCTCGAGAAAGTCGGCTTTCCATGTATTATCCGTCCTTCGTTTACGATGGGTGGCACCGGTGGCGGTATCGCTTATAACAAAGAAGAGTTCGAAGAAATCTGTCACCGTGGACTCGATCTTTCTCCAACCAATGAGCTCCTGATTGATGAGTCGCTGATTGGCTGGAAAGAGTATGAAATGGAAGTGGTTCGGGATAAGAGCGACAACTGTATCATCGTCTGTTCAATTGAAAACTTTGATCCGATGGGGATTCATACCGGAGATTCAATTACGGTTGCTCCGGCGCAGACACTCACAGATAAAGAATACCAGCTGATGAGAAATGCCTCTTTAGCGGTATTACGTGAAATTGGTGTTGAAACCGGTGGGTCGAATGTGCAATTCGGTATCAATCCTGAAGATGGCCGGATGGTCATCATTGAAATGAACCCACGGGTTTCTCGTTCTTCAGCACTGGCATCGAAAGCGACGGGTTTCCCGATAGCGAAGATTGCTGCGAAGCTTGCGGTTGGTTTCACGCTTGATGAGTTGATGAATGATATTACCGGAGGGGCGACACCTGCATCGTTCGAACCGACGATCGACTATGTTGTCACCAAGATTCCACGCTTTAACTTTGAAAAATTTGCTGGCGCCAATGCGAAGCTTACCACTCAGATGAAATCTGTTGGTGAAGTGATGGCAATCGGGCGTAACCAACAAGAGTCTTTGCAAAAAGCACTGAGAGGGCTTGAAGTCGGTGCCGATGGCTTGGATGAAATGGTTGATCTGGCATCTCCGGAAGCACTGACGAAGATTCGTCATGAACTGAAAGAAGCCGGTGCAGAGCGGATCTGGTATATCGGTGATGCTTTCCGTGCCGGTATGTCTGTTGACGCAATCTTTAACCTGACCGGTATTGACCGCTGGTTCCTGGTGCAGATTGAAGAGTTAATTTTGCTGGAAGCCGAGATTAAAACCAATGGCTTTGCCGGATTGACCCAAGATGTACTCCGCCGTATGAAGCGTAAAGGCTTTGCCGATGCGCGTTTATCGACACTGGTTGGGGTTTCTGAACATGAAATCCGTCGTCTGCGCGATCAGTTCGACATCCATCCGGTTTATAAGCGTGTCGATACGTGTGCCGCGGAATTTGCGTCTTCAACCGCTTATATGTACTCCTCATATGATGAAGAGTGTGAAGCTTATCCAACGGATAACAAGAAAATCATGGTCTTGGGCGGTGGTCCGAACCGTATTGGTCAAGGGATTGAATTCGACTACTGCTGTGTTCATGCCTCCTTGGCATTACGGGAAGACGGATATGAAACCATCATGGTTAACTGTAACCCTGAAACGGTTTCAACCGACTACGACACCTCGGATCGTCTCTACTTTGAGCCGGTGACACTGGAAGATGTCTTAGCGATTGCCCGTGTTGAGAAACCTACGGGTGTCATCGTTCAGTATGGTGGTCAAACACCGCTGAAACTGGCTCGTGCTTTAGAAGCGGCCGGTGTACCGATTATCGGTACCAGTCCTGATGCGATTGACCGTGCTGAAGACCGAGAGCGTTTCCAACATGCTGTTGAGCGTTTAGGTCTCAAGCAACCGGAAAATGCGACGGTTACAGCCCTTGAACAGGCCGTCGATAAAGCGAGAGAAATTGGTTACCCATTGGTTGTTCGTCCATCTTATGTTCTCGGTGGCCGTGCGATGGAAATTGTTTATGATGAAGCAGATTTGCGTCGTTATTTCAATGAAGCGGTCAGTGTGTCCAATGAGTCTCCTGTCTTGCTGGATCATTTCCTTGATGATGCTGTTGAGGTCGATATTGACGCGATCTGCGATGGTGAACGTGTCGTTATCGGTGGCATCATGGAACATATTGAACAGGCTGGGGTTCACTCCGGTGATTCAGCATGTTCACTGCCAGCCTATACACTGAGTCAGGACATCCAGAATGTGATGCGTGAGCAGGTTGAAAAGCTGGCTTTTGAACTGGGTGTACGTGGACTGATGAATACGCAGTTTGCGGTCAAAAACAACGAAGTTTATCTCATCGAGGTAAACCCACGTGCTGCGCGGACAGTACCGTTTGTGTCTAAAGCGACCGGTGCGCCATTGGCAAAAATTGCTGCGCGGGTGATGGCTGGACAGAGTCTGGAACAACAAGGCTTTACCCAAGAAATCATTCCCCCGTATTACTCGGTGAAAGAAGTGGTATTGCCATTTAACAAGTTCCCGGGTGTTGATCCATTACTTGGCCCTGAGATGCGCTCAACCGGAGAAGTGATGGGTGTCGGACGCACATTTGCCGAAGCTTTTGCAAAAGCAGAGTTAGCATGTGGCTGTGTTTACCCTGAAGGTGGACGAGCACTGATTTCTGTGCGCGAAAGTGATAAGCAGCGTGCGGTTGCTTTGGCCGAGAAGTTGATTCAATTAGGTTATCAGTTGGATGCGACACATGGTACTGCAGTGGTTCTTGGTGAAGCCGGGATTAATCCTCGTTTGGTGAACAAGGTTCATGAAGGTCGACCTCATATTCTTGACCGCATCAAGAACAATGAATATACCTACATTATCAATACCGCTTCTGGGCGTCAGGCCATTGAAGATTCAAAAGTTCTCCGCCGCGGTGCGTTGGCTGAGAAAGTGAATTATGCAACAACCCTGAACGCTGCATTTGCGACTGCGATGGGGCATACGGCTGACCCGAAAGCTTCGGTCATTTCTGTACAAGAAATGCATGAGCAGGTCAGACATGCTTAATCCATCACACATCCGTTATTCAGTGTGATTAAAACCCGGGGTTTTGCCCCGGGTTTTTTGATCGCGACATATTTATCTGTGCATCAGACGCAATGATGAATATATGGAATAGGATGCTGTCCGTGTTTTCACTATATCTGTTTATTTTTAAATGGTAATTTTGAACCTTATCTAATCGCTTAAGGAATTATATGGAAATTTCACTCGATATTCTGGCGTTGCTTTTTGTGGCTGCGTCACTGGCTGGATGCATTGATGCGATTGCCGGTGGTGGTGGTTTGATTACACTTCCGGTGTTAATGGCTACGGGGATATCTCCTGCACAAGCGATTGCAACCAATAAACTACAAAGTTCGTTCGGTAGCTTTTCTTCTACATTTTACTTCGTTCGTCATGGTTTGGTTTCGCTCCGACAAATGTGGTTGGCCATCGTTTGTACCTTTACCGGTGCCGCCATTGGTGCTGAATTAGTACAGATTCTTGATGCTGATTTATTGACTAGCCTGATTCCCGGTTTATTGATTGCGATTTCACTGTATTTTTTACTGGCTCCCCAGGCCAAAGCTGAGACGAATAAACAAGCGGTTTTATCCGATGGATTATTTGCTTTGTTGGTCGGAACAAGTATCGGGTTCTATGACGGCTTCTTTGGCCCGGGCACCGGCGCGATCTTTGCCGTTTGTTTTGTTGTGATTGGCCGATTATCGATTATTGAAGCGACAGCACGTGCGAAAGTGCTGAATTTTACATCGAATATTGCAGCGTTGATTTTCTTTCTGGCAGCAGGACTACCGATATGGGAAATTGGATTGGTCATGGCTGTCGGGCAGTTTCTCGGTGCGAGAGTCGGTGCTCGTATCGTCATGAATAAAGGTCAAAAATGGATTCGTCCCTTGGTGATTCTCATGTCTCTATCGATGGCTCTGAAGTTACTTTGGGAACAGCATCAACAATGGCTGCTATCAATGTTCTGATCCGTGGGGCGCGGTAGGTCATCGTTCTCAAGCAGAGATGGATCGGTCGGAATAACGGCTGAAGCTCGTCAAAGCTGAAACAGCAATGGGGAGCTATCGACAGGGCGTGTACGATAGAAAGTGGGATTAAAGCGGGTGCAACCCCCTTTAATGCCAGTTGTGCTGCGGCTGTGTATGAATCCATTTCCATGATGGGGGTAATCGCGAGATGATCCAGCGCAGATGCCTGATAAGTGTTGGCACTATTAGACAGGTCATTGGTGATAATTTGTTGGGGGAGTTGTTGTAACGGTGTCTGATTGACAATAAAAAATGGTTCATTGTAGAGATGAAATGTTTGCAGGCCATGATTACCGGGCAGATAACCGGCACAAAGTCCAAGTGTTGCTTTGCCAGACTGGACATGTTCGACGATTCTGGGGGTGTGGTTCGTGGTGATGGTTATGTTGTGGTCATGACGGAAATATTCTCCCATCACATGACTGAGTAAGCCCGCGACCAGGGTTTCTGAGCAATCAAACCGGATCAGAGTATGGTCTTCCAGCGCCTGTTGTTCAAAGATTAATCCGCTTAATTCGTGAAAACTCGGACCAACGCGTTCAATTAATGCTTGAGCGTCCGCTGTCAGTTTGATATGCCGGCCGTCAGGAACCACCAGTTTTTTCCCCAGCCGATTTTCTAAATTGGCGATGCGCTTGCTGACAGCAGATTGACTGATATACAGCACGCTGCCAGTCCGGCTCATGGTTTTTTCTTTGCTGAGAATTAAGAGCGTTTCAATACCTTCAAGCAACATGGTTTTCAAAAATTTGTCAAAGAGAGCATTCGTTTACTTTAGCGAATGCTCTCTTTGATTGCGATAAGGAATGCCTGATTGGGAAAGATTATGTGTAACAAACAGAAACATAACTGGTGGATTCTAACACTTTCAATTCATTACAAAAATATTATCAATTTATAACAAAAACATTATCGATTAATCGCAAAAACAGGCAGTGATAAATGCCAGCGGATTGCGCCAAGACGAATAATCAGGGTAGAGAGGAATCCGGATAAGAATGCTGTCTTGTGGTCGTAGCCCATTTGCAGTGCTGTGGTATGGAAAATACCGCCGACGATACAGGCGGTCGCATACACTTCGCTGCGCAGCACCATTGGTATTTCCCGAGCAAGAATATCCCGAACGATACCGCCACCACACCCAGTCAATACACCCATAATAATTGCGACCAGCGCCGAGTCATGATAAAGCATGGATTTATCGACACCTATACCCACAAATACCGATAGTCCTATCGCATCACAAACTGGTAGCACCCACCAAGAGAGGCGCTTGGGGCGACGGACGATGAGCATCGTCAGGAAGCTGGTGGCGAGAATGACCCAAAGGTAAGTGGTATCGGTAATCCAGAATACAGGGGTGGCTCCCAAAGCGATATCGCGCATCGTTCCACCGCCAATCGCGGTAACACTGGCAAGGACGACAACACCGAATGGATCCATTTTTAACCGGCCAGCTAACAGCACACCGGAAATGGCAAATACGATTGTTCCGAATAAATCAATCAGATAAAGAAACATACGTTGAGGGGTTCCACAATATTATTTGAGCACAGAGAGAAAATAGGGCGCATTGTACGGGAAAATAGTGTTAACCGATAGTTTTATAACCCGACTGTTTCATCACCTGACTTGTCAATGGCTCAAGTCGGAGGGATTTCTTCTGGCCTCATCGAAGTAATTACAAATCTCTTCAATTGCCCGAATGGTTCTGGGGGTAGGGCGATTGAGCCAGTCTGAATTGAGTGTCCAGACATGATGCAAGCGAACGGCTGGAATACGGGGCCAGTCTGCCCACATATTGAGGTTTTCGACCGCATGACGGGAATTGAAAATAACGTCAGGCTGTGCCAGTAAGACTTGCTCTCGGCTGACTTGCGGGTAGGGCGCCGGACTCTTTTCAAATACATTTTCTCCGCCACAAAACGCAAATACTTCACTGGGCCAGTGATCTTGCGCGATGGTGATTATCGGTTTTTCACTGAGCTGGTAGAAGAAGCGAACTTTATTGACATGTTGATACCGTTGTTTGAGGGCCGCTAGCTTCTGGCGAAATTGCTGCGCATTTTTTCGTCCAATTTGAGGATTATCTGCATATTGGCTGAGCAATTCGATGTTATCTGCAATATCGGCCAGTCGATGAATTTGAGAGGGAAAGGTTCGGATTCCCATCTGTTTTAATTTCTGTATCTCCCGGGGTGGATTGCCATCCGGCCAGATGATCACCAAATCTGGTTTGAGGCTGAGAATTTTCTCAATTTTGATGCCCTTGTAGTTCGCAACTTTTGGTAAGTTTTTCACTTGAGGTGGGTAGTCGCTGTAATCACTCACGGCAATGATTTTGTTACCCAGACCAGCAGCATAGGCGAGTTCGGTGGCATGAGGTGCAAGGGTAATAATGCGCTGAACCGGTGTCGCTGCCGCGGTGACCCCTGAGATTAAAAGCAGCAACGCGAACAAATAAAGTCGGTGAATCAACATGAGGCAACCTTGTGATTGAGAGGATTTACGGATACGTTTTTATGAACAGAGCTATTTATTATTCAGAGCAGTTGTGTCGCAATCAATATCAGCAGACTTTCGACACCGATCCAGATATAAGTGCGTTGATTGAGGAGGCGCTGGACCTGGGACAGATGTAAGACCGAAGGAACAACCCGCCCCCCGAGTTTTGCCCGGACACTCTTTTTTCCCTCATAAATGGCTGGTCCGCCGAGTGAAAGGTTGAGTTTATGCCCGACCGAACATAAGAGCCAGCCAGTCGTTCGGGACGGCCAGATACAACTTTGCTGGCGAGTCTGAGCCCAAGTGGACGACAAACTTTGCCCCATCATGAGTAACAGTGCAAAGATACGGGCCGGGAGCCATTCACACCAAATGTTGAGACGGCTTGCTGCCAGACCAAAAGGATAGTTGGCCGGCACAGATGGTGACCAGACACGGCTCAGTTCAACAATCAGACGATACATGAATGCCCCGATGCCTCCCAGTAAACCATACCAGAACAGAACCGTGATGACCTGACGGGCTTGACCGACAATCAGTAACTCAGCACTTGCTTTGCCTAATCCAACCACTGACAAGGTATCTGTCTGACGATTCAGCCGTTCTGCGAGTAACTGGCGGGCTTGGGGTTTATCCTGTACCGCCAGCGCCTGAAACAGCGGCTTACTCAAGGTCGTTAACCCTCGCCAGTCGAGGGCCAGAATCAATAACAACAGATGATAGAGCTCCGGTTGCCAGACCAATGGTTCCAGTGCGACCAGCACCATCAGAGCCGGAATGAGCATCAAAAATGTGGCTAATGTGCCGGACAGTGTCCGCTGTGCATAGCTGCCCTGTGTATTCACCTTGTCTGCCAGAATTTCTGCAAACTTGTGCCACAGCAGAGCCGGATGAGCGGCTCTTGGTAAAGGCAGGATCAGATGAATCAGCAGCGCTCCCCACATGATGAAGAGCGCGCTTTGTGTTTGCAGTAATTCTTGAATATGGCTCATGAGCGGCGAATACGACTCGATTATGCCTGACGCAGACGTTCTAGCATCTTCAGTACCATTTCTGAAGAACTTGCAGCGGCGAGCGGTAAGAACTCATCAAATGACATTGGTGATTCTTTGTCAGCGACATCAGAGATTGCCCTGACAACCACAAACGGTGTTTTGAACTGATGGCATGTCTGAGCTATCGCAGAAGCTTCCATCTCGACCGCAACTGCTTGTGGGAAGTTTTGGCGGATAAATGCCTGTCTTTCTGGTTGGCAGACAAAGGTATCACCGGTACAAATCAGACCATGGACCGCATGTTTGTCTCCCAATTGTGCGAGTGCATCTTCTGCCAGTTGAATTAATTTTTCATCGGCTTGGAATGCTGCCGGTTGACCAGCCATCTGACCGATTTCATAACCGAAAGCCGTCACATCAGCATCATGGTGTCTGACTTCAGTTGAAATGACGACATCCCCCATGGTCAGTGATGGATCAAAACCACCGGCTGAACCTGTATTGATAACGACATCGGGTTTGTAGAGTTCTAACAACAAAGCGGTGCCGACTGCTGCTGCAACTTTACCGATACCTGACTGGAGCAATACCACATCCAAGTTATTGATTTGACCAGAATAATAGGTACAGCCACCTTTTTTTTCTTCTTGCAGATTCTGGATTGACGATTTGAGAATCGCAACTTCTTGCTCCATTGCGCCAATGATGCCAATTTTCATATCAAGTCTCTTTTCTTTATTCAGATTAGCGCTGAGTTTAGCATGATTTTTTGGGATTCAACTAGTTATCCGAGCCGGAATCCGGCGCAAAAAAATCCCGGTACTGAAGTCAGTGCCGGGATGATTTGAGTGACTCGCTTGTCTGTCGGTGAAATCAGACGTCCAAGTAGTCGAGGATACCATTGGCAGCTTTACGGCCTTCGTCAATGGCCGTTACAACCAGATCGGAACCGCGAACCGCATCGCCACCGGCGAAGATTTTTTCATTGGTGGTCTGATAAGGGTACTGACCATCATCCGGTGCTTTGAGACGACCCCATTGATCAACTTCGACGCCAAAAGGCTCAAGCCAAGGCATGGCATGAGGCTGGAAGCCAAATGCCATAATGACTGCATCGGCAGCGAGTACATGTTCACTGTCAGGAACAGGTTCAGGACGACGACGTCCGGCTTCATCCGGCTCACCCAGCGCTGTTTTGACAACTTTGACACCCGTAACCTGACCACGACTATCGACTTCGATACCGAGCGGTTGCAGGTTAAACATGAATTCGACGCCTTCTTCTCTGGCATTTTTAACTTCCCGGCGTGAGCCCGGCATGTTCTCTTCATCGCGTCGGTAGGCACAGATAACATGGGTTGCCTGTTGACGAATAGAGGTTCGGACACAGTCCATGGCGGTATCGCCGCCACCGAGGACGACCACTTTTTTTCCGGCCATATCAATGAAGGGTTGTGAATCTTCCAACTGCATGACCCGATAGGTATTGGACACCAAGAATGGCAAAGCATCGTACACGCCGCTGGCATCTTCATTGTCCAGTCCGGCCCGCATATTTTTATAGGTGCCGACACCGAGGAACACCGCATCGTATTCATCGATCAACGATTGAAGCTCGACATCTTTACCAACCTCGGTATTCAAACGGAATTCAACACCCATTTCGGTAAAGATACGACGTCGGTTTTGCATCACTTCTTTTTCCAGCTTGAATGAAGGAATTCCGAAAGTGAGCAGCCCGCCGATTTCCGGGTAGCGATCAAAGACAACCGCTTTGACACCGTTTCTGACCAACACATCCGCTGCTGCTAAACCTGCGGGACCGGCACCGATAATCGCTACCTTTTTGTCTGTCCATTCGACTTGGGAAAGGTCAGGTTTCCAGCCCATTTCGAAGGCTTTATCGGTAATGTATTTTTCAACATTACCGATGGTGACAGCACCGAAATCTTCGTTCAGAGTACAAGAACCTTCACACAGACGGTCTTGGGGACAAACGCGGCCACACACTTCCGGCAGGCTATTGGTTTGATGTGAAAGTTCCGCAGCTTCGATAATCCGCCCCTCATTGGCCAGTTTTAGCCACTGAGGGATGTAATTATGGACCGGACATTTCCATTCACAATAGGGGTTACCGCAGTCAAGACAGCGATCTGCCTGAGCGGTTGCCTGTTGGCGGGTAAATGGTTCATAGATTTCAACGAATTCTATTTTGCGGATATTGAGCGGCTTTTTGGCCGGATCGACTCGATTGACATCAATGAACTGATAAACGTTCTGGCTCATTATAATCTGGCTCCTTCCAATTATTGTGCTTGAACGCGAAGTTCTGCAGCACTGCGGCTTTGATGCCCCAGTAGTGTTTGCAGATCAGCCGCTTGTGGTTTAACGAGATAGAACTTCGGAATCCACGCATCGAAATTGGCTAAGATCGATTCAGCGTGAACGGAGCCGGTTTGCTCCAGATGTTCTGCAATTAAACCACGTAAATGTTCCTGATGAATGTAGAGTTCTTGTAGCGAAATCGTTTCAACAGATTCATTATTCACACGGCCTTGGAAGTCTTCGTTCTCATCGAGGACATAGGCAAATCCACCGGTCATCCCTGCACCGAAGTTCACGCCGGTTGCACCCAGTATGGCCACTACGCCGCCAGTCATATATTCACAGGCATTGTCGCCAGCGCCTTCAATCACAGCAATGGTCCCGGAGTTACGAACACCGAAACGTTCGCCAGCTTTACCGGCAGCGAACAGTTTACCGCCAGTCGCACCGTATAAGCAGGTGTTACCGATGATAGTGGCTTCATTACATTTGAAAGCAGTGCCCAAATGCGGCTTGATAGCAATTTTACCGCCAGCCATACCTTTACCGACATAGTCATTCGCATCACCTGTCAGGTAAAGCTCCACGCCGCCGGCATTCCAGACACCGAATGATTGTCCGGCAGTCCCTTGTAAGTAAATCCGGATTGGCGATGCCGCCACACCTTGGTTGCCATAACGTTTGGCGATTTCTCCGGATAACCGGGCACCGACAGAGCGATCGGTGTTGATGATGTCATAGTACAGGTTCAGCGATTGCTGGCTTTCAACTGCACTGAGCGCATCTTCAACGATTTTTTGGTTGAGCGCTGCTTTGTCAAATGGTGTGTTGGGTTCTGTGCAGAAGAGTGGGTGACCCGCAGGAGACACAGGTGCCTCTAAAATGCCGGACAGGTCCAGCTTGGTCTGTTTGGCCGTCAAGCCTTCAATCACTTCTAACAGGTCGGTACGCCCAATCAGGTCGGTTAATTTCTCAACACCTAATTCAGCCAGATAGCCACGAACTTCATTGGCTAGTCCGGTAAAGTAGTTGATTACCATCTCCGGTAATCCTTTGAAATAATCCCGACGCAGTGTTTCATCCTGAGTGGCTACACCCGTCGCACAGTTATTCAGGTGGCAAATTCTCAAGAATTTACATCCCATGGCAATCATGGGTGATGTACCAAATCCAAAGCTTTCTGCCCCCAGAATCGCCCCTTTAATCACATCTAATCCGGTTTTCAGGCCACCATCGACCTGAAGGCGGATTTTATGGCGCAGACCATTAGCCACGAGTGCTTGCTGTGTTTCTGCAAGCCCCAGCTCCCACGGACTACCGGCATATTTAACCGACGTGAGCGGGCTGGCTGCTGTTCCACCGTCATAACCAGAGATCGTAATCAAGTCTGCATAGGCTTTGGCAACACCGGTTGCGATAGTACCGACACCTGGTTCGGAAACCAGTTTGACCGAGACCAGAGCATTCGGATTGACTTGCTTCAGATCGAAGATCAATTGAGCTAAATCTTCAATTGAGTAAATGTCGTGATGCGGTGGTGGTGAAATCAAAGTCACGCCTTGGACTGAGTGGCGCAGACGGGCAATTTCAGCTGTCACTTTATGACCGGGCAACTGACCGCCTTCACCCGGTTTCGCGCCTTGAGCTACTTTGATCTGCAAGACATCGGCATTCGTCAGATAATGCGGGGTTACCCCAAAGCGTCCGGATGCGACTTGCTTGATGCGAGAGTTACGCTCGGTACCGAAACGGCGTGGATCTTCTCCCCCTTCTCCGGAGTTTGAATGACCGCCCAAACGGTTCATGGCCGTTGCCAGCGCTTCATGCGCTTCCGGACTGAGTGCGCCAATTGACATTGCGGCAGAATCGAAGCGCTTAAACAGGTCTGTCGCGGGTTCGATTTTTTCCAGTGCAAGTGGTGTGTCTGATTTTTTCAGTTTCATCAAGTCACGTAACATCGCCACAGGGCGTTGGTTGACTTGTGCGGCAAATTGTTCGTAATCCTGCGTGTCACCGGAGCGAACCGCGGTTTGTAACTGATTCACAACACCGGGGTTATATGCGTGGTATTCACCACCGTGAACAAATTTCAGCAGTCCACCATGTTCAATCGATTTGCGTTTTGCCCAGGCTTTCCGTGACAGGTTAAACAGATCTTGTTGGAAGTCCTCAAAGTTTGCGCCCTGAATCCGACTCGCGACACCGTGGAAGCAGAGATCAACCAGTTCTCTGTGTAGCCCGACCGCTTCGAAAAGCTGGGAACAACGGTAAGAAGCAACCGTTGAGATACCCATTTTCGACATGATTTTATACAGGCCTTTATCGATGCCATAACGATAGTTTTGCATCACTTCCCGATAACTTTTGTCGAGCACCCCTTCATCCAGCATTTTGCTGAGCGCTTCGTAAGCGAGGTAGGGGTAAACTGCTGTTGCACCAAAGCCCAGTAGCACCGCAAATTGGTGTGGATCACGGGCGGTTGCAGTTTCGACGATAATATTGGCATCACAACGTAGTTGTGTATTGACCAGACGGGTCTGAACAGCACCGACAACCATAGCGGCAGGGATCGGCAGTTTATGTTTGGTGAGGGCTCGATCCGATACAATGATCAGGACTGTTCCGTCACGTACTGCTTGTTCGGCAGTGTCACACAGGTCAAGGATCGCTTGTTTGAGATCTTTTTCCTGTGGGTCGTAGTTGATATCTAGAATCGTGTTTTTATAGTGCTTGTCATCCAAACCTAACAACTGCTGCATGTCGGAATAGAGCAGTACCGGTGAGTCAAATGTGACCCGGTGAGCATGACCATCCGTTTCGCAGAAAACATTCATTTCCTGACCGATACTGGTTGCCAGCGACATCACATGTTTTTCACGTAATGGATCGATCGGTGGGTTGGTCACCTGCGCAAATTTTTGCCGGAAATAATCACTGATCAGACGCTCTTTAGAGGAGAGCACAGCCATTGGGGTATCGTCACCCATTGAGCCCACGGCTTCCTGCCCCATATCGCCTAATACCCGCAGTACCTGATCCATCTCTTCATTGGTCATGGCAAACTGTTTCTGATAAACCTTCAGTTGCGCATTATCAAAATCACGTTGACCAATTTGATCGTCACCCAATTCTGCAAATGGTTTAAGGCGGTAGACGTTGTGTGCCATCCACTCTTGATAAGGGTGGCGGCTTTTCAATTCGTTATCGATTTCTGACGATTGCCACAGTTTGCCTGTTTTGGTGTCAATCACCAGTAATTCGCCGGGGCCAACCCGACCTTTGGTCGCGACTTCGTCCGGTGCGTAATCCCAGATACCGACTTCAGATGCCAGCGTAATGAGTTTATCTTTGGTGATCACATAACGGGCTGGTCGCAGTCCATTGCGATCAAGGTTACAGGCTGCATGACGTCCGTCAGACAGAACTATTCCGGCCGGGCCATCCCATGGTTCCATGTGCTTGGAGTTAAAATCGTAGAATGCACGTAACTCCGGATCCATATCTGGATGATTTTGCCATGCTGGCGGCACGAGCATCCGCATGGCCCGGAACAGATCCATGCCACCGGCAAGGAACAGATCTAACATATTATCCAGACTTGATGAGTCAGAGCCGGTTTCGTTGACGAACGGCGCTGCTGACTGTAGGTCTGGCAATAAAGGTGACGCGAATTTATACGCTCTTGCTCTCGCCCACTGACGGTTCCCTTCAATGGTGTTGATTTCACCATTGTGGGCTAAGTAGCGGAAAGGCTGAGCCAGCGGCCAGCGAGGCTGCGTGTTGGTTGAGAAGCGCTGGTGGAACAGACAGATAGCAGATTCCATCCGCAAATCAGCGAGATCCAGATAGAAACGAGGCAAATCTGCGGGCATACACAGCCCTTTATAGACGATAACCTGAGTCGATAGTGAACAGATGTAGAAATCAGTGTCATCGGTTATTTTTTTTTCGATACGGCGTCGGGCGATATACAGGCGTCGTTCAATATCCTGCTGCCGCCAGCCGGCTGGCGCAGAAATGAAGACTTGCTGAATATCCGGTAATGATTGGACTGCGATAGGCCCGAGTACGTCTGGGTTGGTTGGCACTTGACGCCACCCGCTCACCGAGAGTGTTTCTTGCGCGAGTTCTTGGTTGATAATGTCACGGGCTGATTGTGCCTTGACCGGATCCCGGCTCAGGAAAATCATCCCCACAGCATATTGTTTGCTCAGCTTCCAGTTTTGTTCTTGTGCAATGTGTCTGAGATAAGAATCTGGCTTTTGCAGGAGTAAGCCACAGCCATCCCCCGTTTTACCATCGGCAGCGATACCGCCACGGTGTGTCATACGGTCCAGTGCTGAAATTGCCGTACGAACCAGTTTGTGACTCGCCTGACCTTCCATGTGCGCGATCAGGCCAAACCCACAGTTATCTCTCTCAAGACTTGGATCATATAGAGCCATTGCAAGTCTCCCTTTGCGTGCTGTCTTCGACAGTGAATGACTAACTATTCTATGTTGTTGTTATGTTTTTGAATCTTTATGCATTAAATCGGGTTAAAAATACATTCAATTAGGCGCCCGAAACAATGCGAGCCTAAACGCTATCCTTTATAGAACCAAAGATCAAGTGATTCATAGAAAATAGCGGCAATAAATGAAGTCGGTGAATAAGTAACGATTATGAGTGATTGATATATCGAATATTTAAGTGGAAAAAGTGTCTGATAGGGGGGAGATTGAGGTGTCGCTGGTTGAGGCGACCCCTCCGTCAGATTAGAGGAGACAGAGAGGTCGATATAAGATGATTTAGGCCGAACGCATCAGAGAATCCGCTCTGGCTTCGAGATTACTCTCACCCATCAGATAGGCATCAATGGCACGGGCACATTCGCGTCCTTCATTGATACACCGAACAACCAGCGATTGTCCGGTACGCATATCCCCGGCAGCGAACACACCAGTCTGGTTGGTTTGGTAATTCGTTGTCGCCACATTACCACGCTCGTCGAGTTTAATATCCAACTGAGCCAACACGCCATGTGGTTCAGGGTGAAGAAAGCCCATTGCCAGAAATGCCATATCACACGGCATGACCCGTTCACTACCAGCCACTTCTTCATAAGTCGGACGTTCACCGGCCTTGGCGGGTTGCCAGACGATGTCGGCAACTTTCAGGCCCGTCACTTGACCTTGTTCATTACCGATAAATGCTTTGGTCAGGATATTCCAGTGACGCTCACATCCTTCTTCATGAGAGGTTGAAGTCCTCAGGATCATCGGATATTGCGGCCACGGCATATTCGCCGGACGCTTCTCCGGTGGCATCGGCATGATCTCAACCTGAGTTATGCTTGCTGCCCCGTGACGGTTTGAGGTCCCGACACAGTCGGAACCTGTATCGCCCCCACCGATCACGACCACATGTTTCCCTTTGGCGTGGATTGCTTCGCTTTTGAGATCCATGTTGTTGGCGCGGCGATTATTTTGAGCAAGAAACTGCATCGCAAAATAAACACCGTTCAAGTCTCGGCCTGGAATCGGCAGATCGCGAGGGACGGTGGAGCCACCGGTCAGCAGAACGACGTCATATTCCTGACGCAGTTGCTGAGCATTGATGTTGACCCCAATATGAGCATCGACGACGAATTTAATACCAGCCTGACGCATCAACTCGATTTTGCGATCAATAACGTCCATACCCAGCTTAAAGTCAGGGATGCCAAAGCGCAGTAACCCACCGACTTTCTCATCCCGCTCATATACAGTGACTGTGTGACCGGCACTATTGAGCTGTTCGGCAGCTGATAGCCCTGACGGGCCGGAGCCGATAATGGCAATCGTTTTTCCAGTGCGGTTGCGTGGGATTTTCGGTTGAGCATATCCTTCACGATAAGCCGTTTCGACAATCGTTTTCTCGATATTACAAATGGTAATCGGGTCCTGATTGATCCCCAGCACACATGCACTTTCACAGGGGGCCGGACACACGCGACCGGTAAATTCCGGGAAATTGTTGGTTGAACTGAGAATTTGCCATGCTTCTTGCCAGCTGTTGCGGTAAACCGCATCATTAAATTCAGGAATGATATTGCCGATCGGGCAGCCACTGTGACAGAAGGGCACACCACAATCCATACAGCGGGAAGCCTGCGTATTAATTTTGTCACCGAACTCATCATTGAGCACAAACTCTCGGTTGTGTTCGATTCTGACTTCCGGTGCCACTTTTGCGGGCAGTTCCCGGCCATGTTCTAAAAATCCAGTTGGTTTTCCCATTACACGGCCTCCGCTTCTGTTGCTTGTACTTGTTGTGCCGCCTGCTGTTTTTGCAGGACTGCTTTGTAATCTCTTGGCATGACTTTCACCAGAGATTGCAGGTTCTGCTCAACGTTATCCATAAAGCGCTGAGCCACTTCACTCCCGGTGAAACGGATATGGTTGTTGATCATGGTCTTGAGCAGGTTGATATCCTCATTATCCAGTGGATCCAGATCAACCAGTTCAGGGTTGAGTTTGTTATGGAAATCACCATCAGTATCCCAGACATAGGCGACACCACCACTCATGCCGGCTGCGAAATTACGGCCGGTTGACCCCAAAATAACTGCCACACCACCTGTCATATATTCACAACCGTGATCACCAATGCCTTCAACCACGACACGGGCACCGGAGTTTCTGACACAGAAACGCTCACCGGCTTTGCCCCGAATGTAAGACTCACCGGACGTTGCGCCATAGAAACACACATTACCGACCACAATATTTTCTTCGGGAACAAGCGATGTATTGTGGTTTGGATAAAGAATCAGGGTGCCACCGGATAAACCTTTGCCCCAGTAGTCATTTGCATCCCCTTCGACTTCGAATTGCACGCCTTGACTCAGGAATGCACCGAAAGACTGACCGGCAGAGCCGGTAAACTTGACTTGCATGAGCTGAGGTAAGCCTTGATCGCGATATACTTTCGAAATTTCATTCGAGAGCATGGTGCCAGTGCTCCGGTCTGTGTTGCGGATTGGAAATTCAGCCTGAACGGCTTTTCCCTGCGTTAAGGCCGGTTGGGCGACCTGAATCAACTGACGATCTAAGATATTTTCCAGTGCATGATTCTGAGTGGTCTGGCAGAAAATGCCATCACCGCTTCTTGGTGACTCCATATGCAGGAGCGGACTCAGATCAAGATTGTGATACTTCCAATGTTCAATATCACTTCTGACCTTCAGTTTGTTGGCCTGACCGACCATTTCATCAATGGTTCTGAACCCTAGTTCTGCCATGATTTCGCGGAGTCCTTGCGCCATATAGCGGAAGAACGTCACCACATCTTCGACGCGGCCGTCAAATCGTTCACGCAGAGTTTTGTTCTGCGTGGCAATGCCAACCGGACAGGTATTCTTGTGACACTTACGCATCATGATACAGCCTTCGACCACCAGTGCTGCGGTGGCAACACCCCATTCTTCAGCACCGAGTAGGGTCGCAATCGCCAGATCCCGCGGCGTTTTCATCTGTCCGTCCGCCTGAACGACGATTCGGTTGCGTAGCCCGTTTTTCAGCAGAGTCTGGTGTGTTTCTGCCAGTCCCAGCTCCCATGGCAAGCCGGTATGACGAATCGATGAAATCGGGGATGCCCCTGTACCACCGTCATAGCCTGCGATTAATACGACATCGGCTTTGGCTTTGGCTACCCCAGAAGCAATGGTGCCGACACCGGCTTCAGAAACCAGTTTAACGTTGACACGACCGGCACGGTTTGCGTTTTTCAGGTCAAATATGAGCTGAGCCAAATCCTCGATAGAATAAATATCGTGATGCGGTGGTGGGGAAATCAGACCGACTCCCGGAGTCGAGTGACGGGTTGCCCCGATCCAGTCATCGACTTTATCCCCGGGAAGTTGTCCGCCTTCTCCGGGTTTGGCGCCCTGAGCCATTTTGACCTGTAATTCATCCGCATTAGTCAGATAATAGGCGGTTACACCGAAACGGCCTGAAGCAACCTGTTTGATCGCGGAGCGTTCCCAGTCGCCGTTTTCTTTCTTCTCAAAGCGGATCGGATCTTCACCGCCTTCACCGGAGTTGGATTTCGCGCCGAGGCGGTTCATCGCAACGGCTAAGGTGGCGTGCGCTTCGTAGGA
This sequence comes from Vibrio gazogenes, assembly GCF_002196515.1. Lineage (NCBI taxonomy): Bacteria > Pseudomonadati > Pseudomonadota > Gammaproteobacteria > Vibrionales > Vibrionaceae > Vibrio > Vibrio gazogenes. The sequence continues at coordinate 1,132,394 of NZ_CP018835.1, read as the reverse complement.
GATGGAACCGAATGACATGGCACCGGTGGCAAAGCGTTTGACGATACTTTCAATCGGTTCCACATCATCCAGTGCAATCTGTCCGGCCGGATTTTTCACCATTTCAAGCTGGCTGCGGAGTGTGACGGCCTTGTCACCCTGACGATCAACGGCTTCGGCATATGCTTTGAACTGCGCATAGTCTTGATGACGCGTTGATTGTTGTAACAAGTGAATGGTTTCCGGATTGAACAAATGTTGTTCACCGCGTTGTTTCCACTGATACACCCCGCCGACATCTAAGACTTGTAGCGGAATTTCGCGTAATGGATAGCCGAGGCGGTGACGGATCAGAACTTCTTTGGCGATGTCGTCCAGTGTCAGCCCCTGAATCCGAGTCACTGTACCGGTAAAATATTTATCGACGACGGCTTTGCTTATCCCCAGCGCTTCAAAAATTTGCGCACCGTGATAAGACTGAAGGGTTGAAATTCCCATTTTCGAGAAAATCTTCAGCAGACCACCGTTGACCCCTTTGCGATAGTTATCGAAGAGCGTATTGATATCCGCTTGTGGATCTAATTTATTCTTCTGTTGTAGATCAACGATGGTTTCCGTGACCAAGTATGGGTTGACGGCATTGGCACCATAACCGAGTAGCGTGGCAAAGTGGTGGGTTTCCCGCGCATCGCCTGTTTCGATGACGATACCACATTTGGCCCGTAATCCTTTGCGGATCAGATGATGATGGACAGCACCGACGGCCAGCATTCCCGGAATCGCAGCATGGTTTGAGTTCACTGCACGATCAGTCAGCAAAATAATCGAATAACCATCGATGACGGCATCTTCCGCGTACTGACAAATACGTTTCAGTGCGCGTTCCAGTTTACCCGGTTCACCACTGGCCTGAAAAACGATGTCCAGCGTTTTTGCTTGCAGGTGCTCGTTATCTATCGCTCTGAGTTTTTCGAGTTCAGCATTGGAAATGACCGGTGATTCGAGTTCGACTTTGCGACAGTGTGCCGGTGACTCGCTGAGTAAGTTTTGATCTTTTCCCAGATAGGTGTTCAGTGACATGACCATCCGTTCACGGATCGGATCGATCGGTGGGTTGGTGACCTGAGCAAACAACTGTTTGAAATAGTGAGATAAATGCTGAGACTGGTGAGACAGCACAGCCAGAGGCCAGTCAGCTCCCATCGAACCGAGTGGTTCGTAGCCGGTTTGAGCCAGTGGCAGAATAATTTGATTGACTTCTTCGCTGCTGATGCCAAACGCCTGCTGACGATGTAGCAATCGTTCTGGTTTCGGTTGGCTGTGTCCGGTTTCAGCTTCAGGAAGTGATTTGAGACTGAGTAGATTGTCTTGAACCCACTGCTCGTAAGGCTGTGCGTTCGCAATACTTTCTTTGATCTCTTCGTCGGAAATAATTCGTCCTTCTTCCAGATCTGCGACAAAGATTTTGCCGGGTTGGAGGCGCCCCCGGTATTGAATATTATCCGCTGCGATATCGACGACGCCTGACTCTGAGGCCATGATCAGGAAATCATCTTTCGTGACGGTATAACGGGAAGGACGCAAGCCATTACGATCCAACGTCGCACCGACCATCACGCCGTCACTGAAACAGACTGATGCCGGGCCATCCCACGGTTCCATAACATTGGCGTGATACTGATAAAATGCACGGCGCTTGGCATCCATTGTTTTATTTTCTTGCCATGCTTCCGGAATCATCATCATCAGCGCATGGGGCAGGCTGCGCCCTGAAAGAACGAGCAGTTCCAGCACCATATCGAAGTTTGATGAATCGGAGCTGTCCTCCTGACAAATCGGTAACAGCATGTCGATTTCAGCTTGGGTAAACCGCTCAGATTCAAGAATGGCTTCTCTGGCTTTCATCCAGTTGAGATTACCGCGAACCGTATTGATTTCACCATTATGGGCAATATAACGGAAAGGCTGGGCCAGACGCCATTTCGGGAAGGTATTGGTAGAAAAGCGAGAATGCACCAAGGCCAGCGCAGTGACCATCGTTGGATTTTGTAGATCGAGGAAATACTGCGGGACTTGCTCGGTGGTCAACTGACCTTTGTAGATCAGCGTCTTATACGACATGGAGTTGATGTAAAAGTCATCTCCGATATTGGAGATACTTTCCAGACAGACGCGAACCGTATAGTTGCGCAGTACATAGAGTTTGCGTTCCAATTCTTCCGGGGTGACGCCCGGGCCACCACTGATAAAGACGTGTTCGAATTGTGGTTCGCTACTGAGTGGATCCGCCCCTAACATATGGTTATCGGTCGGAAGAACGCGGTATCCGAGAATTTCTAAATCCAGACGCTTGGCATTTCTTTCTAAAATGTCACGACATTGTCCGCGTTTGTATTCATCCTTCGGAAATAACACCACACCCACACCGTATTGATCGAATGAGGGGAGACGAATCCCGAGTTTGACGGTTTCTTCAAGAAGAAACTCATGAGGCTTCTGTAGGAGAATCCCTGCACCGTCGCCACTACATGGATCACATCCCTGACCACCGCGGTGCTCCATTCGGGCCAGCATATCCAGTGCCTGAGTGACAACCTGATGGGATTTACGGTTTTTTAAATGGGCAACAAAGCCGATACCGCAGGCGTCATGCTCCAGTTCGGGCGTGTATAGCCCTGATGAATTTAACATTGATACATCCTTCCAGTTCAATAAAGACGCACTCGGACCGGAGAGTGTTTTCCCCCGGGTGATGGTGTGTCTGGTCCTTTTTTTATCTTTATTGTCTCAAAGCCGACAGGTGGCGCCGGCCTGAATCCGTTCCGTCTCCCACCGGAAATCGGGTGGGAAAAACAATCCTTGGTGATATGCAGGTCATTCTTTATATGCAGCTAGTGCTTTATTTTGGTGGGTTAGCTTATCACCGAAGTTTCATCCGTTACGTCATCTCCAAATATGACAGATACGAACGAAACTGAAACTATCCTACATTTTTGTGACATAAAATCCAATAGCCAAGCGATGGAATTTTTATGCAAGTTAATCGATTGCAAACGCAGTATTTGTTAACTTTTATTTAACATTGAGTGAGCGTTTATTTATTGATGTGGGTTAGGGCGCTTGTGGATTGATTATTCTAAAATGAGAGAAATTATCAGGATATTGTAATTTTATTTCGTGACAGGTTGTTGTTTCTTCTAAGAAATTGAACGGCTGGAAGTCGGCGTCGTAATACGCTTGCGACCTTTGTCATTGATGTACTTGAATATTTATTCCGAGGCGGATTTGAAACAGTTACACGAGCTGGTTAATACATTAGGACAAGATCTAAAACGTCGTTATGGGGAACGGGTCCATAAGTTAACGTTACATGGCGGATTTAGCTGTCCGAACCGGGATGGCACGATAGGACGGGGTGGATGTACGTTTTGCAATGTGGCGTCATTTGCGGATGAACAGACCCAGCATCAAAGTATTCGTGAGCAATTGGTGGCCAGAGCAGGCGAAGTCTCGCGTGCCAGAAAGTATCTGGCTTATTTCCAAGCATATACCAGTACCTATGCTGAGGTTGAACGACTCAAACAGATGTATCAAGAAGCGCTTTGCGTCGCAGATGTGGTGGGTTTGTGTGTTGGCACGCGTCCGGACTGTGTGGCTCCCGGAGTGTTGGAACTGCTCGCAGATTATCAACAGCAAGGCTATGAAATATGGCTGGAACTGGGATTGCAAACTGCACACCAGCGAACATTGAAGCGGATTAACCGGGGCCATGATTTTACTTGTTATGATCACGTCACAAGACAAGCCCGGGCATTGGGGCTGAAAGTATGCACTCATTTGATTGTTGGACTTCCCGGTGAATCTTCGCGTGATAATCTTGAGACGCTTGAACAGGTTCTGAATACAGGCACGGATGGGATTAAGCTGCATGGGTTACATATTGTTGAAGGCAGTGTGATGGCAAAGTCTTGGCGTGCTGGCCGACTTCAGGCGCCAGAATTGTCTCACTATGTTGAAACCGCCAGTGACATCATCCGCCGAACACCGGCCGATGTGATTTATCATCGGGTCTCCGCATCAGCCCGCAGGCCGACACTGCTTGCACCGTTGTGGTGTGAAAATCGCTGGCTGGCGATGACGGAAATTGAACGTGCTCTCAATCAAAAAGGGGGACAGGGTTGTTTAACCGGCGAAGAATTTGTGTTTACTCCGGTACAGAGCATCAAGTGATAGCATACCCGTGAATCGCAGACCGATTGGCTGTTTTTGCGGTGGTTTGTATTTTTTCAGTGACACAGTTAGATATCTTACTCAAACGTATAGAGTATTTATGAAATAACTTGTTATTCTTATAAGAAGAATTGTTAACAGAAGGTAATAGCGATGTCGCAGTTGACATGGGAGCATTATACTCAGCTGGAAATTGCGCTTGGTATGGGGAGTATCATTGCTATACTCGCCGGAATTGCCTTATGGATGGTATACCGCCGAAAAATTCGCCATTTGCACGATATGTTTGTTGATGTGCCATGTGCGTTGTTAATGGTCTCGCGGAAAAATCATCAAATTTTGTTTGCCAACGCGCTGGCACAACATGCACTTCAACTTCAGACGCATGGGCGTCTTGTTCAGTTCTCTCCTTGGGTGAGTGCCTCTCAGCGCGAGCATTTTTCTGCACTCATCGATAAAAGTTATCAAGAGCATTCCCGCCAGTTCATCGACTGGCCGGTGGGTGAAGCGCATTCAGTACAGATTGAATTTCAGGTCAAAGATACCGTGTTCCAAGGACAAACCGCCTGGATGGTACAAATGCTGATTCATCATGAGCGTGCTGAAGCGACTGAGGAACAGCACACGATTCGAACTGCTGATCTGATGCAACAACTCTGGGATGAGTCTCCGGATGCGATCGCGGTTATACAGGATGATGGTTGTTGCCGTTCCTGTAATTTATCGTTTGCACATTTGTTAGGTCAGGATGAGATGGCACAAGTGACAGGCCAGCGGCTGACTTGGCCGACACAAGAGGCACCCTTTTTTCAGCAGATGTTTGCGTTGACCGAGCAAGATATCGCTGCCAAACAACCCATTCGTTACATCGATCAGTTAGCAAGAGAACCTCGACAATGGTTTGATGTCGTGAAATCTGTTTATCGTTCACCGGTGACCAATCAAGTGCTTGCGCTGTTGATTATCCGTGATATTACTGCGTGGTATTCTGGTGAACCCTCAGAACAACTGCTCAATGCCCACCACATCCACTCTTTTGATCAACTGACGGGTATTGTCAGCCGCAGGCGTTTTGATGAAACGTTGGAAACACTATGGCATATTCATATTCGAGAGAAGCAGCCATTGGCGGTTATCTTGTGTGATGTCGATTGTTTTGAGAGTTACAATCAGCATTATGGTGATGAGCAAGGGGATGAAACGCTATGCACGGTTGCATTGGCGCTGCAACGGGTAATCAGTCGTGCTTCAGATTGTATCGCCCGTTATGATGGTGATCGGTTTGCCTTTATTCTACCCAATACCCATATTGACGGAGCCTGTTGGGTTGCTGAAAAAATTCATTCTGAATTTAAACAGATTCAGTTGCCTCATCCGGTGTCGGATGTCTCGAATCACGTCACTGTGAGTATGGGAATTGTTTCTCTGGTGCCCAAAACCGATGAGTTGTCCGAACAATTTGTTGCCTACGCCGAGCAGGCACTACATCAGGCAAAAATGCAGGGACGTAACCGCACATGTATTTATTATGAATCTTTGGGCAGGCGATAATGGATTGTCTGCTCGCCGTTTGGACGGCCTTGGTCCGAACTTGTTCTTCCTTCCGAATTTAGCGCGATATCGTTGTCTGGAGCGTTTTTAATGAAACCGATGAAAAATCTGGCTCAGTATTATGTAGACCTATTGGTTAAGCTGGGGATTCTCCGTTTTTCAATTCTTTTAGCCTTGGCACTGGTGGCACTGGCAGTGGTTGTTCAGGTCGGGATTACTCTGGCACTGCATGGTTATGTCGATAATATCGATATTATCCGTTCGGTGTTTTTTGGACTGATCATTACGCCTTGGGCGGTTTATTTTCTTTCTGTCGTCGTGGATCAACTCGAAGAGTCGAGGCAGCGCTTATCCAAGCTGGTCGCAAAATTGAAAGATATGCGCTCTCGCGATCAAGAGCTGAATTACCAGTTACAGCAGAATATTGTCAAACTGAATCAGGAAATTGAAGAGCGGATCAAAGCCGAAGAAGCGCGCGAAGAAGCCATGGCTGATCTGGAAAATGAGGTTTATCAGCGGGAAAAGACCCAGCTTGAGCTTGCTGAGAGAACCGCATTATTACGATCATTTATCGATGCTTCGCCTGATTTAATTTATTACCGCAATGCTGAGGGTGTTTTCTCCGGTTGTAACCGAGCCATGGAAGAGTTAACAGGGAAAAAAGAAAGAGAGCTGGTTGGACTGACACCGTGGGATGTTTACAGTGAAGAAATTGCTCAGCCGATTGTGGAAACGGATCAACAATTGTTCTCCCAAAACTGTGCTGTCACCTATGAACAGTGGTTGGAATACCCTGATGGGCGTAAGAACTACTTTGAAATCAGGAAGGTACCCTTTTACAGTAAAGAAGGCCGCCATTTGGGGTTGGTTGGCTTTGGCCGGGACATCACTGAACGTAAGCGTCATGAAGAGTCGTTGGAAAAGGCCAGTCGTGATAAAACCACCTTTATTGCCACGATTAGTCATGAGTTAAGAACACCACTGAATGGGATAGTGGGGTTGAGTCGGATGCTATTGGATACGACCATGACTCAGGAGCAACGGAAGTATCTACAAACCATTCATATCAGTGCGATTACATTGGGCAATATTTTTAACGATATTATCGATATGGATAAGTTTGATCAGCGCAAATTAGAGCTTTTCCCGCAACCGCTGAATCTTGGTGAATTTGTCACCGAAATTGAGAGTCTGGCTGCGTTAATGGCAGAACAGAAAGGGCTGCGCTTTGATCTGGAAAGACTGACCGAACTGTCATATGTGGTAATGGTCGACGGTACTCGGCTACGACAGGTGCTTTGGAACCTGATCAGTAATGCGATGAAATTTACTCGTGAAGGCGGCATCGTGATGACCGTCAGTTCTGAGATCGAGGAAGATAATGCGCATATCATCATGGATATTGAAGATACGGGAATTGGGATTGCCGAAGCAGAATTGGATAAGATTTTTGCCATGTATTATCAGGTGAAGTCGGGCAAAGATAACCTTCATGCCGTCGGAACCGGGATTGGTCTGGCGGTATCTCGCCAGTTGATAAACCTCATGGATGGCGATATCACCGTCAGTAGTGAAGAAGGGTTCGGTAGTACCTTTACTATCTCACTCAATGTCCCTTTAGCTGATGATGCGCTGTTGACGCCAGCTTCTCCTGCGATGCAGAAAACTCTGAATATCTTTATGGTGGAAGATATTGAATTGAATGTGACGGTCGCCAAATCGCTGCTGGAAAGTTTAGGACATTCAATTACGGTTGCCATGAGTGGTGAAGAAGCGAAAAAACTGTTTGTGCCGGATCGTTATGACTTGGTTTTACTGGATATTCAGTTACCGGATATGACCGGCTTTGATGTCGCTCAATTCTATCGGCAACAATACGGGCAAGATTATCAATTGCCGCCACTGGTGGCTTTAACAGCCAATGTATTAAAAGATAAGCGGGAATATCTGGAGAAAGGTATGGATGATGCCATCAGTAAGCCGCTTTCAGTGGTTGCTGTTCAGAATGTGATTCATCGGTATTTCGGTGCTGAGCATGAACCTGAAAGAGAGGATGCACATCGGATTGATCATGTGGTGGAGACGCTTCATCCATACGATGAAACCGACAAGAAAAAGGAACAGTATAGCCGTATTCTGGATTTGGATATGTTGGGCGCTTATGTTGATATTGTTGGCAAACAACCGGTTCTGGACAGTATTGAGATGTTCGAAACGATGATGCCGGACTATCTCGATATTCTGGATTCAAATATGGTCGCTAAAGATCAAAATGGCATTGTTTCCGAAGCTCATAAAATCAAAGGTGCAGCGGGTTCCATCGGCTTGGCCCGAATTCAGGCCGTGGCACAAAAAGCGCAATCCCCACAAGCACCAGCCTGGTGGGAAAATATTACCGACTGGGTTGAAGAAATAAAGACTGAATACGCGCAAGATATTCAATGTCTTCGCCAGTGGCTCAATGAAAAATAACCAATAAAAAAGCCTCCTGAAACGGAGGCTTTTTTTAATCAGTGCACAATCTGAAGTATTATTACTCTTCGATATCACCACAGAAGCGATAGCCTTCACCGTGAATGGTCGCGATGATTTCAGGAGTGCCCGGAATTGATTCAAAATGTTTCCGAATTCTGCGAATCGTGACATCAACGGTCCGGTCATGGGGTTTGAGCTCACGCCCTGTCATTTTTTTCAGCAAGTCGGCACGTGTCTGAATTTTGCCGGGATTCTCACAGAAATGCAGCAGCGCTCTGAACTCAGAACGAGGCAGCTTATAGCTTTCACCATCCGGATTGATCAGCGAACGACTATTGATATCCAATTCCCACCCGTTGAAAACATAATGTTCGACGGAACGCTTTTCTTCAGAGGTGGTATTTGAACTCATGGAACGGCTCAAGAGGTTGCGGGCACGGATCGTGAGTTCTCTCGGGTTAAATGGTTTAGTGATGTAGTCGTCGGCACCGATCTCTAGACCAAGAATTTTATCGACTTCATTATCACGACCGGTTAGGAACATTAGCGCAACGTCGGCTTGTTCTCTTAGCTCTCGAGCGAGGAGTAGTCCATTTTTGCCGGGTAAATTGATGTCCATAATCACCAGATTAACGGATTTGTCTGAGAGAATATGGTTCATCTCTTCGCCATTACTAGCTTCGTATACAGCGTATCCCTCTGCTTCGAAAATACTCTTAAGAGTGTTACGAGTTACTTGCTCGTCTTCTACGATAAGAATCTGCGGGGTTTGCATCGGCGGTACCTAATTTATGAAAAATTTGTACTAAATATAGAACTTATTATTGGTAATATATAACACACCAGTAATGATATGTTGATAAAAAATCAAAGTATTCACATAGAATACAACATGCTCATTGTCCCGCCATCCGTGGATGTGTTCTGCAAGGCGCTCCGTAACCTTGTCTGTTTTTCTGTTTGTTGCGGTGGATTTTATATTGTTAACAGCATGGTAACAACGATAGATTGTTAATACCCAACAGTTTGTTGATTTATGTCAATAGACGTTAATGCCTGAAACATCGGTGTATATAGGGTTGATGGAATGGAAAAATATCAGATTGATGATCGACTGTGGCAAGCTTATGCATCGACTCATTTTCTTTTTTCTCAGCCGTTGCCCGGGCCTGAGTTCTCTATCATCACAGCATGGAACCCGCGAAGTTGTCGATTGTCTTATCAGGACAATAAAGCGAATAATGAGCGATTATGTCAGCAGTTCAACACCTCCCGATGGACCCCTGTTTTAGCCGGTGACGCTGCTTTTGAATGGGTAGAAGAAAGTTTTGCAGTTGCAATTTGTCTTGAATTAGCTTTGAATTTAGGCCGAAAGTTTGAACAGAATGCTATATTTTATGTCCAAAATAAGACGGTTTTCTTGCATTCCTGTATTGATTCCAGATGTGATGAATTAGGAGTATTGTCCGAAAGAATTTATGTGTCCGGATAACGAATATTGACCTTGTCAGTGCGGTTAGGATTGACCGCGACCAAAGATAAAGAGGTCACTCGTAATCCGTCTGTAGCCAAATTTAGAATGAGAAATCATGGAGGAACGATGAGAGATATAACACCAGATCTTTGCGATAAGTATGAGTCACAGGTGACTTTGCTTGACCTGCCTTTACAGAACTTTGGGCAGAGAGATGCCTTTTGGGGCGAAATTGTCACCGTTCGTTGTTATCACGATAACTCGAAAGTGAGAGATGTGCTGAAGCAAAACGGTAAGGGGAAAGTCTTGGTCGTTGATGGACATGGCTCATGTAAGAAAGCGCTTATGGGAGACATGATGGCATACGACGCCGTAAAAAACGGTTGGGAAGGTATCATTATCTATGGCGCAGTCAGAGATGTCGTGGCGTTATCAGAGCTGGACTTAGGTGTAAAAGCTTTAGGAGCCTGCCCGTTTAGAACCGAGAAAAAGGATGCAGGTTATATCAATGTGACACTCTCTATCATGAATCAGATGATTCAACCCGGAGACTACATTTATGCCGATTGGAATGGCATTCTGGTTTCAGAGCAACCATTAGAAGTTAATTAATTCACTGATGGTTTCATTTGGAGACATTCAGGGAAAGTTATAAAGAATCTTATTTTGAGCGTATTTTCTCTTGAATGGGCAAAAAAATATAATTTTTAATTGACTCTCCCCCTCATAATAAGGTACACGTAGGAAAACGTTATCTTATTGAGTCGAAGTTACATGACATTCAGCCACCCTGTAGTAATGATTAGCACCACCACCATTATTATTACCGACACCATTTATGTTGGGGCAGGCTGCTGAGCGAAAAAACTTCAAAAAAAGGCCTGTATCCCCACAAGATACAGGCCTTTTTTTATACTATTTAATCACACTGGAGGAAGGGATGCGTGTATTAAAGTTTGGTGGGTCATCTTTGGCGGATGCCGACCGTTTTCTTAGAGCTGCACAAATTATTGCCAATAATGCCCAACAAGAAGATATCTCTGTAGTGCTTTCAGCACCGGGAAAAACGACCAACAAGTTAGTGGCAGTGATTGAATCTGCACAGACAATTGGGGAAGCGGGATTACAGATCAATGAATTAGAAGCCTCTTTTCACAGTTTGTATCAAGACATCCAGTCTGAATTACCCAACCTCAAAGGGGAAGCATTTGACGAGACGGTCCGTCAGTCAATGTCCCAGTTGAGAAGTTATGTCCATGGGATCGGGTTACTCAGTGCATGTCCGGAACATGTGAATGCGCGGATTATCAGTAAAGGTGAGCGCATTTCCATCCAATTGATGAAGGCAGTTCTCGAAGCAAAAGGCTATGATGTCAGCCTGATTGATCCAGTGAAATACTTGCGAGCCAACGGCAGTTATTTAGAGGCGATGGTGGATGTCGATGCATCTACAGAAAACTTTAAACGCTCACCTTTGCCTCAAAATCATGTGCACATCATGCCCGGTTTTACTGCGGGGAACCCGAAAGGCGAGTTGGTTTGTTTAGGGCGCAATGGTTCGGACTATTCTGCGGCTGTTTTGGCTGCTTGTTTACGAGCGGAATGTTGTGAAATCTGGACCGATGTTGACGGTGTTTATAACTGTGATCCGCGCTTAGTGAATGATGCCCGATTACTCAAGTCTCTGAGTTATCAAGAAGCCATGGAACTTTCTTATTTCGGCGCCTCTGTGTTACATCCCAAAACCATTGCTCCGATTTCTCGCTTCCAGATTCCCTGCCTGATTAAAAATAGCTTTAACCCACAGGGTGCCGGTACACTCATCGGTCAGGATACTGGTGAAGACAAACTACCAATCAAAGGCATTACCACGCTCAATGATTTAACCATGGTCAATGTCTCTGGTCCCGGAATGAAAGGGATGGTTGGTATGGCCAGCCGAGTCTTTGGGGCGATGTCTTCTGCCGGTGTTTCCATTGTCTTGATTACTCAGTCTTCATCCGAATACTCAATCAGTTTTTGTATCGAATCTCAGGATAAAGAGAAGGCCAAAAGAGCGCTGTCTGAATCGTTTGAGTTAGAACTGAAAGATGGTTTGCTGGAACCCGTTGATTTCATGGATGATCTGGCGATTGTGACGTTGGTTGGTGATGGAATGAGAACCGCGCGGGGGATTGCATCGCAATTTTTCTCATCTCTGGCTGAAGTTCATGTCAATATTGTGGCGATTGCTCAAGGATCATCGGAACGTGCGATTTCAGCAGTGATTCCGGAAGATAAGATTTCTGAAGCGATCAAAGCGTGTCATGAGAACTTGTTCAACTCGAAACATTATCTGGATGTCTTTGTTGTTGGTGTCGGCGGTGTCGGTGGTGAGCTGATTGATCAAATCAATCGCCAACAAGAGAAGCTGGCATCGAAAGATATAGTGATCCGGGTGTGTGGTCTCGCCAATAGTAAAGGTTGCTTGTTGGATGCTGAGGGGCTGCCTCTTGATAACTGGCGTCAGCGTTTGCAAGAAGGTGCTTCAGAGTCATTCAGTCTGGCAAGGCTAACCGCTTTAGTGCAACGCAATCATATTATTAACCCCGTTTTGGTTGACTGTACTTCAAGTGAAGTAATTGCCAACCAATATGTTGATTTCCTCAGTGCCGGTTTCCATGTTGTCACACCGAACAAACGGGCGAACACCGCGAGCATGGCGTATTATCAGCAATTGCGTCAAGTATCGAGAAACTCACGTCGAAAACTGATGTATGAGACAACGGTCGGTGCAGGTCTGCCAGTGATTGAAAACCTTCAGAATCTGATTGCTGCCGGAGATGAGCTGGAGCGTTTCAAGGGGATTTTGTCTGGCTCTCTTTCATTTATTTTTGGTAAATTGGATGAAGGGTTGACGTTAAGTCAAGCGACTCAAGTTGCGAAAGATAAAGGATTTACTGAGCCAGATCCTCGGGATGACCTGTCAGGAATGGATGTTGCCCGTAAATTATTGATTCTGGCCCGCGAAGCCGGAATGAAGCTCGAACTGAGTGATATCGAGATTGATCAGGCATTACCACCGGGCTTTGATGCTTCAGGAAGTGTCGATGAGTTTATGGCACGTTTACCTCAAGCTGATGATTATTTTGCATCACTTTATGCAAAAGCGGCCGGTGAAGGGAAAGTTCTACGCTATGTCGGAGAAATTGCAGATGGGCGTTGCCGTGTACGTATTGCACAGGTGAGCGAAGATAATCCAATGTTTAAAATCAAAGATGGCGAGAATGCATTGGCATTTTATAGCCGTTACTATCAACCGATTCCTTTGGTGCTGAGAGGATATGGCGCAGGTACAGAAGTCACGGCTGCTGGTGTCTTTGCGGATGTGATGCGGACACTCGGTTGGAAACTAGGGGTTTAATTTTATGAGCACACAACAAGAAAGTGTGGTGATCTATGCACCGGCTTCTATCGGTAATGTCAGTGTCGGATTTGATGTTCTGGGTGCTGCAGTTTCTCCGATAGACGGTACATTGCTCGGCGATCGAGTGGAAGTGAAAAGCGGTGAATCTGCGTTTTCTCTCAACGCTGTCGGGCGTTTTGTGGATAAATTGCCAGCCAATCCGCAAGACAATATTGTTTATGATTGCTGGGTTGTTTTTGGACGAGAACTGAAAAAGAAAGCAGTTGATTTAAAGCCGCTTGAAATGACACTTGAGAAGAATATGCCCATCGGATCAGGACTCGGCTCGAGCGCTTGTTCGATTGTGGCGGCATTGGATGCCCTGAATCAGTTTCATGGTAACCCTTTAAATGAGATGGAACTCCTTGCGCTGATGGGCGAGATGGAAGGGCAGATCTCCGGTGGCGTTCATTATGATAATGTTGCCCCGTGCTATCTTGGCGGCGTGCAACTGATGATTGAAGAACTGGGAATTATTAGCCAAGAAGTCCCTTGTTTTGATGATTGGTTCTGGGTGATGGCTTATCCGGGAATCAAAGTCTCAACTGCTGAAGCGCGTGCCATTTTACCGGCCCAATATCGGCGTCAGGACATCATCGCACATGGTCGCTATTTGTCTGGATTTATCCATGCTTGTCACTCGAATCAGCCGGAGTTAGCGGCGAAAATGATTAAAGATGTGATTGCCGAACCATATCGTGAGAAACTGCTGCCCGGTTTTGCTGCGGCTCGCCAGTATGCAACTTCAGCTGGTGCGCTAGCCACGGGGATCTCCGGAAGTGGTCCAACGTTGTTTAGTGTTTGCCGGGAGCGTGATGTTGCAGAACGTGTCGCTCAGTGGCTCGAACAGAATTATGTACAGAATGAAAATGGATTCGTCCATATTTGTCGCCTGAATAAGCAAGGCTCGAAACAGACAGGAAGTAAGCTATGAAGCTTTATAATATTAAAGAGAATGATGAGCAGGTTTCTTTTGGTCAGGCTGTCCGTCAGGGGCTTGGCCGTAATCAAGGACTATTTTTCCCATCAGAACTCCCTCGTTTTGATGATATTGATGGATTGTTAGCTGAGGATTTTGTCTCCCGCAGTGCAAAAATCTTGTCGGCGTTGATCGGTGATGAACTGTCTCCTGAAGCAGTGAAGACTTTGGTTGAGAATGCGTTTCAGTTTCCAGCACCGATCCAGAAGGTGAAAGATCAGGTTTATGCATTAGAGCTATTCCACGGCCCGACTTTGGCTTTTAAAGATTTTGGTGGGCGTTTCATGGCCCAGTCTCTGGCCACCGTATCAGATGGCGGAAAAATCACCATTCTGACAGCAACATCCGGTGATACCGGTGCCGCTGTAGCTCATGCTTTCTATGGCATGGAGAATATTCAGGTTGTGATCTTATATCCGCAAGGAAAGATCAGTCCGTTGCAAGAAAAGTTATTCTGCACTCTGGGTAAAAATATCCATACGGTTGCCATTCACAGTGATTTCGATGCATGTCAGTCTTTAGTGAAAAAAGCCTTTGATGATCAGGCATTGCGTGATGAAGTCGGGCTGAATTCTGCCAACTCAATTAACATCAGCCGCTTGATGGCTCAGATTTGTTACTACTTTGAAGCAGCGGCTCAAATGAGCAAAGCAGAGCGCGAAAACCTGGTTGTTTCAGTACCAAGTGGTAATTTTGGTAATTTGACGGCTGGTATGTTAGCCAAAGCATTGGGATTGCCAATTCAGCGTTTTATCGCGTCAACCAATGTAAATGATACTGTACCGCGTTATCTGGAAACCGGTCAGTGGGAACCGAAAGCGACGATTGCGACGACATCCAATGCGATGGATGTGAGCCAGCCAAATAACTGGCCACGCATTGAAGAATTGTGCCGTATTCAGGGATGGGGTTTAGAAACGCTCGGTAAAGGTGTGGTTACGGATGAGCAAAGTGCTGCATCGGTACGTGAGCTTTATGAGTTGGGCTATTTATGTGAGCCGCATGGTGCGATTGCCTATCGAACCTTAGATCAACAACTACAGCCGGGAGAGACTGGATTATTCCTCTGTACTGCTCATCCTGCGAAATTTAAAGAAGTCGTTGATGAGATCCTGGAAACAGACATCCCACTACCGGGACCATTGGCAAAACATGCTCAAATGGTACTGCTTTCAGAAGAACTTGATGATGATTTTGAGGCACTGAAAGCGATCTTACGTCGAGTTCAGTCATAAACATCATGAAAAGAAAACGGCACCTTTTGGTGCCGTTTTTTGATGAGCTATCGAGACATCCAAGTGAGTTATGATGATTGACTCACTTGGTTTATCATCAATTACAGTGATTCAGTAAAAGTACGTGCGATAACGTCACGTTGTTGTTCTGCAGTCAATGAGTTGAAACGCACTGCATAACCAGAGACACGAATCGTTAACTGTGGGTATTTTTCTGGATGTGCAACAGCGTCTTCTAGTGTCTCTCTTTTCAAGACATTGACGTTCAGGTGTTGACCACCTTCAATACGTGGTGCTTTCTCAATCGCGAGTTCACGAGACTCATACTCACCCAGATCGCTGGCAGGAATAACTTGATCATATTGATAACCGGCGGTTGCTGCCATGCAACGTGCTTCGTTTTTTTCTTGATCAAGTAACCAGATTGAATTGACCAGATTGTCATTCGCGGCTTTTGTAATTTGGATACCTTGAAGCATTGCTTTCTCCTCATCCACTGATGTGTGGCGCTGATTGGTGTTAACTTTCAAAATAAGTTGAGCTAAGTATTATATAGCAAATAACCCTTTTTATTGTATTGATATAGGTCAAAAAATAACAGCAAAATCGAAATGGCTTGATACTATTTTATTGATTTTTGTCAATAAGCCATTAAAAAATATAAATTTAAAATTTTTTTAATATTTAAAAATTATTTTAAAGTGCTCTAGTGTTGTAAATTTACAACAAATGATAACGTGAAATGAGCATATCAACTCAATTTATGGATGTGAGGGCATTCAATGCAAGATCAAAAATTTATCGGTGCCCATGTTTCAGCTGCTGGTGGTGTTGAAAATGCGCCACTTCGTGCATCGGAGATTGGTGCGAATAGCTTTGCACTTTTTACGAAGAATCAGCGGCAGTGGCAGGCTAAACCGTTGTTGCAAAGTTCCATTGATGCATTTCGGGCGAACTGTCGGACATATGGATTTGAACCCCAGCATATATTGCCGCATGATTCCTATTTAATTAATTTGGGGACGCCGGATCCGGAAAAGCTGGAAAAATCACGGGCTGCTTTCATTGATGAAATGACACGCTGCCGGTTACTCGGACTACATTTGCTGAATTTTCATCCGGGCAGTCATTTGAACCAGATTAGCGAAGATGCGTGTCTGGAAACCATTGCCGCATCGATTAATCTCGCTCATCAACAGGTCCCTGAGGTGATTGCCGTGATTGAGAATACGGCAGGACAGGGCAGCAATCTTGGCTGGCGGTTTGAACATCTGGCCCGAATTATCGAGTTGGTCGATGACAAGGAACGCGTCGGTGTATGTCTGGATACCTGCCACTTATTTGCCGCTGGGTATGATCTGAGAACGGCAAAAGCTTGTCAGCAGACATTTGCTGAATTTGATCAACATGTTGGAATGCACTACCTCAGAGCAATGCATCTTAATGATTCAAAAATCGATCTGGGGGGACGAGTTGATCGGCATCATTCATTAGGTGAAGGGATGATTGGCTGGGCGTGCTTTGAATATATAGCCAAAGATCCACGGTTTAATAATATCCCATTGATTTTAGAAACAATTAAACCAGAGTTATGGCCGCAAGAGATCCAGACATTACGTGATTATGCTGCAACCGTTCGTGCAGGAATTGTCACCGTATAACTTGGCATATTTTTTTCATGGAATATTGGGTGTTTTATTTTCAGACATTGTGTCTCTGGAGGCTGTTATGTCATGCATGATCCATTCAATATCCCGTCCGTCATCTCCTTTACCGGTGCCGAACCGTCACGTATCTGGGCCGGGGGGACGTCATCGCAGTGTCGTGCCACCACGAGGCCGATAAAACGAATTCACATCTTTGCAGGTGCAACTCGATTCTTTTTATGAGTAGAATAGAGCCATTCTCGACATTACTTTAGGATGGTTCATGACAAACTCACTGACGTGGCACGATGTAATCGGTGCGGAAAAACAGCAGCCTTATTTTCAAGAAACGCTGACCTATGTAGAAAAAGAGCGTCAGCGAGGAAAAGTTATTTATCCGCCAGCGAAAGATGTGTTTAATGCATTTCGTTATACTGAATTCAGTGACGTCAAAGTTGTCATCCTCGGACAAGACCCGTATCACGGGCCGAATCAGGCTCATGGACTCTGTTTTTCTGTCTTGCCGGGGGTGAAAACACCGCCTTCCTTAGTCAATATGTATAAAGAACTTGCTCAAGATATCCCCGGCTTTTCGATACCGGAACATGGTTATCTGAAAAGTTGGGCAGAGCAAGGGGTATTTCTGCTCAATACGGTTTTAACTGTCGAACAAGGTCAAGCTCATTCTCATGCTGGCACTGGCTGGGAAACGTTTACGGACAAAGTCATTGCAGAAATTAACCAGCATCGTCAAGACGTTGTCTTTCTCCTATGGGGAGCTCATGCACAGAAAAAGGGACATTTTATTGACCGTCAAAAACATTGTGTTTTGACCGCACCGCATCCTTCTCCTTTATCGGCACATCGCGGCTTTTTTGGCTGTAAACATTTTTCTAAAGCAAATCAGTATCTTCAAGAACATGGTGAGACCCCGATCAACTGGCAGCCAATTCTGGACTAGGGTACCGTAGCGAAAAATTGTATTTTTTACGACCAGAATCAAATCAGCCCCCGGATAAGTTATATACAATTTGTTTATCACATTATGAACCGGAGAGGCGACATGATGATAGAACGGATTCGTCGGGAACATGGTTACATGACCCGTTTATTAGCCATCCTCAAGCGGAAGTTGCAAAGACTGAAGAATGAACAGGCAGTCAATTATTCCCTGATTAAAGAGATTGTCGATTATTTGTGTTCACATTCAGAAGCTGCCCACCATCCAAAAGAGGATTTAATCTACCAGTACTATATGGAAAAGTACGGGGAAAGGGAGTATATCGCTGATCTGGAAGCTGACCATCGTAATTTATCGGAGAAAACGCATCAGTTTCTTGATGTGATCGATATGATTTTGCAGGATGTGATTGTACCTCAGGATGTATTCATTAATCAGTTATCTGATTTTATTGTGGAACAGAAACGTCACTTGGATTTGGAAGAAAAAGAAATTTTGCCGCTGATTAAGCAGACCTTTACTGTGGAAGATTGGCAGCACGTTGAAGGACAATGGACGCAAAACGAAGATGACCCCGTTTTCGGCGAGACCATTGCAGATCGATATAAACAGCTTGCTCAGCTCGTTAGAGAAGAGATGCTGGAAAGCAAATAAGACGAAAAAAGGTTCCCATTCGGGAACCTTTTTACTTGTTTAGATATCGATATCATCAAGTTCAAGACTGATATCCATCTCCATTAATTCTTTCTGTAATCGGCGTTTATCGCGTATTGCTTCTATTTCTCTCCACATTCGCTTGGTTGGTTTAGAGCGGGTTACACGGATTTTACTAATCTCTTTTTCAAGTATATCTTCAAAGTGCAAATCATCCATAATTAGCCTCTTCTATTATGTATGCTCTATGACGAAATCTGCTCTGTATGAGTCTTAAATATCACAATCGCAGTAAGTATATCTATGATATGTTTCTCATTTGTTTCGATTTGATGACTTATTTCTGAACAAAGATCCCTATTTTTATGCTGAGGAAAATAAAATTGTACGTTTTTTGTTCTGTTGAGCGTCGCGAGTATACTGCAAATTTTTCTGAGATTGTTAACAAACTTGAGTGATCGACAACTGAATGTGTCAATGTTGAGGTGATGTTTCAAGCGGATCTGGTGACTTGTCTCCGGTAACGTCTTAGGTAACTGTCAACATTGGTGAAACGCTTGAATCATGCAATGCCTCTGTCGCTCTAAAATTCGCTTTTTTTAACGGGTTTGTAAAGCATTATTTTAAATGAATGTTATTTTTTTGTTTTTCATTTGTTTTATTTTGTTGTGAATATGATGATAGAAATAGCCTGTGCGAACAGTGTTGTGTATTGATTTTTTATTTGTTCGATAGCATTATCTTCCGCGCTGAGTGAATGTGTTTGCGATTTATTCGGATATATATGCGAGGGACAACAGGGACTGTTGCTAAATTAAATTATTATAAGATAGGGACATATCAAGTGATGGTGTAGAGCAATCTTATGCTCTGAACTCTTAAAGAGGTTCTTGTGACAGACTTAATCAATTTATTAAATGACCTGCTTTGGGGGTCAATCCTTGTTTATCTATTGGTGGGCGTCGGGATTTACTTTACTATCCGACTTGAATTTATTCAAATTCGTCATTTCCGCCATATGTTCAGTGTGCTGAAAAATAGCCGTAAATCAGATAAGGCAGGCATTTCTTCTTTTCAGGCATTATGTACCAGTCTTGCTGCCAGAGTCGGAACCGGAAACATGGCAGGCGTTGCCGTGGCACTGACTGCCGGTGGGCCGGGCGCCATTTTCTGGATGTGGATGACTGCGATGGTCGGGATGGCAACATCCTTTGCCGAAAGTGCATTGGCGCAATTGTATAAGACTAAAGATCGGGATGGTAATTATCGAGGTGGTCCCGCCTATTACATGGAAAAAGGCTTGGGCATGCGTTGGATGGGGGTTCTGTTCTCCATTTTCCTGATGATTGCATTCGGTCTGGTGTTCAACGCCGTGCAAGCCAACTCGATTACCAATGCTATGAATACCGCGTTTGGCTATGAACCTATGTATATCGGCGTTGGTATTGTGATTTTAGCCGCGTTTGTGATTTTCGGTGGTATCCGGAAAATTGCCCGCACGGCTGAATTAATTGTTCCGGTAATGGCTCTGGCCTATTTGGCGATTGCGGTTTTCATTCTGCTGACGAATCTTGATAAGCTTCCGGCAGTCTTTGGTCTGATTTTTAAAAGTGCTTTTGGTTTTCAGGAAGCTGCTGCCGGTGGTCTGGGTTATATGATTGCTCAAGCCATGATCAATGGTGTCAAACGTGGCCTGTTTTCAAATGAGGCAGGGATGGGGTCTGCCCCGAATGCGGCTGCAACGGCTACACCGTATCCACCGCACCCGGCTTCTCAGGGCTATGTTCAGATGCTAGGCGTGTTTATTGATACCATCGTGATCTGCTCTGCTACAGTTGCGATTATCTTGATGTCAGGTGAGTACGTGCCACATGGTGAAATCACCGGGATTGAATTAACGCAGCGTGCGCTGGATTCTCAGGTCGGTGGATGGGGCAGTATTTTTGTTGCCTTTGCCATTTTCTTTTTTGCTTTCACGTCCATTATTGCCAACTATTCCTATGCTGAAACTAACTTAGTGTTTCTGGAACACAACAATAAAAGAGGCTTAGCCATTTTCCGGGTGGTTTTCCTGGCGATGGTGATGTTTGGTTCTTTAGCTACACTGCCGACTGTTTGGTCAATGGCGGATGTTTCCATGGGACTGATGGCAATTGTGAACCTGATTGCGATTCTGTTGCTATCCGGTATCGTGGTGAAATTGGCAAAAGACTATAACCGCCAGTTGAAAGCCGGAAAAGTACCGACCTTTAATGTGAAGGACTACCCTGAATTGCAATCTCAGTTAGAAGAAGGCATTTGGGAAAACCCGAAAGATTAATTATCGGTAAAACCAATAGTAAGGATTGAAAAAGCCATGCAGACAACGCATGGCTTTTTTTGTACGCTATGCAATAGAACGTGTCAGATTCACCGTGATCCGGTTCGTTATGACCGTCATACATATAACATCAATATAATGATCAGCAGAGAAAGGAATAGAGTATGTTAATCGTCGTTTCCCCCGCTAAAACCTTGGATTATGAGTCGCCTTTAAAGACCGATAAACATACGCTCCCTGAATTGCTCGAACATTCAGAAGTTTTAATCGATGTCTGCCGTCAGCTCACCCCGGCTGATATTGCTTCACTGATGAAAGTGAGTGATAAGATTGCCGGTCTCAATGTCGCCCGATTTGCTGAGTGGGAGAAAACATTCTCTTTTGAAAACGCTCGTCAAGCGATGCTGGCATTCAAAGGGGATGTTTATACGGGCCTTGAGGCGGAGACCCTTTCTGATGATGATCTGGATTATGCGCAGATGCATTTGCGGATGTTGTCTGGTCTTTATGGTTTACTGAAGCCTCTTGATTTAATGCAGCCTTATCGGTTGGAAATGGGGACCAAACTGAGCAATCCTCGTGGTAATAATCTCTATCAGTTTTGGGGGAATGTGATTACGGAAAAGCTCAATGAGGCGATTCAGGCGCAGGGTGATGACATTTTGGTCAATCTGGCTTCCAACGAGTATTTTAAATCGGTTCATGTCAAATCTCTGGATGCTCAAGTGATCACGCCAGTGTTTAAAGATTGCAAAAATGGTCAATATAAAGTGATTAGCTTCTATGCGAAAAAAGCAAGAGGCATGATGGCTCGTTATATCATTGAGAATCGGATTTCCTCTGTCGAGAAATTGTTGGACTTTGATGTTGCCGGATATCGCTATGATGCCGGAGAGTCCACGGCAACAGAGTTAGTCTTCAAACGGGAAGAACAATAATTGTTCGGAGGATAGGCTGATGTGGCGTTGGTTAAAACGTTGTCTGGCGCGTTACGATAATTGGTGTCTGCGTATGGGCTTAACACCGGCACAAAAACGAAGTTGCGTGCCTTATCGAAGTGAAACGACCGATGCAAAGCAAGAGCATGACCAAGATCGTTAAGCCTCGATGGTCTGATACACCTCGGTTGTTTGACACACATTGTCACTTTGATTTTGAGCCATTTCAGTCTGAAAGCTCGTTACACTGGCAGCAGGCATCTGATGCCGGTGTTTCTCGTATCCTGATTCCTTCGGTAGGGATCAGTAACTGGGATGCGGTACAAGAACTGACTACCACCGCACCGCAGCAATTATTCTATGCCCTTGGTTTCCATCCTTATTTTTTAAATACCGATAGCGCTGAAATGAGCTGCGCTGAACGCATAAGTTTTCTGGAAGCTCGTCTGGCTGTTTCTGATGAAAATTGTGTGGCAATCGGAGAGTGTGGATTGGATGCTGTTGTCGATGTTCCGATGGCGCTTCAGGAAGCTATCCTTATTGCTCAACTGAGTATCGCCCAGCATGCCGGATTACCGGTGATTCTCCATAGTCGTAAGACCCAGTCACGCTTATTACAGTTGATCAAACAACATCAATTTACCCGTGGTGGTGTATTACATGCCTTTTCAGGGAGTGAACAGCAAGCACAGGCATTTATTCAACTGGGATTTAAAATTGGCATTGGTGGTGTGATTACTTATACAAGGGCTGCCAAGACACGCCGCACTGTTGCCCAGCTTCCGATAGAAGCTTTGGTACTAGAGACGGATGCCCCGGATATGCCATTGTGTGGATTACAAGGGCAGTCAAATCATCCCAAATATTTACCACTGGTGTTGCAGGCTTTGGCACAACTGAGGGAGTGTGCAGTGACAGATATTGCTGAGCACTTATGGCAAAATAGCCATCAGGTCTTTGGCCTTGACACAGATTGAACAAAATTCAACCACGAAAGATCAACAGCCCCTAGAAACTGAGCGATAAGTCCCTTCATTTTTCACCTTTATGTTTCCATATCCCTCTATTGAAATCCGATTCTTGGTCTACCCTTAATATCAACATATTCACTGAATGCATTTATAAATACATCGATAGGTAGACGGTCAGTCTATCGATGGCGTTAATAAAAGAATGGCTTTTTAATATAGATCACATTTTTATTGACGTTTAATGTGGTATTTAATTGTTCGTGTTCATTTTTTGTTAAAATCAGCATGTTTTATAGTAAAGGATGTGGTTTTTTTGAGACTCACATCATTTATTTTTTGTAATTTGATTGGTTTTGTTTCATTCTGGTGCAATTTCAAGGATAAGAAAAATCAACCTCAAATAGTTGATATTTCTATATAATATAATATTTGATATGCCACAAAATTCTCAAGTGGTTTATCTGATATAGTTATTTTTACTGACTGATTCTATTTTTTGGTGCAATCGTTGGATATCTGCAAATTGTCGTGTTGTATGTTGATCGCATACAACCTCACTTGTGTGATGTTGATTTTTTGTTAACTGATGATGTTGAATGGTTTTTAGTCGGGCAGTTTTTGTGATTAGCATCAATAATTGTGGTGAATGATTTTTCTTTTGTGGATAAATGTGTGACCCGTAATTGCTTTTGATTTGGGGCACCGTATAATCCGCAACCGAAATGTCTTCCTCCTCTCAAACGAATAATTCACGTATAAGGATTCATAAACTATGGGCTTGTTTATGAGCTTAGTGGGAATGGTTGTTCTACTTGGAATTGCCTTCCTGCTTTCAGATAATCGTAAAGCGATCAATTTTAGAACGGTTGGTGGCGCTTTTGCCATCCAATTTTTAGTAGGTGGTTTTGTTCTTTATAACCCTTGGGGACGCGATCTTCTGGCGGGGTTAACCGCTGGTGTGCAGAACGTCATTAATTACGGCAAGGACGGTACCGGGTTCTTGTTCGGCAGCTTAGTCAACTTCTCGGTTGATGGATTGGGCTTCATCTTCGCGTTTCAAGTGCTTCCTGCTGTTGTATTCTTCTGCTCTTTAATTGCTGTACTGTATTACATTGGTATTATGCCGGTTGCCATTAAAATCATTGGTGGCGCGTTGCAGAAAGCATTGGGGACATCTCGTGCTGAATCCATGTCTGCTGCTGCAAACATCTTCGTCGGGCAAACCGAGGCGCCATTAGTCGTGCGTCCTTACGTACCAAAAATGACACAGTCTGAGCTATTCGCCATCATGTGTGGTGGTCTCGCTTCGATTGCGGGCAGCGTACTTGCCGGATATGCTGCGATGGGTGTTCGTTTGGAGTTTCTGGTCGCCGCGTCTTTTATGGCCGCACCGGGTGGTTTATTGTTCGCGAAAATTATGAAACCCGAAACTGAAACGCCACATGCTCAAGAACTGAAAGATTTTGATGAAGGGAATGACAAACCATCGAATTTGATTGATGCCGCAGCAAGTGGTGCATCGACAGGGATGCAGCTGGCGTTGAATATCGGTGCCATGTTACTAGCGTTTATCGGCTTGATTGCTTTAGTGAATGGTATGCTTGGCGGTATCGGTGGCTGGTTTGGGATGCCTGAACTCTCTTTGAACTTACTTCTTGGCTGGTTGTTCTCACCATTGGCCTTTATCATTGGTGTTCCTTGGTCTGAAGCCACAACGGCCGGTTCATTTATTGGGCAGAAAATTGTTTTGAATGAGTTTGTCGCTTATTCCAACTTTGTGCCTTACATGGGTGATCATGCTCAGCTTGTTGCTGCGACAGGGCAAGTGATGTCAGAGAAAACAACTGCAATTATCTCTTTCGCCTTATGTGGTTTTGCGAATTTATCTTCAATTGCCATTTTGCTTGGCGGTTTGGGGGGCATCGCACCAAACCGGAGACATGATATTGCCCGGATGGGTGTGAAAGCGGTCGTTGCCGGCACATTATCGAATCTAATGGCTGCAACGATTGCAGGATTCTTCCTCTCTTTTTAGTAAAAGAGTCGGGTGAATACTGATGATTCAGTGCCTCAGGGTCGAGACCTTGAGGCCTTTTTTATTTGTGACGATTTTAATCGCCAATAACATAATGAGATACAAACCGATTGCGTGATCGGTAGCGGGGTTATTCTCCTATATCCCTGACTTGTTGGTGAGATAAAATGGTTGGATGTCGATTTGAGATGGTTTATTAAAACGGAGTGGTGTATGAACGAATTACAGTCTGCGGCTCAACGGGCGTTAACCTTAATGGATTTAACTACGTTGAATGACGATGATACTGAAGAAAAAGTGATTTCATTGTGTCAAAGTGCGAAGACGCCTTTTGGTACAACCGCTGCTATTTGTATTTATCCTCGCTTTATTCCTATCGCTAAAAAAACGCTCCGGGAGCAAGGCACACCGGATATCAGGATCGCAACAGTTACCAACTTTCCTCACGGACGGGATGATATTGAATCTGCGCTTGCTGAAACCCGGGCTGCGGTTGCTTATGGTGCGGATGAGGTCGATGTTGTTTTTCCTTACCGTGCTCTGATGAACGGGGATGAGCAGGTTGGTTTCGACTTAGTCAAACAATGTAAAGCGGCTTGTGGTGATCATGTACTGCTAAAAGTGATTATTGAAACGGGTGAATTAAAAACAGAAGCACTGATTAAACAAGCTTCTGAAATCGCGATTCGCGCGGGGGCGGACTTTATTAAAACATCAACCGGGAAAGTGGCAGAAAATGCAACACCTGAGTATGCCAAGATGATGTTGGAAGTCATTCGCGATCTGGATGTCGCTGATAAAGTTGGTTTTAAACCAGCCGGTGGTGTTAGAACGACACAAGAAGCTGAACTTTATCTGTCGATGGCTGATGAGATCATGGGTGAATCATGGGCTGACAGTCGCCACTATCGTTTTGGTGCATCCAGTTTGTTAAATGCCTTATTGGCAACATTGGAAGGCACAGAAGTTTCTCAAAATTCTGATTCATATTAATCAGTGTGATCTGATAGTTAGTTAAGGAGAAAAAATGGCTACGCCACATATTAATGCTGAAATGGGAGATTTTGCCGATGTCGTCTTGATGCCGGGAGATCCACTGAGAGCAAAATATATTGCTGAAACCTTTTTAGATGATGTCGTACAAGTTTGCGACGTGAGAAATATGTTCGGTTATACCGGAACGTATAAAGGGCGGAAGATCTCTGTGATGGGACATGGTATGGGGATTCCATCTTGTTCTATTTATGTCACAGAGCTGATTAAAGATTTTGGTGTCAAAAAAGTGATCCGGGTTGGCAGCTGTGGGGCGGTTCGTTCAGATGTTCATGTCCGTGATGTGGTGATCGGAATGGGTGCTTGCACCGATTCAAAAGTCAATCGTATCCGCTTCAAGAATCATGATTTTTCGGCTATCGCCGATTATCAGATGGTGAAAGCGGCTGAAGAAGCGGCCAATGCACGCGGTGTTGATGTGAAAGTCGGTAACCTGTTTTCTGCCGAGCTATTTTATACACCGGATCCAGACATGTTTGATGTGATGGATAAATACGGCATTATCGGTGTAGAGATGGAAGCTGCCGGTATTTATGGTGTGGCTGCCGAATATGGTGCGAAAGCACTCACAATTTGTACCGTATCCGATCATATCAAGACTGGTGAACAAACCACCTCTCAAGAACGTCAAACGACATTCAACGACATGATTGAGATTGCGCTTGAATCCGTGTTGATCGGTGATGCGCAGTAAGACTTGACTCTATAGAGTGATTAAACGTGCAGGGTGACAGTCGTCATCCTGCATTTTTTAACAGTAAATTCTCGCCTTGACGGGTGCGTCTTTTCTGACGACGGAGTAATAAGGTCAGTAGAATACCGCTGGTAAAGCTTGCCAAGATCATTAAATACATATAACGATCACTTTTTCGGTAATGGTGATCAGAGATAGCTGTCACTTTCCCCGTTTCAAAAGTAATACGAATGAAACCGATCACGTTATTGTCGTGTAACACCGGTTCAACCAATTGTTGTCTGCCAATACTCGCCGTTTTCAGCGGAGTATCCAGACCTAAAACATCCCTGACGCTGAGCGCTGAATCGCTGGCGGCAACTTGCACACCTTCTGCATCATAAATTGTTGCGTCAAACACTAATCGATCTCGCGCCAGTTGATTGGTCAGCGATTTCAGTTTTTCTTCATCCTGCTCTGCTAAAAAGCTACTGGCCGTAAGTGAAGCCTGTGAGATCAGTAGTTTGGTCAGGGTTTCCAACTGATTAGTCTGAATTTTTTCATTACCTTTACTTATCATCACGCTGTTTTCTGCCGTAAAGACAAACATCATGACAACACTGAGGACAGCAATGATGCGTAGAACTACGCGTAGCGAAAACAGGGAACCACTCATTGTACCTTAACCACAAGAATTTTTATCAGAAGTCATATTGATACTTGCGTTTTTAAATTGCAATAGGTTAACGTCGGGTTACTTTCATTACAGAGAAATTTCATGAACTCGCAAAAGACATTGTTAATCACGCAAAAGACGGCACTCGCAGAACAGTTACAGCAACGGATACAAAATGTTCAGGCGAACTGGATTTTATACAGTGCCTCCCTGTCTCCTGATTTTTTTACTCAGTTTGATGAATTAACCGGCATGTTCAATCCGATCAATCGGATTTGGCGAGTCGGCCACTATGATGTTGCTTTAATGGCAGGTGATTTAACGGTCTCTCATGAAAACATCCTTCAACAGTTGCAGGTTGATTATGCCCGTGTTGACGCGCTCCCCGATTTAAGCCAACCGGGTTTGTTACTCATGGATATGGACTCGACAGCCATTCAGATTGAATGTATTGATGAAATCGCCAAACTGGCTGGGGTTGGTGCTGAAGTCTCAGCCGTTACAGAGCGCGCGATGCAGGGTGAGCTCGATTTCGAGCAGAGTCTCCGTCAGCGAGTTGCTCAGTTGACCGGTGCGGATGCAAATATTCTTGCACAGGTTCGGGCGGTGCTGCCTTTGATGCCGGAGTTGCGTGAGTTGATCTCAGCGTTAAAAGATTTTGGTTGGCGAACCGCAATCGCATCCGGTGGCTTCACTTATTTTTCTGATTATCTGCAAGAGATGCTCGCGCTGGATTTCGCGCAGTCGAATGTACTAGAAATTGTCGATGGTCAACTGACGGGTAAGGTATTAGGTGAGGTTGTTTCTGCGCAGACCAAAGCTGATATTTTACGTAACCTGACAAGGCAATATGATCTGCAGTCGGTCAACACCGTTGCAGTTGGTGATGGGGCGAATGATTTGGTGATGATGGATGCTGCCGGATTGGGAATTGCGTTCCATGCGAAACCGAAAGTTGAAGCTCAGGCCCAGTCTGCGATTCGCTATGCGCAGTTGGGCGGTATTCTCTGTATTTTATCGGCAAGCCTGGTATTACGGTCTTAATCAATCGGGTTACCCTCTTCATGAGCGGCAAGATACCAATGGTATTCGTATCTTGCCGCCTTCCGATGCTGAACTAATTGACTTCCAAACGAAGTAGTACCTCTTCGGTAATATCAAAAAACTCACCATAACCGACAATCGAAGCAATTGATTTTTCGATATTTTTGGCATAGTGCATATTAATCAGTGATAATTCATCCAGATCGGAACGTAGCAATTTTGCCACTGGGTGGAAAACCGCAATTGCACAATATCTGAGAACATAAATATCCCCCATAACTAACGATTCCTGAATAAAAGAGATTCGTTCCTGGATGGTTGTAAAATCAGATAATAAGCGCGTTTCAATCGATTGGACCCGGTTACCGAATTTCCTGACGGAGAAATAGATATCAAAATGGTGAGGTTGTGCGCCATTAACATGTTTCATCGGTTGCGCGATCAGGGTATTACTATGTCCTTTAAAAATCGGATCCAGCGACATATAGCCTTCCCCGTGTCCAAGTTTTGCCAGCAACACCTGATAGGGTTCGAGTGGACTACTGACCCCAATGGCGGTGGTTTTGAGATAAGCGCCCTGTCGCTCGACAAAGATTGGTGAGCAGACAATCTTATCCAAGAGAATATGATGCAGCCCCTCAAGTAGTTCTAAGGAGGGGCGTACTTCGTCATTTTCGATCAATTTATCTCGATTACTCTCAATTAATCGATTGAAAAAACGAATGATTTTTATCGTTTTACTATCTTCCTGAATAGCAAGCTGGATTCGCTGACCATTTGGCGTGATGCGGGCGACTTGATAGGGGACCTGATCCAGCGGTAATTTCTTGTTATAGAGTTTGAGTTCAATAAAATCGACCTTGATCGGATCACCGACCTTCAGAACAATGGGCGTTTCAAGAGTGATGTACACGCCCCGTTTGGACAGGTCAATGGTTTTGCCGCTGATGAGGTCACCTTGAGCGGTTTCGATCGAGACCGGTGAGTTCAGCCGATAGCGGGGCTCTTTGCGCTGAGAGCGGGCATCAAAGAAGATTGAAATAGGATAACCATTTACTTTTCTTGGATGGCGGAAAATATTTAATTCACTGCTGGGCATTTTCGGTTTATCGACCAGCTGGTAATCTGCAGCGGTTTCTGGATTACTGACTTCTTGTAAGATCCCACAGTGAGTCAGCGAAGAAAGATGCTTGGTCAGCTCCGGTGATTCGGTGGCAAGACTTTCCCGTTCCTGAGCGCTGAGCTCAAACATTGAGACTCGGAAAGCTCGCCAAGACTCCTTTTTGGCACCGATATGCCAAAATAATTTGCGTAATTCGGGTGTTGTTTCTGACTTCATCATGGAAAAAAATAAACATTTTTCTTGATAGTCATGTTTAAAGGTATAGAGGGTATTACTACTTTCGCTCACACCTTGTTTCGCAAGAAGCGACATCCGTTGCTGGTTAAATAGATTACCCAGCGACTGCTGATTTCGCTCATCATGCCAATACTGCCAGATATTGTGGTTGCTTTCGGTCAAAAGGACAACTTTGAGCTTATCTCCCTCAAAGAATACCGGAAGCTGACAAGCATGTTTCAGAAATGTGTGTTCGTAAGCTCGGGTTCTGGCCCGCATGATCTTGTCTTGATTATCGTGACGCGCTTTTTGCGTTTCATTGAACAGGTGTTCCTGAATGACTTGCTCAATCACCTGTGTGTCGGTCAGTTTGATCAATCGAAGAAATTTTACCGCATCATTTTCAAGAGATTCATCGATACCGAGTATACGGTACTCAACTGGAGATTGGAGGGCTTCAAGGTGCGGGTGTTTTTGTTCTAGTTCCGAGAAATAAAGTTGGATGCTTTCTCCCAGTTTATAATCAAATGCCGCTGGCACTTTAATTTTTGCGCCAGAAGGAGAAAAATCGAGTGTGACCGCAACAACCTTCTGTCCATTTGATAAGGTTATATCAACCTGTGAAGCAAGCTTCATCCGGTTTTCTCGGCGCTTCAGATCGTAGCCTAATTGAATCGTCTCCACTTCAAAAGGACTATCTGAATCGGTAAGACTGGGCTGGTTGTCGGTATTTCTCTCTTTCATTACCCGAAAATTATTACGGGTATTATAAAGAGCTTCCCACACGCCTTCGGTATAACCACCAAATTTTTTGATATATTTGTAATAGTCATTAAAAGCGACATCATCGAGCCAGTGACGTAGGCCATTCAGGAGATATTCTCGACATTCACCCTGAACACGGCCACGGAGATCAACGATCTTGGTGCAAGGCCCCATGACTCGATTCAACTCCATTTTGACAAGTAATTTGACAGAGGGCTGTTCACCTTCTGTCATCTGTGACAGAATTTTTTCAAAATCCTCTGACTTATAAGCTGGAATTAATTTTTCCGCGATAGATCTAATTTCTGTTTTTTGCATAATTATTTATGATGTCCACGCTCTGAAATAATTATCGGCTTTTTTGGTCAATAATTTAATGAGTTATTTGTTATTTTCGGGTTTACTCGAATTAAACTGTATACTGAATCACATTCCATAGTCGAGTTGAGGGGATATGGCGAAGACAAAAAGAGCATACGTTTGTAATGATTGTGGTGCGGATTTTCCTCGCTGGCAAGGGCAATGTAATGCATGTGGTGCATGGAATACCATTACAGAAGTCAGGCTGGCGGCCTCTCCTCAGGTTTCTCGGAATGAGCGATTGAGTGGTTATGCAGGTGGCGTGACAGAAACGAAGGTTCAAACACTGGCTGATATTGACCTACAAGAATTGCCTCGTTTTACCAGTGGGTTCAAAGAGTTAGACCGTGTTTTGGGTGGCGGTGTTGTCCCCGGTGCCGCTATTTTGATCGGTGGTAATCCTGGGGCCGGGAAATCCACGTTATTGTTACAGGTCATGTGTTATCTCGCCAGTGGGGTTCCGACGTTGTATGTCACAGGTGAAGAATCGCTCCAGCAGGTTGCAATGCGCGCGTCTCGTTTGGGATTGCCGAAAGATCGGCTCCGCATGTTATCAGAAACCAGTGTTGACCGAATTTGCCAGATTGCAGCACAAGAACAGCCGAAGATTATGGTGATTGACTCGATTCAAGTCATGCATATGGCTGATGTTCAGTCATCGCCGGGCAGTGTGTCTCAAGTCCGGGAGTCTGCTACAGCATTAACTCGCTATGCGAAACAAAATCATGTAGCACTATTTATTGTCGGTCACGTAACAAAAGATGGGACGCTAGCCGGCCCGAAAGTGCTTGAACATATTATTGATTGCTCAGTGTTATTGGATGGCGGGACCGACAGTCGTTTTAGGACGCTCAGAAGTCATAAAAACCGCTTCGGGGCGGTGAACGAGCTGGGCGTTTTTGCGATGACCGGACAGGGGATGAGAGAAGTCAGTAATCCCTCTGCTATATTTTTATCCAGAGGTGAAGAAGAAACATCCGGTAGTTCAGTCATGGTTGTCTGGGAAGGCACGAGGCCACTCTTAGTTGAGATTCAAGCATTGGTGGATTACTCGCAACTTGCGAACCCACGCCGGGTGGCTGTCGGCCTTGAACAAAACCGTCTTTCTTTACTTCTGGCGGTGTTACATAAGCACGGTGGTCTGATGATGGCTGATCAAGATGTGTTTGTGAATGTGGTCGGTGGTGTGAAAGTCACTGAAACTAGTGCGGATCTGGCACTGGTGATGGCATTACTATCGAGTTTTCGGGATCGGGCTTTACCCAAAGATGTGGTCATTTTTGGGGAAGTTGGTCTTGCGGGAGAGATTCGCCCTGTACCGAGTGGTCAGGAGCGGTTAAATGAAGCTTTTAAACATGGATTTAAAAAAGCCATTATTCCTCATGCAAATATGCCGAAAGGTGGTATTGAAGGGATGCAAATCCATGCGGTGAAAAAATTGGCCGATGCGATTCAGGCATTTGATGAGCTTTAATAGCACAGATTGAGAAATTTAGCTTGTTTCTCAAATGAATAACCAGCGAAAATGTTGAAAACCGCCTCGAAATAAGGCGGTGGAAAATATTTTTCACCAAACCGCGAGCGGGGCTATCAGTCTTGATGGATTATGATATACTCTGCGCGCACTTTATACCTTATTAACAGAGTAAGACAATGGCAGATTTATCGAAATACAGAAACATTGGTATTTTCGCGCACGTTGACGCGGGTAAAACCACTACCACTGAGCGTATTCTTAAGCTTACTGGTAAAATCCATAGAACTGGTGAGGTTCACGATGGTGAATCTACTACGGACTTCATGGAGCAGGAAGCAGAGCGCGGTATTACTATCCAATCAGCTGCGGTAACTTGTGAGTGGAAAAACCACCGTCTAAACGTTATCGATACTCCTGGACACGTTGACTTTACAGTAGAAGTATACCGTTCACTGAAAGTTCTTGATGGCGGTATCGGTGTATTCTGTGGTTCTGGTGGTGTTGAACCACAATCAGAGACCAACTGGCGTTACGCGAACGAATCAGAAGTATCTCGTCTGATCTTCGTAAATAAACTGGACCGCATGGGTGCAGACTTCTTCAACGTTGTTGAACAAGTGAAGAACGTACTGGCAGCAACTCCATTGGTAATGACTTTACCTATCGGTCGTGAAGACGAATTCGTCGGCGTTGTTGACGTATTGTCTCGTCAAGCCTACGTATGGGATGACACAGGTCTACCAGAAAACTACGAAATCAAAGATGTTCCAGCAGATATGGTTGATCAGGTAGACGAATACCGTGAGTACCTGATTGAAACTGCTGTTGAGCAAGACGACGACTTAATGATGGCTTATATGGACGGCGAAGAGCCTTCTATCGAAGACATCAAACGTTGTATCCGTAAAGGGACACGTGATCTAGCATTTTTCCCAACTTACTGTGGTTCTGCATTTAAGAACAAAGGTGTTCAGCTGGTTCTGGACGCAGTTGTTGATTATCTGCCAAACCCAACAGAAGTTGATCCACAAGAACTGACTGATCCACAAACTGGTGAACCAACTGGTGAAGTGGCGAAAGTAGACGCAGCAGAACCACTGAAAGCGTTGGCATTCAAAATCATGGATGACCGCTTTGGTGCTCTGACCTTCATCCGTATCTACTCAGGTGTGATGAAGAAAGGCGACACAATTCTTAACTCAGCAACGGGTAAAACTGAACGTATCGGCCGTATGGTTGAGATGCAGGCAGATGACCGTACTGAAATCACTTCAGCACAAGCTGGTGATATCATCGCAGTTGTTGGTATGAAGAACGTTCAAACTGGTCACACGCTGTGTGATCCAAAACACGAATGTACTCTTGAGCCAATGATCTTCCCAGAACCAGTAATCTCTATCGCGGTTTCTCCGAAAGATAAAGGTTCTACTGAGAAAATGGGTATCGCGATCGGTAAGATGGTTGCAGAAGATCCATCATTCCAAGTTGAGACTGATGAAGATTCAGGCGAAACCATCCTGAAAGGTATGGGCGAACTTCACCTGGATATCAAAGTAGACATCCTGAAACGGACTTACGGCGTTGAGCTGGAAGTTGGTGCGCCTCAGGTTGCTTACCGTGAAACGATTACCAAAGAAATCGAAGATAGCTACACACATAAGAAACAGTCTGGTGGTTCTGGTCAGTTCGGTAAGATCGACTACCGTATCAAACCAGGTGAGCCAAACTCTGGCTTTACTTTCAAATCAACTGTTGTTGGTGGTAACGTTCCTAAAGAATTCTGGCCTGCAATCGAGAAAGGCTTCGAAGGTATGATGCAGCACGGTGTTCTGGCTGGCTTCCCGACTCTGGACGTTGAAGTTGAACTGTTTGACGGTGGCTTCCACGCAGTGGATTCATCTGCAATCGCATTTGAAATCGCAGCGAAAGGCGCATTCCGTCAGTCAATGCCAAAAGCAGGCGCACAGCTTCTTGAGCCAATCATGAAAGTTGACGTGTTCTCACCAGAAGATAACGTTGGTGACGTCATCGGTGACCTGAACCGTCGTCGTGGTATGATCAAAGACCAACAAGCTGGTGCAACTGGCGTACGTATTAAAGCAGACGTTCCTCTATCAGAAATGTTCGGCTACATCGGTACACTGCGTACGATGACTTCAGGTCGTGGTCAGTTCTCTATGGAGTTCGAAAGATACTCGGCATGTCCAGCAAACGTTGCTGAGAAAGTGATTGCTGAAGTTAAAGAACGTAACGCGAAGAAGTAATTCTTTGAGTTAACCTTTTTTAACGACAAAGCCCCGCTAGCGAAAGCTGACGGGGCTTTTTGTTGTCAGTTCTAAACCGATGGTGATGTTTTTCACTCCGCGAATTTGCGCTGAAGCTTTTTATCATCTACATCTTACGTACATTGCTTTAGGTTCGTTCGATAATGGTCTGTTCAATAATATCAAGCTCGTTTAAGCCGGAAAGGGTGAACGTTGCGATTTGTTCTTGGATCCAGGCAATGAAGACTTTGACCTTTTTTCTTTGCAGGTAACTTTCTGGGGCACAGATATAGTAACTGTAACGAGACCGAATTGCCTGATGCCCTATGCGAATAAGTTTTCCTTCCTGAATATAGCGATGGGCCAGCGTGTGTTTCATCAGGGCAACACCTTGTACGGCTAACGCGCCTTCCAATACAAACAGCGATCCCTCATATTGAAGGGTTGGACGTCCGGTTGGGGCACCGATCGAGTTTAACCATAACTCCCAGCTCATATCAGGAATCATATCTTCAATTAAATCAACGCGATATAAATCATTCACTGATTCGATGCGATGCTGTTTTTGATAGAGCGGATGACAAACGGGATAGAGTACTTCATCCATCAGCTTAATACTGGTCAGGTTTTCATAGTTTCCTTGCCCATAACGAATACAGAGATCTACGGACTCATCCTGAAATGTGACCAATGCATCTTTCGGATCGATCAACAGTATAATATCTGGATGTTTTTGTCTGAATTCTTGAAGTTTGGGGACAAGCCAGTGTTGGGCGAAAGCCGGATGAGTCGAAATTGATAGCTGATTCGGTGACGGATCCTGCGTTAAATATTGTATTCCTGCATAGAGTTCAGAGAACCCTTTTTGCGCATATTTATATAGGATCTGTCCTTCGGTTGTCAGATGGACACGCCGATGCTGACGAATGAACAATTCACATTTCAACCACTCTTCTAGTTGACGAATCTGTTGGCTGATTGCAGCTGCACTGACAAAAAGCTGCTCAGATGCGATTTTGAAGCTGCCTGCTTGCGCTGCCATGTAAAAATAATAGACAGATTGTAAAGGAGGTAGACGACTTTTCACTTAAGTTTTCCT
Organism: Vibrio gazogenes; assembly: GCF_002196515.1. Lineage (NCBI taxonomy): Bacteria > Pseudomonadati > Pseudomonadota > Gammaproteobacteria > Vibrionales > Vibrionaceae > Vibrio > Vibrio gazogenes. Next base: position 1,096,751 of record NZ_CP018835.1, on the reverse strand, counting down.
TAATTGAGTGTCAGTTTTTATCGTTTGTGCCACGAGCTATTTTCGATAATGATTTAACCACGAAAACACTATATATCAAGGATAAACTATGAACGTTATTGTCAATAAAATTCAACCACCTTTGATTGATACTTATCGTTTTTGGGTTAAGAATATCTACTCTTTGATAAAACATTGGCAGCGAAATTATCAGACACGCCGACAATTATCAGAATTGCCGGAACATCTGTTGGAAGATATTGGTTTGAGCCGGGAAGAAGCCCACAAAGAATGTCAAAAATCTTTCTGGGATTAATCAACTGTGATCCCGGCATTCGTTTTTCGCACCAAGTATCCGAAAGTCATTCATGAACTTAGCCGTATGGATGATTTTCGGAGATATCATTTTCCCATACCACCAGTTTATCTTTTGGCCAGTGTAATCCCAGTTGGTGATATTGTTGTTCCAGTAAGTGCCTTTTGATTTTGAGTGTTGGCGTTAGAATACCATTCTCAACACTCCAGACTTCTTTAACCATTAACACCCCTCTAATTTGCTCATGGGATTGCAATTCTTGATTGAGTGTTTCGACGATACGTTTGGCTGACCGTTCATATCGTGTTTTATTGAAGTTGGGGATATCATGCGGAACAACTAACAAGATTGGTCCGGGCAGACCTAAACCAATGAGACAGAGCATTTCAACACGGCTGGCCTGATAGAGTTTTTTCTCAATGGCAACCGGGGAGACAAATTTCCCTTTCGCTGTTTTGAAAGTATCGTTCTTTCTCCCCTGAAGCGACAGATAACCTTCCGAATCAATTTTGCCAATATCACCCGTTTTCAGCCAGCCATCATCGGTTAAGACTTCTCGGGTTGCCTGCTCATTTTTGTAGTAACCGGTAAATAACCCTTTACTCTGAACCAGAACTTCACCTTCTTCTGCTATCTTGAGAGTGACACCCGGACCGGCAAGGCCGACCGTACCGACTTTGGATTTTTGATAAGGATAGTTGAGTGTTGAGTAGGCGAAAGACTCACTCATTCCCCAGGCCTCTGTAATCTCCAGACCCAGTTTATCATACCAAAGCAGCAGCTCAGGAGAGACCGGTGCCGAGCCGCAGCCAAGAACTCTCGCTTTATTCAGGCCTAATGCATGAGCGACCTTATTGCGGATGATGGTTCGAATCAATGGGATCTTGAGGAGCAGATCAAGCCGTTTTTGGGGGAGGGTATCCAGAATGCGTTGCTGAAAAAGTGTCCATAATCGAGGGACGGAAATAAATAGCGTCGGGCAATGCATTTTTACATCTTCGATAAACGTATCGAGGGATTCGGGAAATGCAGTCTGTACACCGGAGAAGATAGAAGAGCCAAAAATATAAACGCGTTCTGTGATATGTGCCAGCGGCAGATATGAGAAAAGCCGATCATGACGATTGATCCCGATAAACTGACTTAATTGGGTGACTGACCAGGCGAAGCCACCATAACTTAACATCGCACCTTTGGGGGTACCGGATGTGCCTGATGTATATACAATTGACATCAGCGACTGTTCATCATGTTCCGGTTTGTAGGTTGTAGGGGGATGATCGTGAATCAGTTGGTTGTACTGATATTGGCAGTGTGGCGCACTATCGTACGGAAGAGAAATACTGAGTAACTCAGGTTGGTTGTTCAGAACATCCATCACCGCGGTCATGTCATCCAGTTTGCCGATAAACGCTGCTTTGCACTCACTATGAGTGAGACAATAATCGATGGTGTCTTCTTTGGCAGTCGGAAAGATCGGTACGCTGACAAAACCGCCCAGCATCATCGCCAGATCGCAAATAAACCATTCAGCACAATTTTTAGAAATAATTGCGACTCGGTCTCCGGGGTTAAGGTTGAGATCATGTAATGCACTGACCAACCTTTGCGCATGGTCGGCCACTTGAGCAAATGTATAGGTCTCAAAGCGGCGATGTTTAATCTGCTTCAGATAAATATCATCAGGCCGCGATTCAGCCCAGTGGAACATACATTCGTAAGGTGTTTTGAATGTACTGCAATTGGTATGGTTTTGATGTCCTTTGTTGAGCATAAGGTATATCCATTATCAGACGGTATTATTTGGTAGTGTTGATGTCCAAGTGAATACACGATATATGACTTGGAGGGCGTCATCATACACGGGCCTTTATTGATACTCTATATTTATAGAGAGCCATTAACTGACGGTTTTATTGAGTTTCAAAGTTTTGATTGGATTAGCTTTACTTTAAGATGATTTCACTGATTTTGTTCTCTGTGTGATTCGTTTTTGTGATGTATTTCGAGATAAGTTACGTCAGAAAGTGACTCACTCTGCCACTTGATATTGGCGTGACAGGAATCAAGGACTGGTGATTTAGTCGGAGAAATGACTGGGATCCGGTTCTGGATATTTTCGGGTAATGTCTTTTAAAAATTCCTGATGGTTTCTCAGCGCATTGACACAATGTTTATCGAGTTTTCCTTCGGCAACCATTTTCTCTAGCTCTAATAGGGCAAAGGGGACAGAGCGCGCTTGTTTATAAGGTCGATGAGTGGTCAGTGCATCAAAAATATTAGCAACCGTGACAATTCTCGCAGAGACCGGAATATGATCGCCTTGGAGTCCGTGTGGATAGCCGCTACCGTCCATTAACTCATGGTGATAAGAAACAATTTCTTTCAGTGTCTGGATACAGGCATGATGCAGACAGTTGGCTCGTGACAAGACAGACTCCATAATCTCAATTCCTTTTTCTATATGCCCGATAACCTGCCGCCTTTCCGTCACCTCCAGTTCTCCGGGTTTTAAAAGCAAATGATGTGGTATCGAGAGCTTGCCGATATCATGTAACCGGGAAAAGAGCGTGATATGGTCGATTTTTTCATCGTCCAGATGATATTGCTGTGAAACACCCCAGGCGATGATTTTGGTGAAATGATGCATTCTTTCTTGATGATCACGGCTTTGAGCCAGATGTTTCGGGTTCTGTTTAAGAATGAAACTCGTCATATCCAGAATCTTATGAACGGTTTCATATTCACGGCCAATTGCCTGGCGAATTGTATCGATGTGTGTGGAGAGTTGTTGGTTGAGTTGTTCGTCGAAATGGTGTCCTTCGGCAGTATTGATAAAAATGAAACCAATAAATTCATCTTCATAATACATTGGAGAGGCGAGCGACGCGCCAAAACGTTGTTGTTTGAGCCATTGATTATGCGGTGTATCGTCTTCCAGTGACTGAATCGGATCGTTGATACAGCGATCACATTGTTCAACAGCACAGCGCTTCAGCTCGGTGAGTTGACTCAGCGGATATTCGTAGTGGCGTAAAATCTCATTGTCCGGGGTGCTGTCAGCATAGGTTTTTAAGTGATCGGAAAATGGTTCGTACAGGGCAAATGATATGCGGGCGATTTGAGGCAGTTGCTCGCGAATTTGTGCATGAATCTCAACAAACTGTTCATTTAGACTGCGCTGATGGGATGTATGTTGAACATCATTGTGATCAAGATGACTCATGTCGATACCCTTGCTACGATTTCTCACCAATGCCTTCTTGTTAGTTTAGAAGAATTGTGCATAAAAATAGCAGTCAGTTGTCGAAAAAATGCATTCTTTTCACACGACCCAATAGCGACTGTCGCGGCCTCGCATTTGCTATTCTGTGTGGCGGTTTTTGACAAGTCGTTAGTTGAGTTTTCTTACCGAGTCCCGTCTGACTAATGTGGGGGAAAAACGCAGCGATTGTGAGTCTGATGAGGTGCCTTTGGCCAGATTGAGTGCCAGTTGTGCGGCTTGCTCCCCCATCAGTTGAATCGGGTAGAGAACCGTGGTTAATTTAGGGCTGACATAGCGAGAAATTAATGCATCGTCAAAGCCGACAATTGAGACTTGATCCGGTAACGTCAGGCCGTTTTCTTCCAACACAAAAATTGCACCCGCCGCCATATTATCGTTGTAGGCAACGATTGCTGTGATATCCAGCGATTTTAGCAATAAGTTTGTGGTGGCGACTTCGCCCCCTTCGGTATTCGGTTCTGCTTGCTCAATATAACTGGCAGGCAGTGAAATACCATAATCATGTAGTGCGGCTTTGTATCCGGAAATTCGTTGGTCGGTATCTTCTATCGGGTGCGAAGAACTGATGCAAGCAATATTGTTATGTCCATTTTTAATCAGATATTCCGTTGCCAGATACGCCCCTTTAAAATTATCCAGAGAGATGCAGCGCTCGGCGATTTCTGGAATGTAACGATTAATCAACACCAATGACTTCACCTCTCGGGCATAATCAATTAACTCATCATCTGAAAGTGCTTTTGCGTGAATAACCAGCGCATCACAGCGACTGTTGATCAACAACTCTATTGCTTTGCGTTCGTGTTCAGCATGATGGTAACCATGACCGATCAAAACCTGTTTACCATTCTCATGAGCAACTTTATCGACGGCTTTCACCAACGTGCCAAAAAATGGATCAGATGCATCATTGACCAGAACACCGATAATATTGGTGCTTTGACTGACCAGAGCCCGGGCTGCGGCATTGGGACGGTAGCCTAATTTTTGCATTGCGGCTTTTACCGCTGTGATGGATGACTGACTGGCTTTCGGAGACTGATTCACGACACGCGAAACAGTTGCGACGGACACACCCGCTTCTCGTGCAACATCTTTTATCGTTGCCATTACATTCCTCTATACATCATTCAGATAAAATATGGTGCAGCGAACGATGACATCACAGCCCGTGAGATGAAGATGGGATTGTGTCTTCGGATGATGCCATCTTGGTGATATTTTCTGTAAACATGCGAATTCTATCATGAACGTACAGGCATAAAAATGTAGCGACCGCAAAAGTCTGAGTTTTCGTGAGGGCAAAATGAAATAAGGCCTCACGGAAGAGGCCTTCAATGATCAAGCTAAGACTTGCGTGAGGAGTTGGTCGATTTTAGGCCAGTGTTGCGGATGAATCCCTGCATAATTGACATACTTGGGGGCGTGACGATCATTCTCCAGTGGATGTTCCCAGCCATGCGTATGTTTAACGAAAAGGTGTGCAAAGGCTTCTGAAACCTCAAGGCAACCAGTGACAACCGTATCGATGTACGTTTGTAGGATTGGGCTTTGATGGCTCGGTGGCATGGGGTGATTTTTGACATAAACCCACACCGTATCTTCATCGCAGAGTGACAACTCAGTATCGATGTTGGCTGTGGCCAATTGGATACGATGATATCCCCGTTCACGCTGGTCAAACTGAGCCAGTCCTTCGGTTGATACATCGAGCAGCACTCCATTCACAATGCCGTCACCGAGTTGGGCAACCAGCGGTGAAGCCTGATAGCTGTCATCCACCATTCCCCAAGTTCGGGTTAATCCTTCAACCACCGCCGGACAGGTTAAACCTGTCTGCCCGGTCAATTGGCGTGAAGATGAATTCATCAGGCTGCCATACCCAAAGATGTAAATTGCCACAAAACCTCCGCTATGATGCTGTTATTTATTCTGTTTCGGCGCGATTAAGATAGGCTTCAACTTCTGATGTCATGCGCGCTTTTTCTGCGTCGGAGATGAAGCTGGCTTCAATCGCATTGAGTGTGAACTGGGCGAGTTCAGCATGCGTCATCTCATGGGCGTTAGCAACAGCAAGGAAATTATCAGTCATGTAGCCACCGAAATAAGACGGATCATCAGAGTTGATGGTGACACATAATCCTTGTCTCAATAACGCAACGATGTTGTGTTGTTGCATATTATCAAATACGCATAACTTGATATTAGACAGGGGGCAAACCGTAAGCGGCATGCGTGTCTCGGCCAGTTGTTGTACGAGTTGTGGGTCTTCAACACAGCGAACCCCGTGATCAACCCGTTGGACACCCAACAGATTCAAAGCATCGTCAATATTACTGGCGGGGCCTTCTTCACCTGCATGAGCGACGGGAATAAAGCCTGCATCCCGCGCCATTTGAAATACCCGGGCAAATTTTTCCGGTGGGTGACCTTGCTCTGAAGAATCCAGCCCGACACCGATAATTTTATCCTGATAAGGCAGGGCTTGTTTTAAGGTTTCAATGGCATCATCTTCACTGAGATGACGCAGGAAACACATGATCAACTGACTGGAAATGCCTAGTTCTTGCTTGGCTTTGTCCAGTGCAGCGGAGATTCCGTTGATGATTGTTTGAAAGGCGACACCACGGGCTGTATGTGTTTGTGGGTCAAAAAATATTTCAGTATGAATCACACGGTCAGCCTGACAGCGCAGCAGGTAGGCCCAAGTCAGGTCAAAAAAGTCTTGCTCATGAAGCAATACATTTGCGCCTTGGTAATAGATATCAAGGAAAGATTGTAGGTTGCTAAACTGATAAGCGGCCCGGACTTCTTCTGGTGTCTGGAAGGGGATCTTAACCTGATTACGTTTTGCCAGTTGAAACATCAGTTCTGGCTCGAGCGTGCCTTCAATATGAAGATGTAACTCGACTTTGGGGAGATTCTGGATAAAGTTTTGCATATCTGCCTCTGTGACAATCAGGTAACTCTACAGTGAATCAAGCGATTCACGAATATTTGCTCATGATAGCGGTGTATGATGAATGTGTTTTACCCGCTATTATATCTGTGCCACGGATTCTACTGAAAAAATCTGTGTTGTTCATCACTTGTCTGGCAAAGAAATGACGCTTTTCTATGGAGTTCAATATGCAGGTGCTGATGAATGCCATCATAAAAAAGCCGACCCATCAGGGCCGGCTTTGAATTTGAATCAAGGTGAGATGAATTCAAATAACATGAATTCATGCATTACGAATGTCACCTGCCCCTAGTTATTGCTGTGCAGTTCATCGTTGAGTTCTACCGCTGACTTATTGGCGAGACACTCGACCTGACCGGTCTGAGAGTTACGTCTGAACAGCAGATCGGAGACGCCTGCTAAATCACGCGCTTTGACGACTTCAACTTTGTTGCCATCTTTATCCAGCATTTGGACTTTGGTTCCGGCGGTGACATATAAGCCAGATTCGAGCGTACAACGATCGCCCAGAGGGAAGCCCAAGCCAGCATTGGCACCGAGAAGCGAGTTTTCACCGATAGATACAACGACTTTACCACCGCCAGAGAGTGTTCCCATGATGGACGCACCGCCACCGATATCTGAACCGTTGCCGACAAGCACGCCCGCAGAAATCCGGCCTTCAACCATGCTGACACCTTTTGTTCCCGCATTAAAGTTGATAAAGCCTTCATGCATAACTGTGGTGCCTTCGCCTACGTGAGCGCCGAGGCGAACGCGAGACGTATCCGCAATCCGTACACCTGCCGGGACCACGTAGTCAACCATCTTCGGAAATTTATCGACACAGTCAACACTGAGGACGCGACCCGCCAGACGTGCTGCCATTTGGCGTTCTGGCAGTTCCGGTAAGTCAATCGGCCCTTCGTTAGTCCAGGCAATGTTGTGGAGCAGGCCGAAAATGCCATCCAGTACGATGCCGTGTGGTTGAACTAAGCGATGTGAGATCAACTGAAGCTTCAGGAATCCTTCTGCGACCGTTTGCGGTTTCTCATCGCTTGCCAGAATCACCCCGACAAGCGGTTGTTCAGATGATGCAGCCTGAGTTGCAAACACAGCGCTGGCTTCATGCTCAGACTGAAATGCTTGCGCCAGTTCAGCGGCCTGAGCCTGAGTCACTTCAAATGTTTCGTTGCCACCCTGATAGTCGAGTATTGAGGTCAATTGGGAAACCAAAGCATCACTCGGGTTGAGAATCGGGGTCGGGAAATATGCTTCGATAATTTTTCCGTCACGGTTTTTCGTTGCTGTTCCAAGCGCTAGTGCAAAATAAGCCATTGTTTTCTCCGTTGATGAATCGCGTTGTGACATGGGCTCATGCTGGTGAGCTGTTCGTCTGAGTCAGCAACACGGGCATTGAAATCAGATATGACCATCATAAAGAGCCACTACACAGGATGAAAGCCTTCAAACGCAGAACGTCTGTCAATTGATATGAGTTGTCGTTTTAGCGATATATCATCCTATAAAGAAATCTTCAATCAAGCTGCCTGCTCATCGGTGTCGGTGGCTGCTTTAGGGGCTGACTTCTTCTCGGATTTAGGCTTGGCTGGTGCCGGTCTGCGTTTGGCGCCTAAGGCGTACAGCACTTCTTCTTTGTTTTGTGCCAGATACATAGCCAATTCTTCTTGCTTTTCTTCATTATCCAGTAATTCACTCTTGCCGAGTAAAGTGAATAATTCATCTGCCATATCGAGCATTTTGTCATAAGCATCTGCCTCGGCTTTAGAGGTAAAAGTCATTTTTTCTTCTCCATTCCGCTCGACCACGTACTTGACGATTACAGCCATGGTAATTCCTCTGTTTTGGTTGAATGATAAATACTGTTATTTTATACAGTAAAAATCATTATAAGTCTATTCATTGCGACGCCATTCAAAGCAAAATTGGATAAAGCATTTCAATAGCGGGTTTTGATATTTTTCTTTATGGACCAGCAACCAGAAGCGTCGGCGCATATCTAATGGGACGGATAACGAGGCGACTCGACCATCTTGTATCGCTGCCTTGGCTGCCAGTCGGGACAGACACCCGAGTCCTAACCCGGCGGATACGCTGTTAATCAATGCTTCGGTTGTATTGAGTTCAAATGCTTCATACCATCTTTCCAGACGAGGCGCGATGGTGCGGAGAAAAAACTCTCTGGAACCGGAACCCGCTTCGCGTAGTAGCCACTGGCTATGCTCTAAATCCGATAACTGGATGTCGGTTTTTTGAGCCAGCGGATGCTCAGGTGCACAGATGATGCACATTTCATCTTGACTAAATTGTTTGGATACTAAGGTCGGATGTAACGTTTTTCCTTCGATCAGGGCAATATCCAGCTCATAATCAACCAGTTTTTGGCAAATTTGCGCCGAGTTAGAAATAAATAATGTTTGTGTACTGTGCTGATATTGTTGCCGGAAGTGACTCAGAAGATAAGGTGCAACCTGATTGCCGATGGTATCACTGGCACCAATCCGCAACTGGCCGTATAGTCGGTTTTCGTGCTCAAATAATAGCGGAATATTATTGGCCCGGTTGAGCAGCTCATCCGCTAAGGGAAGTAACTTTCGACCTTCTTGATTGAGAATCAGCCGGTGATTCACTCGGTCAAATAACACATGTCCCAGCTGTTTCTCCAGCTCTGAGAGCGCCATACTGACGGCTGCTTTGGACAGAAATAGCTCTTCGGAGGCTTCTGTAAGGGTATTGTTACGGGTGACCACCGTAAAAATGTGCAATTGCCGGAGGGTGATATGAGTGAGCATATTGGGTTTTGTTCTCAACGGATAAGAATCTACATCTTTCGACATTTTATCTTTTTATTCAAGTCGGTGACATGGGAAAGCGAACAGGCAATATGCTAATCTAGTCAACAATGATGGTTTCTCAATCCGGACAACGCTTGTTTACTGTTTATCATTCAAATCAACTTGATACTCTCAAGATCCTGCTGGTTCATTTAATTCAAAGTGATCCATTGACTCACCCGTTTGAAGCCGAGCAAATTTTGGTTCAGAGTCCGGGGATGTCGCAGTGGCTGAAAATGGCGCTGGCGCAGGAGCTTGGCATCACGGCTAACATTGATTTTCCGTTGCCGGCGACATTTATCTGGGAGATGTTTTCCAGTGTGTTACCGGATGTCCCGAAGCGGAGTGCCTTCAATAAAGAAGCGATGACCTGGAAGTTGATGCGACTTTTACCGGAAATGCTCGATCAAGCCGAGTTTATGCCATTACAGCAGTATCTGGCGGATGACAATTCAGCGTTGAAACGATTTCAGTTGGCTGAAAAAATTGCCGATATCTTCGATGGCTATTTGGTTTATCGCCCCGACTGGATTGAACGTTGGGAAGCGGATCAACCGGTTGAATCACTGGCTGAGCGCCATCCGTGGCAACCGCTATTGTGGCAACGATTGTTTGAGGACACCAAGCGGTTGGGGCAGTCGCACTATCACCGCGGCAACTTATATCAACAGTTCATCGAACAGTTACAACAGACCCGGGTTCCTGACGGCATTTTACCCAAGCGGTTGTTTATTTTTGGTATTACGGCCCTGCCACCTCGTTATCTGGACGCACTCCAAGCTTTGGGAGAGCAGATCGATGTCCACCTGATGTTAACCAATCCGTGTCAGCATTATTGGGGGGAAATCCGTGATCGAAAGTATCTGGCCCGAGTTGCGAGTCTGAAGCGTAAACAGGTTGTATTACAAGAAGGCCAATGGGTTTCCGGTGGCGAACGCTCGCCATTAAAAGGGGGAATCGACGCCAATCTTGACGATGAACTGCATTTGCAGCAAGCGGTCGGAAATAGTTTGCTGGCATCAATGGGGAAACTTGGGCGCGATAACCTCTACCTGCTGTCGCAGATTGAAAGTGAAGAACATGAGTTTTTTATTGAAACGCCCCGAGATACGCTCTTACATCAGATTCAGGCCGACATTCTCCATCTCGAAGAACATCAGAATGATCAAATGCTGACCTCTAGCGAGCACAAGCAACCGATCAATAGCACTGATGATTCTCTGTCGATTCATCAGTGTCACAGTCCGCTGCGAGAAGTGGAAGTCCTGCACGATGAGCTGTTGTCATTGTTTGACCGTCACCCTGATCTCAAGCCCCGGGATGTGATCGTGATGGTTGCCGACATCAATACCTACAGTCCGGTGATTGAAGCGGTCTTCGGTAATGCATCCGCTGAGCGCTATATTCCATTTTCAATTTCTGACCGCACGGCGGATCAAGAATCCCCGGTTTTGCAGGCGTTCATGCGGTTGCTTCAGTTGCCGCACTCTCGCTGTCTTGCTTCGGAATTACTCGAATTGTTGGAAACCCCGACGATGATGGCGCGGTTTGATATCAATGAAGCCGAATTTTTACAGGCGAAGGGCTGGGTTGAAGCCGCCGGGATTCGCTGGGGGCTGAATGAGCAGACGGCAAGCGAGTTCGATTTACCGCCAACAAGACAAAACACATGGGAATTCGGGATTGACCGAATGCTGGCTGGCTATGCGATGTCCGATTCAGCAGCCATGCTGGAACTGGATGATCATAATGTAGCACCGTATAACGAGATTCAGGGGCTCGACGCTGAGTTGGCCGGCAAACTGGCTGCGTTTATCAGTCGGATTCGGGATTACCGTCAGCAGTTGCGGCAGACATTGCCGGTTGCCGAATGGCGTGAATTACTCCATGCCTTGCTGGATGACTTTTTTGTCGCTTCGGTGGAAGAGGAAGTCAGCTTTCAGCATATCCGCGATACGCTCAGTCATCTCCAGGAACAGTTACAGGACGCGCATTATGAAGCGCCGATTGCACCAGATATTTTATATCACTATCTTACCGGGCAGTTATCCAATGCCCGAGTCAGTCAGCGCTTTCTCGCCGGGCAAGTGAACTTCTGTACCTTGATGCCGATGCGTTCGATTCCTTTCCGAGTGGTTTGCTTACTGGGGATGAACGACGGGGTTTACCCTCGAACGGTGCCGGCCGAAGGGTTTGATTTAATGACGGAGCAGGCGCGCCCCGGTGATCGTTCACGCCGGGATGATGATCGTTATCTGTTTCTTGAAGCATTGCTCTCCGCCCGCGAGCGTCTGTATATCAGTTATGTCGGACGTTCAGTTCAAGATAATAGTCTCAGTTTGCCATCGGTTTTGGTGAGTGAGCTGGTGGCGTATTGCCATCAGAATTATTGTTTGGACGGGGATCAAGCGCTCGCCAGTGATACCTCCGGTGATCGGCTGGTACAACAAATGACTTCGTCCCACCCGATGGTGCCGTATAGCCCTGATGCATTCACCAGTCCGCACGGTAGTTATGCCAGAGAGTGGCTTCCGGCAGCGACGGGAACGGCGTTACCCGAGCCAATCGCTGCAGCCACGCAATTACCTGATTTCTTTGCCGATGTGGCATTTCCATTGGAATTGGACTTTGTCGAGTTACAACGCTTCTGGCGTTTGCCTGCACAGTATTTTTTCAATCGCCGTTTACGTGTCTGGTTCGAAAATGAGTTGGTGTCATTGCAGGATGAAGAGCCGTTTTCACTCAATGGTCTGGCACGTTATCACCTGCTCAATGAATTAGTCGCAGTCCTGCTGAGTGCGCGTCGCAGTGCCGCTGAGCCAGAGCACCATTCAGGCATGCCAGCACAACGTTCAGAAACACAGCAGGTTGAGCATTTTATTCAAACAAAGCGGGCACAAGGACAACTTCCTATCGGGGCTTTCGGTGAACTTGAGTTCCGCGAGCATTATGAACAAGCGCTCGCCCTGACCGAGGTCATCGATGAATTATGTCAGCAGCCGAAGCCTGACTGTGAGCTCAATTTCTATACCACAGCGTTGGGGGAGGATCGGCCGATTCAATTACTCGGTTGGGTGACTGACTATTTTCAATCCGGTCTGGTGCGCTATCGGGTTGGTCGTATACGTGCGCAGGATTATTTATCTGCATGGCTGGATCACCTAGCCGTTGCGGTCATGGGGGAATCATGTCCGACACATCTTATCGGTTATGAGCGCAAGAGTGGCGTTCAGCACCTGTATTATCCTGCGATGACGGCTCAGCAAGCCCAAGCCTATCTGGATGAGTTCATCCGCCTCTATGCTGAGGGTATGAATCATCCTTTAGCTTATTTTCCGCAAGTTGCGTTGGCCGGAATTGAAGCGGGTTTCAATCGTCAGCGGGAATGGCACGAAGATGAAGAAAAAGCCGCGAAAAAAATGCAAGAGGCCTTCATCGGTAATGACTTTAGTGCGGTTGGTGGCGAAGGGCAAAATGCTTATATTGGCCGTATCTGGCCGCAGTGGTCAGACGCTTTAAGTCAGACGGCGCATGCTTATGCGGTACAGATTTTACTGCCCCCGATGCTTTGGGTCAGAGCAGACACTGATGAATCATGAAACTCAGGGCATCACGCAAGTATGAAACCTGCGTGAGATGGTAAACCGAGGAAAGTGGGTGGCCGCCAGAAAATCGTTATTTTGTGTAGGGTGTTTGCTGTACGGCCACAGGTCAGAGGGACCATTATTCTATGAGTTGAGTAGTTCACTCAACTGAGGATGTCTTTAACTTGGAGCGAGATACTAATGATGAAAGGGTTAGTTATCCGTGAGTCAGATCTCACTCTCTTGTCAGGTATAAGCAGCGTGAATCGATTTATGTCAATTATATTGCTTAGATCACACTCCACCATGCTGAATCAATCGTTAACTTGGAGAACAAACGGGTATGAGTCACACAGCATCTGATGGCATGATCCCGCTAGAACCGATGCGATTTCCGTTGCATGGGATGCGTTTGATTGAAGCATCCGCTGGAACAGGAAAAACATTTACGATTGCTGGTCTCTATTTGCGCCTGTTGTTAGGACATGGCGATGCTCAGGTGCGCCATGCGACACCGCTGCGGGTGGATCAAATTTTAGTGGTGACATTTACAGAAGCGGCCACCGCTGAGTTGAAAGGGCGGATTCGTGCCCGGATTCATGAAGCCCGACTGGCATTTGCCCGACATCATAGTGATGATCCGCTGCTGCAATCCTTTCTCGATGAAATTCCTGATCATGCTGAGGCTGCCAGTGTCTTGCTACAGGCAGAGCGAGAGATGGATACGATGGCAGTTTATACGATCCACGGATTCTGTCAGCGGATGTTAGTTCAGAATGCGTTTGAATCCGGGAGCCGCTTTCATCACGATTTCATTACAGATGAAAGCCGTCTCAAAGCGCAGGTCGTGGCGGATTATTGGCGACGACAGTTTTATCCGTTGTCAGTTGAACTGGCGGCTGAAGTTCGTCACTTATGGCCGACCCCCAATGCTCTGCTGGCTCAAATCGGTCCTTATCTGAGTGGTCATGCGCCAGCGCTTTCCGTCAGTGCGATGGATGCCAGCCTTGAACAATTACATCAAGATAACTTGCACCGTATCGTTGAGATGAAGGCACAATGGCGACAGTATCAGTCTGATATTGATGCGTGTATTGCTGAATCGGATGTCAATAAGCGTGTGTACACCAAAAAATTCCGGCCACAGTGGATTGGGCAAGTGTCTCAATGGGCGGAAGCGGAGACGTATAGTTACTGGGTTCCCGAACAGTTGTCTCGTTTTTCACAACAAGTGTTGTATGAGAAAACGCCAACCGGTACACCACCGGAGCATCCGTTATTTGAGGTCATTGACGCGTTTCTTGCAACACCAGTGTCAATTGAAGCGCCTTTGAAAGCGCATGCGATTGACAGTTGTCGTCATTTGCTGGCAAAAGCAAAGTCGGAACAGCAGTGGTTATCGTTTGATGATTTGCTGTCTCAACTTTCATCAGCCTTGGATCTGGATAGCACCGGTCAGTTAGCGCAGCGGATTCGCACATTATATCCAGTTGCAATGATTGATGAGTTTCAGGATACCGATCCGCTGCAATACCATATTTTCAGCCACATTTACGCCCCGCATCCTGCGTGTGGCTTGTTGATGATTGGTGACCCGAAACAGGCGATTTATGCGTTCCGCGGGGCGGATATCTTTACCTATATCAAAGCGCGTCGTCAGGTAAGCTCCCATTATACGCTAGCGACCAACTGGCGATCCGGGCAGTCGATGATCGATGCGGTAAACCGATTGTTTGCCTCGTCTGATAGTCCTTTTCTCCATGATTCGGATATTCCGTTCATTCAGGTCGCGGCCCCACCTGAGGCGCAGCAGCGCCAATGGCAACTGTATCAGCAAGTGCAACCTGCCATGACTTACTGGTGGCCGGATGATCTTGAATCGGATTCCGTCATGACCAAAGGTGAATACGAACACATCATGGCAAATGCGACTGCGGCTCAAATCCAAACGGTTCTACAGGCCGCGCATGATGAGGCAGGGATCCTCTGTTCCAAGAATGGACCGAAAACGATTCAGGCTGGAAACATCGCAGTGTTGGTCCGGACGGGGCGTGAAGGACGACTCATCAAAGAAGCGTTGGCGCGTCAGGATATTGCCAGTGTCTATTTATCGAATCGGGAGAGTGTTTTTGCCAGTGACATCGCAGTGGATATTCAGCGTTTGTTGCAGGCGGTGTTGACTCCGGAGCAGGAGCGTCCGCTCCGGGCTGCGTTAGCCTCTCCTTTGTTTGGACTGGCGATTCAGGATTTAGATGCATTGAATAGCAATGAGTCGTTATGGGAGCGCGTGGTTCAGGAGTTTCGTCAGTACCGTACCATCTGGTCAGAACGCGGTATTCTGCCCATGCTACGGTCAGTGCTTTATCAGCGCCATCTTGCTGAGCGTTGGCTCGCACTCAAAGGCGGGGAACGATTGTTGACGGACTATTTACACATCGGTGAGCTGTTACAGCAAGCGGGAGCCGAAATTGAAAGTGATCATGGTCTGTTGCGCTGGCTGACTCAGTCGATGATTGATGTGGCTCAGGGAAGTCATCCGGAAACGTCGATCCAGCGGTTAGAATCAGAAAAAAATCTGGTGCAAATCGTGACGATTCATAAGTCAAAAGGGCTCGAATATGATTTGGTGTTTCTCCCGTTTGTGATGAGTTTCCGTGAGGCCAAAGAGGCGCGTTACTACGATGAGCAGCAGGATCGAATTGTTCTGGATATCACCCGTCAAGATGCGGCGCTTGCTAAAGCAGAACAAGAGCGGTTGGCCGAAGACTTACGTTTGTTATATGTGGCTTTAACGCGTTCAATCTATGGTTGTTATGTTGGGATCGCGCCGCTGAAAGGGCGTTCAGGAAAAGGAGCAAGCAGCGCTCATTTATCTGCAATCGGTTATTTGTTGCAACAGGGCGAACCCGGTGATGCCGGATTGTTGCAGCAGGGCATAGCATCTCAGTGTGATAGTGAAGGACACACGGTTATCGACATGCCGCCGCAACTTCCCGAGTCGCCTTTGCCCCGCGTTGACGCACCGCAGCACACGTTAACAGCGCAACAGAAACAGCAACCGATTGAGCGGGCGTGGCGCATGACCAGTTATTCCAATCTGGTTAAACAATCCGGCCATCATGCTTTTCTCGATGCCACACAAGAAGTACCTGGATTCGATCTCGATTCAGCCGGAGAAGCGGATGAATCTCTGTTCGATCCACAAGAACAGACGATTTTCACCTTTCCGAAAGGGGCAACCGCAGGGACATTTTTGCACAGTTTGTTTGAGCAGATTGAATTTACCGAGGCTCCGGATAGCCCGGCAAACACCAAGGTGATACAAACATTGATGACGTCGGCTGCGATTGATGAGTCTTGGCTGCCGGTCTTACAACAGATGCTCATGCATGTATTACAGACACCTTTAGATGGTAAAAAATTGCGTCTGGGGCAAATTCCAGCCCAGCAGCGTTTGGTTGAAATGGAGTTTCTGTTGCCGATTGATAAGTTACGTTCCCCTCTGTTGAACCGAATTCTGAAACGGTACGATGCTTTGTCCGCTCAGGCCGGAGAGCTGAATTTTGCTCAGGTCGAAGGGATGCTGAAGGGATTTATCGATCTCGTGTTTGAATATCAGGGTCGATATTACGTGCTGGATTGGAAATCAAATCATTTGGGAAATCAGCCTGAAGACTATAGCGCCTCTTATCTCGACGCTGCGATGGTTGAGCACCGGTATGATTTCCAGTATCAAATTTATACGTTGGCACTGCATCGATTTTTAGCCAGTCGTATGGTGGACTATACCTATGAGCAACATTTTGGTGGTGTGTTTTATCTGTTTCTGCGTGGTATGGATGGACAAACCCCGTCGGGGGTATTTGCCCATCGCCCTCAATTTGAACTGATTAATGCATTAGACCGTTTTTTTGCCGGAGAAGATGACAATATGCGTGCAACGCAGGAAGGACAAATGGAGCTCGACTTATGATCCAACTGGCTCAGTCTCTGGCATCGTTAGCTGAAAAACGTGTGATTCGTCCGTTGGATCAGCAATTTGCCCGTTTTATTGCTCATCAGTGCTCACAAGATCAGGCTGCGGTGGCATGGCTCGCTGCGCTGGTGAGTTATGAACTGGGTCGCGGACACATTTGTGTACCACTGGTGGGTGATGAAGGGCAAGTGGTGCGGTCGCAATTATTATTCGGTCATGCGGTTACTGAGTTGCACACGGTCAGAGACTGTGTTGAATCACTTGATTGGTTGGCGGTACTGACGCGTTGCCCATTGATTGGCGAGCCGGGCAGTTATTTGCCCCTGATCTTTGATGGAAAACGACTTTATCTCCAGCGTTATTGGTTCTATGAGCATCAGTTGGCGTTGCGCTTGCAGGGATTGTCATCACCCGTTCTGAACGATACGGCACAAACTGAATATTTAGCTGAAACGTTAAATCAATTATTTCCCCGTCCCTATGACAGCTTATTTGAGGCACTACAACAGGTGTCGTCAGTGGGAGAGCGGCAGCGTCTGGTCTGTGAATATCTCGATGTTGTTCAAGAATCTGCATTGGACTGGACGTCGATTGATGAATTATTACAGCAAGCATCCGGTGGTTCGGCACTTTCAGGGCTAAATACGTTGGTGCCGGAATCGGTATGTCTGAATTGGCAGAAGGTCGCAGCCGCGATTGCGTTAAGTCGCCGTTTTGCCGTCATTTCCGGTGGGCCGGGCACGGGGAAAACCACGACCGTCGCGCGGTTGCTGGCGGCATTGGTGAGTCAGAATCATGCGGTTCAGCAGAAGTTGGTGATTAAGCTGGTTGCCCCGACGGGAAAGGCTGCGGCACGGTTGACTGAATCGATCAGTCAGGCGGTTGAACGATTGACCATTCCTACGGAGATGAAAGCACGGATACCGACTCAGGCAAGTACGTTGCACCGGTTATTAGGTGCGATTCCGAATAGTGCCGAGTTTCGCCATCACCAGCACAATCCACTTCATGTCGATTTGCTGGTGGTTGATGAGGCGTCGATGATCGATTTGCCAATGATGTATAAGTTATTGATGGCCTTACCTGATCATGCTCGTTTGGTGCTATTGGGCGATAAGGATCAGTTAGCTTCTGTTGAGGCCGGAGCGGTGTTAGGCGATATTTGTGCGTTTCAGACTCAGGGATATAGCCGGAGTCAAATCACTCAGTTGGCTCGGTTAACGGGATACCAATTTGCTTCACCACTCCCTCATCAAGACGTGCCGCCACTGGCGGACAGTTTGTGCCTATTACAGAAAAGTTACCGGTTTCATGCTCGCTCCGGGATCGGACAACTGGCCAAAGCGGTGAATTCAGGTGATGTATCCCAGTTGTTTCAGATAACACAACAAAGCTACGCTGATGTACAAATTCATGGGTTGGATAGTGAAAGCTATCATCAAATGTTACAGACGTTGGTTGCCGAGTATGCACATTACTTGCACGCGATTGCGGATCAATCTGCAATCGCGGCGGGGACCACGCCTGAGAAAAAAGCGGAATATGTACTGCGGTTATTCCATCGTTGTCGATTATTGTGCGCGATTAGAGATGGCGACTTTGGTGTGACAGGTGTTAATCAGAGAGTGGAGCGAGCCTTAAGTCGTCATAAACTGATTCGTAAAAGTGATGAACCGTGGTATGAAGGTCGTCCGGTAATGATTACCCGTAATGATCACCATCTTGAGTTATATAATGGGGATATCGGCATTTGTATGCGAGATCCTCAGGATGATCGGCTAAAGGTCTATTTTGAACAGTTTGACGGCCATGTCCGAGGTTTTCTGCCAAGCCGGATTCCTCAACATGAGACCGCTTACGCCATGACAATCCATAAGTCGCAGGGCAGCGAATTTGATTTTACATTGTTGCTGCTACCACCGGATCATACCCCGCTTTTAACGCGGGAGTTGGTTTATACCGGTATTACTCGGGCGAGAAAGCGGTTGGCTCTCTTTACGTCTCCCAAAATCTTGCAGGCAGCTGTCAGGGTGAAAACACAGCGAGTGAGTGGTTTAAGAGAAAAAATGGCGGAGTGACTATTTGGGCTAATTCCGAAAAAGCCCGGAATTAGCCTGCAAATCGATGGACATCATTTATCGATTTAGGCCGATGGATGTGAATGTGATGGTGCGAATTTTGTAACGAGACTGACATTCCAGAATGAAGCTTTTTACTTGTTCATTCATCGGAAAAACGCAATGAACATTATGACCTTCTAAAAACTGATGGTCTCCCATGTCCCAGAAGCTTTGAAGTGAATTACAGATAACCGTTCTCATATTTTTGTGCTCTTAATGACTAATTTAGTGACTAAAAGCATCCTTGCGCTACTTTTTACTTTGAGTAAATACTGTGATCCGTGTTGCAAAAAATGTATCCATTGATTGATTGGGTGAATTTTACACAATTTGAAAATAGAGTAAAGCGGTTTGTTATCTGTTTAGTTTCAGTGCAATTTAAGTCTTTGCTATGACTGGCAATAAACATGAAACGGGCTTGAATGTCGCCATATGAGTGATTGCATCAGTGACTATCCAAGCCGAATCGTTCACGCCCGTTACAGTTCGAGACTCAATACTTTAGAGCGGCGTTGGTAGTTGTACAGGTTTTGTTTGATTGCCGGTAGTGAACTCACGTCCATCTCGACAAATCCCTGTTCTCTGAACCAATGCAGGCTATGCGTAGTGAGCACGAACATATGTTCGATCCCCATGTTCTTCGCTTGCCCTTTCATATGATTGAGCAACATCAGTCCACGATTACTATCTCGGTATTCATTATGAATGGCGACACATGCCATTTCTGCCATGCTCTCTTCCACATAGGGATAAAGCGCAGCACAACCAATAATCAGGCCGTCGCGGTCAATAATCGTGAAGCGATGAATTTCTTGTTCAAGCTGTTCTCTCGAACGACGCACCAAAATGCCTTTCTCTTCCAGTGGCTGGATTAAATCGAAAATACCCCCGATATCATCGATGGTGGCCTGACGGACCTGTTCTGAACTAGCCATGACAACCTGAGTACCGATACCATCAAAAGAGAACAGCTCTTGAATCAAGGCACCATCTTCTTTGTAGCTGACCAAATGACTGCGAGGAACGCCTGCGCGACAGGCTGAAATTGCAGCTCTGAGGAAACGAACTCTGCCAGTATGAATGTCTTGTTGCTCGTCGTCCTGGGGATCGGGTTCCATTCGGTTCAATAGCGCTTCGACGTCGGCTGGGAACAGCTCAGCAATCGCATTGCCGTGTTCATCAATAATGCCCTGTTCGGAACAGAATCCGATCAGTTTGTCGGCTTTGAGACGAATCGCAACTTGTGTGGCGACCTCTTCCGACAGAAGATTAAAACACTCACCGGTCACCGAACTGGCGATTGGGCCGAGCAGGACGATGGAGTCTTGTTCTAAAGCCCGGTTGATCCCATCGATATTGATGCGGCGCACCCGTCCGCTATGACAGTAGTCAATTCCATCATCAATCCCTAAAGGCTGGGCAATGACAAAATTACCGCTGACGACATTCAGTTGGTTACCTGCCATCGGTGTATTATTCAGGCTTAAGGAGAGTTTTCCGGTGATTGAAAGCTGGAGCTGACCTGCGGCCTGCATGACCAGTGGTAAAGCTTTTTCATTGGTGATCCGAATACCCTTATAGTAGGGCGTTGCACATGCTTGTTCCTGCAAAATCTGATTGATTTGCGGACGAGCACCATGCACCACGACCAGCTTTACTCCCAGACTATGCAGCAGGGCAATATCACTGATGATATTGGTGAAATTTTTGTCCGCGACCGCCTCACCACCGAGCATGATGACCATTGTTTTTCCACGGTGCGCATTGACGTATGGTGTTGATTGGCGAAAGCCTTTAACCAGTGCAGTACTTCTGTTTTTCACAGTAAAATATCCATGTTTATTTATGTTGAAATAATGACTTTTTATTCATTGTTGGGCAAGTATTTTTTATTGCTTTTTCATCCATGATTGTCTGCACGTCAGAAGTTGATAAATTTCGTTTAAATATCCGTCCTGTCGATTGCAGATGATGAATCAATTTGTCATGCTTTGCCAACCGTAAATGATGGAAAACGAACTGTGAAAAAAATATTGGGCCTGATACTGGCGTCTGTGATACTCAATGGGTGTGTGCACCCGACCGATCGTGCTCAACAGTATCTCGACGGCACATTATCAAATGATCTCAACCGGACAGAGACCATTACCTCCAACGCGCCTCGGGATTTTACCGAATTCCCGCTCCAGAGTGAGCTGGTTGTGCAAAATTCACCGTCACTGGCGATGCTCTATCAGCCGCTTTATCAGCATTTGAAAGAGTGGATTCAAGAAAGTGGCGATCCCGCAGAATTGCAACAGTACGGGGTTCAGGCGGCTCAGCTTCAAGGGGGCGATCAACAGGGGAATGTTTTATTTACCGGTTATTTTTCACCAGTGATTGAACTACGCCATACACCTGATGAGGTGTTTCGTTATCCACTATATGCCATGCCGGTCTGTGAGGCCGATTGTCCGACCCGGGCGCAGATTTATGCAGGAGCACTCTCCGGACAGGGATTGGAATTGGGGTACGCTGCAAATCTGATTGATCCGTTCATTATGGAGGTGCAAGGCAGCGGTTTTGTCCATTTCAGGGATGACGATTCTCTGGAATATTTTGCCTATGCAGGGAAAAACAACAAAGCCTATATCAGTATCGGCAAAGTGCTGATCGATCAGGGGGAGATCCCGCGTGAGAAAATGTCGTTGAAAGCGATCAAGCACTGGGTTATGACGCATCCTGAAGATGAAGTAAAAACGTTGCTGGAACAAAATCCGTCCTATGTGTTTTTTGAGCCAAGATCGGCGGCACCGGTGACCGGTTCTGCCGGTATTCAACTGTTACCGATGGCTTCGGTTGCCGGGGACCGACGGATATTTCCGATGGGAACGCCAATCTTGGCCGAAGTTCCCTTGCTCAATGCGGATGGCAGTTGGAGCGGAACACATGAATTGCGGTTGTTGATTGTGCTCGATACCGGCGGTGCGGTGAAAGATAATCATCTCGATCTTTATCATGGTATGGGTGAACGAGCCGGGATTGCTGCCGGGCATTACCGTCATTTCGGACGCGTATGGAAACTGGGTTTAGAAAACTCTCCGACGCAGGCACCGTGGGCTTTACCACCAGAAAAGTTAGAATAGTTTCCGGAGGGTTGTCTAGACTTTTGGAGCAAGAGTGCGTATAAATCGCACTCTTTCTTTTTCAAGATGCTTTGGCAAAATAGTTTTGACTTTGGGGAATGTAATGCGTGAATTAGATACGCCGGCTTCTGATGATTACAACCAGCGTTTTGGCGGAACCCGCCGTCTTTATGGTCATGATGCGGTTGAGATTCTCCGTGCGGCACATGTCTGTGTCATTGGTCTGGGTGGCGTTGGTTCATGGGGCGCGGAAGCGTTGGCCAGAACCGGTATCGGTGAACTGACTTTAATCGACATGGATGATGTATGCGTGACTAATGTGAATCGTCAGATCCATGCGATGCAAGGGACGGTTGGTCAAAGCAAAATCGACGTGATGGCGGCGCGAATTCGCTTAATTAACCCTGAGTGTCGCGTCAATTTGATTGATGATTTTATCTCTCCTGACAACCAACATTTGTATCTGAAACCCGAATTTGATTATGTGCTGGATGCGATTGATAGCCTGAAAGCGAAAGCCGCATTATTAGCTTATTGTCGCCGCAATAAGATCAAAGTGATTACCGTGGGTGGTGCCGGTGGGCAAGTTGATCCGACCCAGATACAGGTGGCGGATTTGACCCGGACGATTCAGGATCCACTGGCGAAGAAACTGAAAGATCGTTTACGGCGAGACCATCATTTTCCAAAAAATCCGGCGCGAAAGTTTGGTATTGAATGTGTCTTCTCGACCGAGCAATTAAAATATCCGCAGGCTGATGGTTCGGTTTGTGCGATGAAATCGACGGCCGAAGGTCCGAAGCGGATGGATTGTGCCACGGGGTTTGGTGCCGCAACCATGGTCACGGCAAGCTTCGGCTTTGTGGCAGCCGCTAAAATTGTCGAAAAACTGATCCGCAAATATCAACAGTGATGGAAGGGAATGTGATGCCTAGTTTACCGTTGTCGCCATTTGGTCGTGAAATCACTGCTGACGATGTGCAGCAAATCATGGCAAGCCTTCACGGCTGGGAAGATAAGTATCGCCAAGTGATTCAGTGGGGAAAACAGTTACCCGCGATGCCGGAGGATTTGAAATCCGAACGCGTTCAGGTCTCGGGTTGTGAGAGTCAGGTCTGGCTGGTGGCGGAATCAGAACAGGAGCAGTGGTTCTTTTGTGCCGATTCCGATGCCAGAATTGTCCGCGGATTGATTGCGATTGTAATGGCGGCTTATCAAGGGAAAACGGGTGATGCGATTGCGGCTTTCCCTATCGAAGACTATTTTTCCCGCTTAGGGTTGTTCAATCATCTCAGCCCATCCCGGGGCAATGGCCTTCGCGCTATCGTCCGGCAAATCCAGACACTGAGTCAGCGCTGACAGACAGGCAGCGTGTCACTCGGTGTCGTGTGCAGAACGCTGCGGTTAGAAAAAGCTCAGACTTTTGTCCAAGGCGGCAATAAACTTTTGCACATCCGCCATGGTGTTATAAATCCCGAAAGACAGACGAATGGTTCCTTGAATGCCAAACGCATCCATACAGGGATGAGCACAATGATGGCCCGCTCTGACAATAATGCCTTGTTGATCCAAGAGCGTGGCAACATCCTGATGATGCACACCTTCCACGATGAAGCTGAGAATACTGGCATTGGGCTGGTACCCGATTACCCGAACCGCTTCATACTGACTTAACCCCTGATAAGCCGAGTGTTGTAATTGATGCAGGTGTTGTTCTCTCTCTTCTGTTGCAAAAGACTGATACCAACGCATCGCTTCAGCCAGCGTAATTGCACCGGCGATGTTGGGGGTTCCCGCTTCAAATTTACCGGGTAATCCGGTAAATGTGGTTTGCTCAAAAGAAACCCTCTCGACCATTTTGCCGCCACCTTGCCAAGGTGGCATGGCATCCAACAAGTGCTGCTTACCATACAGAACGCCGATGCCCGTGGGGGCATACAGTTTATGGCCGGAGAAAACATAGAAATCAGCGTCCATCTCAATCATATTGACTGATTCATGGACGATCCCTTGTGCTCCGTCCACCACGACGACAGCGCCAGTCTGATGAGCCAGCGGAATAATCGCTTCTAGCGGTAGCCGAGTACCGGTGACATTGGTCATATGCGCAACCGCCACCAGTTTGGTTTTGGCATTGAGCAGTTGTGTATAAGCCTCCCAGCCAAACTCTCCCTGTGCCGTCATCGGGATCTTGACGACCCGTGCGCCTGTTTGTTCCGCAACCAATTGCCACGGTACGATATTCGCGTGATGTTCAGTTTCACTCACTAAAATTTCGTCACCTGCACTCAAGTTCGCTCTTCCCCAACTTTGAGCGATCAGGTTTAAGGATTCTGTTGCGCCCCTTGTCCAGATAATTTCCTGTTCGGAGGCCGCACCGATAAAGTCGGCAACCAGTGAGCGAGCTTGTTCGAATGCTTGGGTCGCCTCGGCAGTGAGATGATGGCTACCGCGGTGAACATTGGCATTCTGAGACTGATAATAGTGGGACAATCGCTCAATCACGCATTGTGGTTTTTGCGTGGTAGCGGCGCTGTCCAGATAGACATAAGCAGCATCGTTTAACGACGGAAACTGTTGGCGAACGGACGAAATATCAAGTGTCATGACGGTTACGACTCATTAAGTATTAAGCGGTTGAACGGGCGTAATCTCAGCCGGCGGTATCATCGGCTCAGCGACCTGCCACATGTGTTGTTCTCCGGAGAGCAGACGAACCAATTCCAGAGCGAATTCTAAGGCGGTTCCGGGCCCCTGACTGGTTAATAAATTGGCTGAGCTGTCGTAAACCACACGTTGTGTACTTTTCTGAGCATCGGGAATCTGTTGTTGAAAATTCGGGTGGCAGGTGAGCTGAGCTTCAGGGAACAGGTGGTGATACTGTAATACAATTGCCGGTGCAGCACAGATTGCAGCAACCAGACGACCGGCTTGTTTTTGCTGTCTGAGTTGCTCAATGAGGAGCGGATTGTCGCGGAAGTTTTCTGCACCTGTAAGGCCGCCGGGCAGAACAATCGCATCAAACGGTTGGTTGATGACATCGCGAAGCGGTGTTTCAGCGGTCAATATCACACCTCGCGAAGCTTTCATGACCCGTTGTTCTGTCGGATCGGCACTGGCGGTCACTACGTGATAACCCGCCCGAACCATCACATCAATGATCGTGATCGCTTCAATTTCTTCACTGCCGGTCGCAATTGGCACTAAGATGTTATAACTCATATGAGTGACTCCCACTGTTGTTCCAATATCCTGATGTGCTGATATAAGGCTTCGTTTTCTGGGACTGCAATTCTATGCTTTTTCGCACTGCTGAGCAGATATCCCGTAATAAAGTCTATTTCAGTTTTTCTCCGGTGATAAACATCTTGATGCATCGATGACTTATTTTCCGCTGTTGCAGTGATGACTCGGTCAATATGAGTGGTTAATTCTTCAAGATGTACCGGAATGTTCTCAGCTGCCATGACGGCACCCACTTCCGCAATCAGACGAGAGATGACAGCTTGGTATTCGGGAAGCGCTAAATTGCCATTCGGACATTGATGGATGGCGGTTAGAGGATTGATCACACAATTGACGGCAAGTTTGCGCCATAGGGCGTGTTCAATCTGGGGATGCCAGTGAACCTCAGGAAACGCATGTTCTAAGACATCGGTCAGAAACTGGCACCGATGACCTTGTTCATTCGCAGCACCGATTAAGGTTTCACCTTGTCCGGTATGGAAGAGTTGTGTCGGCGATGGCTTGAAAGCGCCATGTGTCGTCGTCGCCAGAATGATTGGATTGGTTGGTAATAAGGTTCTGACTGACTCAACCGTCCCCATTCCGTTGTGCATGAGCATCATGATGGTGTCTGGATCGATCTGATGGGCCAGTGAATGAAGGGCCGAAGTGACCTGCCAGGCTTTGACGGTCACCAAAATGAGATCAGCGTGTTTGATATCGTTGATCTGTCGGTTGCGGAATGTATAGCTGTGTTCACCGAACTGACATTGATAGTGAGATTCGGTTTGCCTGCCAAACACTGCGACCTGATGTCCGTCTTGCTGTAATTTGATGGCCCAAAGCGAGCCAATCGCTCCCGGGCCAATCACCAGAATATTCATGCTTTATTGGGGCTCATTGATTTGTTCCGAACGATTAGCGAGTCTAATCAAGCCTGATTTAAATGCAATCTTGTTTTCTGGATGCTTTTGCTTTTTCCAACAGATCCGTAAAATAATGTCGGAGCAGGTAAAGCATGATCAGACTCGGGACAACCATCACCGCAGTCAGAACAAAAAATAGCGGCCAGTTGTTAAGATAATCGACCATCGCGCCACTGAATGATGAGAGGACGGTGCGCCCGGCATTGCCTAAAGACGCTAATAGCGCATATTGCGTTGCCGAAAAAGCTTGTCCGGTCATTAAAGTGAGGAACGAGACAAATGCGACGGTTGAAAAAGCCGTAGTAAAGTTATCGACGATGACCGTTGCGAGAAAAAGGTGTTCATTCGGGCCTGCCTGCGCAATCCATGAGAACATTAGATTGCTGGCTGACATGGCGATCCCACCGATCATCAAGCCTTTCACAATACCGAATCGTACTGTCACCATACTCCCGATCAGCGTGAAGAACATCGTTGTCCACCAACCGATCATTTTCGAATAGTAACCAATCTGTTCATTGGTGAACCCGACTTCTCGGTAAAATGAAATCGACATTTTGCCCAAAAACGCTTCGCCAATTTTGAACAAAAATACAAATAGTAAAATTGTTAACGCAACCCGAACGCCGTTTCGTTTGAAGAAATCAATAAACGGTTCGACTACGGTGACGGAAAGCCATAGCAGAGCCGGCGATTCAATATACTGATGGTGACGCGCTTCCGCTTTTTGCTGCAAAAGATCCCGGTGGGTGACAGGTTCTCTGGTCATCAGTGTGAAGATGATCAGCACAACCATGACTGCGGCCATCCCAAAATAAACCGTATTCCAGCCATATTGATCGGCATTGGTAAACGCCAGATACCCCGGTAGAGAATAGCCCGTCCACCAACCGATAACGGCCATTGCGGAAGCTTGAGGTAGCTTTGACTCCTCAGCTTTATTGAAGGTGTCGATTCGGAAAGCATCAATCGCAATATCTTGAGTCGCTGAGACAAATGCGATCACCAGTGCAATCCCGTAGGTCATCATAAAATGAGTGGTGGTGGGATTGGAAAAAGAAGCAATTGCCAGTGTGGACAACAAAATGATGCACTGGCAGACAAAAATCCAGCTACGCCGTTGCCCGAGCCACCGACTCACCAGTGGGATATGAATTCGGTCTACAAGAGGGGACCATAAAAAATTGACTGAGTAGGCGACAAAAATACTGCTGAAATAACCAATATCCGTATTGGTAAATCCAGCATCTTTTAGCCAGCCGGACATATTGGAACCGATTAATACCCAAGGAAATCCACTGGAACATCCAAGCATGAGAACCCATGCTAAACGTTTATCGAAATAACTCTGAACAGTGGATTTCCACGTGTAGGATGATTTTTGCAACGAATAAACCTCTATTGTGCTGTTGATGTCGTTGCTGTGGTGTCTTTTTCAGGGACAACAAAAACACGTGTGATAATAATTGGTTCTACGGGGACATCTTTCATATATTTCTGGATGCCCGTTTTTTGCTGACCAATCTTTTGAATCACGTCAAACCCTGCCGTGACCCGACCAAATACGGCATAACCTGGTGGCCGCTTGCCGTAATTGAGGAAGTCATTATCAACCAGATTGATAAAAAATTGCCGGGTAGCGGAGTTTGGATCCTGAGTTCTGGCCATTGCGATGGTTCCGGTTTGATTGGACAAACCGTTATTGGCTTCGTTGGCGATTGGCGGGTAAGTTTTCAGCCGTTCCATTTGGGTACTGAATCCACCTCCCTGAACCATAAAGCCGGGAATGACTCGGTGAAAAATACTGCCGACATAACTGCCGTCTTCAACATAACGCAGGAAGTTTTTAACTGTGACCGGTGCTTGTTCGCTGTTCAATTCGACAGTAAACGAACCCAGTGTGGTTTCAAATGCCACACTGGGAGACGCCGAAGCGCTGAAACTAAACAGTGAAAAAAAGCAATAGGCCAGTATGACGGAGAAGCGATACCGACGCATTAAAAGTGCTCCCGCATATAGTTTTTCAACTCGTCATCTTGAGCAATCTTTTTCAGGACATTGTTGACGACATCATTAAAGACCATCTCGATATCATCATTTGATGCACTAAATGTTGACGTTTTCTTTGCGGTACCATGGTAAGTTTTGACCAGTTTTCCGGTTGGTGTTTCAGCCGTGATTTCAAGAACAACACTTGCGTTCATTTCGCTTTCCATAATTGAATGCTTCACTGAAACGAGCGCTTCTTGAATCTCTACCGTTACTGAGTTTTCGCTATTGACGCTGGTTGTAAAACCTTGAGATGAAAATTGCTGTGACAACGCATTCTCAATCGCGATTCGCACATTCTGGCGCGCATGAACCGGTTCGATATGTGCACGGCCGCTATCAACTAACGCAATATATTGAGAGGTTCTGACATCTTTACTCATCAGGGTAAAAGATTTTCCCTTCACAATATCACTCTGACTGAGGGCCGGTTGGGGGGCAAAGTTGATTTGTTGCTGCTGTGGGCCTGAACAGGCGGCAAGCAGTGCGACAGTCGCTGCAATAACCAGTTTTTTCATGAGTGGTTCCTTGTTCAAAATCGAGTAATCACATTAACAGATATGTATGGAAAACCAAGTCTGTATGGAACTCTAGGTTTGTGTAAAAACGTCATACGATTTGTGAGTGAGCCGATATTGAGAAATTGAGTGATAAACACTTCACCTTTCGCGTTTATCCTTCGTACTTCTCTTCTCCGACATCTATGGTCAGAGTTTAGCTGCTCACGATTTAGTTGCCTGTAAGATAACAAATTTTTTGTTCATCGCGACAGTTTTTACGTTAGATTTTCCAAATATTCTTGTGAGTTTTCCATCGTAGCCGAGGTGACGGTTACCGATCACTAATAATTCACCTCTCTTTTCCAGAACATGCTTTGCATCACAGAACATCTGCCAGGCAATATGATCAGTAATCGCATTCTGTTGGTGAAAAGGTGGGTTACATAAAATTAAATCAGCTGATGCGGGTGCCAAACCATCCAGACAATTATTAGCGATGCACTGCATATTTGCGCGGTTACCGAAGTGATAAGTTAAATTTCTTCGGGCTGATTCGACGGCCATAAAGCTTTCATCAATACAGGTTAAAGCCGCTTGTGGGTTTTGTTGTCCCGCTTTGATAGAGAGCACACCGTTACCGCATCCTAAATCGATAATGTGCTTGCAATTCGGCTTTTCTGGAATGTGGTCGAGGAAAAAGCGCGCTCCCAGATCAAGATTTTCTCCAGAGAAGACGTTAGGCAGATTGACTAACCGGATCGATTGATGATCAATTGCTGCGTCCCATATTAGTTCCGGAGATACCGATTGAAGAGGCGCATCCGCATTGGCAAACACTAAGCGATGTTTTTTCCAAGCGAGGGAGGTCTGAGTGGTGCCGAGATATTTCTCAAATAGTTGCAATGTTGAGGTATGGATGTCTTTCGCTTTGTTGACCGCAATCACTGGACAGGTTTTTGACAGATGGGTACGGAGCTGACTGAGTTGCCAGATAAGGTGACGATTATTCTTCGGTAACTGAAACAAAACCAAATCAATATCGGCAGGCAGATCTGCGAGCGTTGTCAGGCGGGTGATCGCGTGATTACCGTTCCGGGCCAAATTTTGTTGTACCCCTTGATGGGACAGATATGAATCACTCATCAGGGTGACTTGATGATCTTGAGCAAACCAACATGACAGTGCGCCAAAATGATCATTCAGAATCAAGACATGCTTGCCGGGAGATGGTGACATTGCTTCAACATGACGAATGAGATATTCGTCTCCGGCATCCCATGCCTGCAAATTTTCATAATGCTGCTCAGGGTAGCGGTGCAATGTCAGTGTTCGTTCGTTTAGTGATAATTCTGTCTTCATCGTTTTCAATCAGGCGCGTCGATTTATTAAATTATCGATTATTGTCGCAAATGCAGCACAAACAAGAAACTGAAACCTTTTTCTGAACGTCAGAGAGTAGTAATATATGTCGCCACAGGTTCACCGGAACATCTTTATCTGTGCTCAACACATTTTTCCGGTGATCTCGGAGAGAGAAAGTACATGATACAAGAAATTATTGAAGCGAAGTTACATCAGGCATTCCAGCCCGAGCACCTCCAAGTGCTTAATGAAAGTTATATGCACAATGTGCCAGCTGGATCTGAAAGCCATTTCAAAGTTGTGATTGTCAGCCCCTCGTTTGATGGACGGCGTTTAATTGAGCAGCACCGAGCAGTGAATCAGGTTTTGGCTGATGAATTGGCAGGTCAGGTTCATGCATTGTCGATCCATACCTATACACCTGAACAGTGGCGACAGAATTCTCAAGCGCCTGATAGCCCGATGTGTCATGGCGGTGGTCATAAAGAGATCTGAACGATGGCAAACGAAGTGGATTGCTAGTCATGAGATGTGATTGTCTCTGTCGTAGCTGTTTGTGCTTTCGAATCATCTATCTGTTTGATTAAACAACATGTTTACTTTAAATATACATCTTTGAAACGACTTGAGATAAGTGTGCTATTCGTCAAAATTATGATAATTTTTTGCATTATATTGCACCGTAATGAAGAAAGAAAAGCAGCTTAGATCATGGCATCAAATGCCTAAAAGATGGTACACTCCTGTGTCTGATAAATGTGCTTCACATGAGTGAGAAGCATGTTTGAAATAAGGTGTTACGACCTTGTTGCAAAAAGAATCAAGGCTGGATACCAGTGTCGTGTCTAGGGCTTATTTAGTTTTTCCGGCGTTTATCTCCGATTTGAATCACTAAACAGAGCCAAATTATTTACAGAATTTTAAAGAATCTTTTTCCCGATAAAATAGTGCAAGTGCGTATGATTACAATAAAGAAGGGATTGGATCTTCCTATTGCTGGAACTCCTTCCCAGGTGATAAGTGATGGTAAAACCATCAGCAAAGTCGCCTTGCTTGGCGAAGAGTACGTTGGTATGCGTCCTACGATGCATGTCCGCGTAGGTGATGAAGTAAAGAAAGCTCAAATTCTTTTTGAAGATAAGAAGAATCCTGGGGTTAAATTTACTTCACCGGTCTGCGGTAAAGTTATCGAAGTGAACCGTGGTGCAAAACGGGTACTTCAATCTGTTGTGATTGAAGTTGCTGGTGATGCACAGGTGACATTCGATAAGTTTGACGCGAGTCAACTTGCAAGCTTGGATCGCGAGCAAGTTAGAACACAGCTGGTTGATTCTGGCATGTGGACTGCGTTACGTACTCGTCCCTTTAGCAAGGTTCCTGCTATCGATTCTGCAACCAAAGCTATCTTTGTAACTGCTATAGATACAAATCCTTTGGCTGCCGATCCACAACTGATTATTAATGAGCAATCAGATGCTTTCGTTGCGGGTTTAGACATTTTATCTGTTTTAACAGAAGGTAAAGTCTACGTTTGTAAACAAGGAAAGAGCTTACCTCGTTCCGCTCAATCGAATGTGGAAGAGCATGTATTCGAAGGGCCGCATCCAGCAGGATTGCCCGGAACACACATGCATTTCCTTTATCCTGTGGATCTCAACCATGTGGCTTGGAGTATCAACTATCAGGACGTTATCGCTATCGGTCATTTATTCTTGACCGGAGAGTTATACGTTGATCGTGTTGTCTCTCTGGCTGGACCGGTTGTGAATAAACCACGTCTGGTTCGTACGACGATTGGCGCTAGCTTAGACGAATTGATCGATAACGAAATTATGCCTGGAGAAGTCCGTGTGGTTTCTGGTTCAGTCCTTTCCGGAGTGAAAGCCAGTGGTCCTCATGCTTATCTTGGACGTTATCATCTTCAAGTTTCAGTGCTTCGAGAAGGTCGTGAGAAAGAACTGTTTGGCTGGTTAGTGCCTGGTAAACATAAATTCTCCGTCACACGTTCGTACCTTGGGCACCTTTTCCAAGGCCAGCTTTTCAATATGACAACTGCCACAAATGGTAGTGAGCGTGCGATGGTTCCAATCGGTAATTATGAAAAAATAATGCCACTTGATATGGAACCGACATTGCTCCTTCGTGATCTCTGTGCCGGTGATACTGACAGTGCTCAGCGTCTCGGGATTTTAGAGCTCGATGAAGAAGATCTCTCACTGTGTACCTTTGTGTGTCCAGGCAAATACGAGTACGGCATGTTACTCCGTGAGTGTCTCGATAAGATTGAGAAGGAAGGGTAATTTCCATGGGTCTTAAAAAGTTTCTTGAAGACATTGAGCATCACTTTGAACCGGGTGCCAAGTATGAGAAATTGTATGCGCTGTATGAAGCGGCTGCGACAATTTTCTATACACCAGGCACGGTGACAAGAAAAAGCTCACATGTTCGTGATAGCGTTGATCTGAAGCGCATTATGATCATGGTTTGGTTAGCAGTTTTCCCTGCAATGTTCTGGGGAATGTATAATGCTGGCGGTCAGGCAATTGCTGCATTGAATCATCTTTATCAGGGTCAACAACTGTTAAGTGTGATTGATGGCAACTGGCATTACTGGTTTACCGAACTATTGGGTGGCACCCTAATGGCCGATTCGGCTGGTTGGGGCAGTAAAATGCTGCTTGGTGCAACATATTTTCTTCCGATTTACCTGACCGTCTTCATTGTCGGTGGTTTCTGGGAAGTCTTGTTCTGTATTGTGCGGAAACATGAAGTCAACGAAGGTTTCTTTGTGACGTCAATTCTGTTTGCACTGATTGTTCCGCCAACACTGCCTCTGTGGCAGGCCGCATTAGGGATCACCTTTGGTGTTGTTGTCGGTAAAGAGGTGTTTGGTGGTACGGGGCGTAACTTCCTCAACCCAGCATTGGCTGGCCGCGCATTCCTGTTCTTTGCTTATCCTGCTCAGATCTCTGGTGATGTGGTCTGGACTGCTGCTGATGGCTTCTCTGGTGCAACGGCACTGAGTCAGTGGTCTCAAGGTGGTCATAGTGCATTGGTTAATAATGTCACAGGTGCGACTATCTCTTGGATGGATGCATTCCTTGGCAATATTCCAGGTTCGATTGGTGAAGTGTCTACATTAGCGCTTGCGATTGGTGCTGCTTTTATCGTGTACATGGGAATTGCTTCATGGCGCATCATCGGTGGTGTGATGATCGGTATGATTGCGCTTTCAACCCTGTTCAATGTGATTGGCTCAGATACCAACGCAATGTTTAATATGCCTTGGCATTGGCACCTCGTTCTTGGTGGATTTGCTTTTGGTATGTTCTTTATGGCAACAGATCCCGTTTCAGCATCGTTTACCGATAAAGGTAAATGGGCTTATGGAATGTTGATTGGAGCAATGTGTGTTTTGATTCGTGTTGTAAACCCCGCTTATCCGGA
The DNA here is from genome assembly GCF_002196515.1 of Vibrio gazogenes. Lineage (NCBI taxonomy): Bacteria > Pseudomonadati > Pseudomonadota > Gammaproteobacteria > Vibrionales > Vibrionaceae > Vibrio > Vibrio gazogenes. Next base: position 1,063,060 of record NZ_CP018835.1, on the reverse strand, counting down.
AGGGATGATGCTGGCGATTCTGTTCTCGAATCTTTTTGCACCATTATTCGACCATATTGTCGTTGAAAAGAATGTCAAACGGAGATTAGCGCGCTATGGCAAACAATAACGATAGCATTAAGAAAACGTTGTTTGTTGTTATCGTATTGAGCTTAGTGTGCTCAATCATCGTTTCAACGGCAGCTGTAGGGTTGCGTAGTAAGCAACAAATAAATGCAGTTTTGGATAAGCAGGAAAAGATTCTGGAAGTTTCCGGTGTCGATATGTCATCCGGTAGTATCAAAGAACTTTACACGCAATATATCGAGACGAAACTGGTCGATTTTAAAACCGGTGAATTTGTTGAGAAGACTCCTGAAGGACAAACGGCATCTGACTATGATCAACGTGCGGCTTCAAAAGATCAATCACAGTCTCTGAAACTGCCTACATCTGAAGACCCAGCACAAATTCGTTATAGAGCGGATTATGGTTTGGTCTATCTGGTGAAGAAAGATGGCAAAATTCAGCGTTTGATTCTGCCAATTCACGGTAAGGGACTATGGTCAATGATGTATGCCTTTGTCGCAGTGGAGACAGATGGTAATACGGTTGATGGCATCATCTACTATGAGCAAGGTGAAACTCCTGGGCTTGGCGGTGAAGTTGAAAACCCAAACTGGCGTAAACAGTTTGTTGGTAAGAAGCTTTATGATGAAAATCACAAACCAGCAATTAAGATCGTCAAAGGTGGTGCACCTGCAGGATCGATACACGGCGTTGATGCACTGTCAGGTGCGACTCTGACCAGTGTTGGCGTCCAGCATCAATTTGACTTCTGGCTGGGTGATAAGGGCTTTGGTCCATTCCTGGCAAAAGTCCGTGACGGAGGTCTGAACTAATGTCTACTGTGAAAGATCTGAAAAAGAGTCTGTTAGGGCCGGTGTTGGACAACAACCCCATTGCTCTACAGGTCCTTGGCGTATGTTCCGCACTAGCGGTCACAACGAAGCTTGAAACAGCATTTGTTATGACAGTAGCGGTCATGTTTGTAACCGCGCTTTCTAACTTTTTCGTTTCATTGATTCGTAACCACATCCCTAACAGTGTGCGTATCATTGTCCAGATGGCAATTATAGCTTCGTTGGTAATCGTGGTTGACCAAGTTCTGAAAGCATATCTTTATGAGATTTCCAAACAACTTTCAGTTTTTGTTGGCTTGATCATCACGAACTGTATTGTTATGGGACGAGCTGAAGCATTTGCGATGAAAGAAGCACCAATTCCTTCTTTAATTGACGGAATTGCAAATGGTCTGGGTTATGGTTTTGTCCTGATCAGTGTTGGTTTCTTCCGTGAGTTATTTGGCTCGGGTAAAATCTTTGGAATGGAAGTTCTGCCGTTAGTGAATAATGGTGGTTGGTATCAACCAAACGGTTTGATGCTACTTGCACCATCTGCATTCTTCTTGATTGGCTTCTTGATTTGGGGCATCCGTGTATTCAAACCAGAACAAGTGGAAGCGAAGGAGTAAGGAACAATGGAACATTATATTAGTTTACTCGTACGATCCATTTTCCTGGAAAACATGGCGCTGGCTTTCTTTCTGGGGATGTGTACGTTTCTGGCTGTTTCAAAACAAGTCAAAACAGCATTTGGCTTGGGAATTGCCGTTACGGTTGTGTTAACCATTTCCGTGCCAGTCAATAACTTGGTTTATAACCTTGTTTTGAAAGAAAATGCACTGGTTGATGGTATTGATCTGACTTTCCTGAACTTCATCACTTTCATCGGGGTAATCGCGGCGTTAGTACAGATTCTGGAAATGGTTCTTGACCGTTTCTTCCCACCTTTATATAACGCACTGGGTATTTTCTTACCGCTCATTACGGTGAACTGTGCGATCTTTGGTGGTGTATCGTTTATGGTACAACGCGAATATGATTTTGCTGAGTCAATTGTTTATGGCTTTGGCTCCGGTGCTGGTTGGATGCTTGCGATCGTTGCGCTTGCAGGTATCCGTGAGAAAATGAAATATTCTGACGTCCCTCCCGGGTTACGTGGTCTTGGTATCACGTTTATCACGGTTGGTTTGATGGCGTTAGGCTTTATGTCATTCTCTGGTGTTCAACTGTAAGTCGGGTAAACCGCAGCAATAAGGAATAGTCAATGGACATTATTCTTGGTGTAGTGATGTTTACTCTGATTGTACTAGTTTTAGTTTTGGTGATTCTGTTCGCCAAATCTAAGCTTGTTCCAACAGGTGACATTACGATTCTAATTAATGACGATCCTGAGAAAGCGATCGTCACGAGCCCGGGTGGTAAACTTCTGGGCGCATTGGCGGGATCTGGTATTTTCGTATCATCCGCTTGTGGTGGTGGTGGCTCTTGTGGTCAGTGTAAAGTAAGAGTTAAATCCGGTGGTGGCGACATTCTTCCTACAGAATTAAGCCATATTTCCAAAGGTGAAGCTCGTGAAGGTGAGCGTCTGGCATGTCAGGTTTCCGTCAAAGCAGATATGGAAATTGAATTACCGGAAGAAATCTTTGGGGTTAAAAAATGGGACTGTACTGTTATCTCCAATGATAGCAAAGCGACTTTCATTAAGGAGCTGAAGTTACAAATCCCTGATGGTGAGTCTGTACCGTTCCGTGCGGGTGGATATATCCAGATTGAAGCGCCAGCGCACCATATTAAGTATTCAGATTTTGATGTTCCTGAAGAGTACCGCTCTGACTGGGAAAAATTTAATCTGTTCCGTTACGAATCGAAAGTTGACGAAGACATCATTCGGGCATATTCGATGGCAAACTACCCTGAAGAATTTGGCATTATTATGCTGAATGTTCGGATTGCAACTCCGCCACCGAATAATCCAAATGTACCGCCAGGCCAAATGTCATCTTATATCTGGTCTCTGAAAGAGGGAGATAAGGTTACTATTTCTGGTCCATTTGGTGAGTTCTTTGCCAAAGATACCGATGCAGAAATGGTCTTTATCGGTGGTGGTGCTGGTATGGCGCCAATGCGCTCACATATCTTTGATCAACTGAAACGCCTGAAGTCTCAGCGTAAGATCAGTTTCTGGTATGGTGCTCGTTCGAAGCGTGAAATGTTCTATGTAGAAGATTTCGATGCTTTACAAGAAGAGAACGATAACTTTAAGTGGTTCTGTGCGCTGTCTGATCCATTACCAGAAGACAATTGGGATGGTTATACTGGCTTTATTCACAACGTTCTGTATGAGAACTATCTGAAGGAGCATGAAGCGCCAGAAGATTGTGAATACTACATGTGTGGGCCACCAGTGATGAATGCTGCTGTCATTAACATGCTGAAAGAGCTGGGTGTCGAAGAAGAAAATATTCTTCTTGATGACTTTGGCGGTTAAGCTGTCATTTCATTCCCTGTACGATATGGCTGACTGTAAAGTCAGCCATTGTTTTATCTAAATGCTGTATTTTGCTATGGTTAATGACAGAGTATCCGATGATTATCGGCACGAGGTTTGTTGTTGAGATTGAGGTATTTAGTAAAAGCAGGGTAGGTGACTCGCTTGCGGATGAGTCACTAAAGTTGTGTGACTGGTGAAACGAAATTTGGGTTCAAAGAAGCTCTCTTCGGATCGATTCCCGCCTGTCTAAACCGTGAATGAGGTATAAATATGAGTACTTTCCTAATCACTTTTGCAATGTTTGTTGTTGTGATTGCAGCGATGGCGGTTGGATATATATTCCAAAAGAAAATGGTGAGTGGTAGCTGTGGTGGTTTGGGGGCTGTCGGTATTGAAAAAGTCTGCAACTGTCCAGAACCTTGTGATGCTCGCAAGAAGCGTGAAGCTAAAGCGGCGGCTAGAGCTGATCGTTTAGCTGAATGGAACAAAGACCGTATTGTTTAATTGATCTGACTTTGCCGATATTTATGCTGCTCTTAACGTTCCCATACTGAGAGCGGCATCCTGGCTAAATATCTCTAGTTAATTTCGTTATCCCCCTTCTGACTGGCATATCATCCTCGATTGTTTCGACAGTATCCATTCTTCCCATTCTGACCTGTCTCTATTGGTCAGTTCGTCTACCTATCTTCATGTTTGTCGTGTCGGGCATGATAGCGATAAGTCGGTTAACAAAAATTAGATCGCGATTTGGAGAAATATTACTTATTATATACTGTATGTATGAACAGTATTTTGAATTATTATGTCACGCGATGTATCAGGGAAGCGGTTTCAAAGTCGTGGAACGATGTCAGCTATCCCAGGGCGTTTTGATGTCCGTATTATAGAAACAGAGGATGAGTTTCATTCCGTCTCTTCACCGGACACGGAAATTCGCTACGAATACGCCAAGACTTTGATTACCTCAAATCAATCACCGGATATTCCGTTCCGCCTTTCAGTGAATCCATATCGCGGCTGTGAGCATGGTTGTATTTATTGTTTTGCCCGACCGACACATGCGTATCTGGATCTTTCTCCCGGCATTGATTTTGAAACACGTCTGACAGCCAAGATCAATGCCCCCGAGATTTTTGAAAAAGAGCTCAGAAATCCGAATTATCAGTGTCAACCCATTGCGCTTGGTATTAATACCGATGCCTATCAACCCATAGAGAAAGAGCTAAAGCTTACCCAAAAATTGTTGAATATTGCCTATGAATATAAACAACCAATTTCATTGATCACGAAAAGCTCTCTGATTTTGAGGGATATCGACTTATTGCAATCGATGGCATCAGAACACCTGATTCATGTCGGTGTTAGTTTGACGACGCTCGATAATGATTTATCGCGCAGGCTCGAACCTAGAGCCGTTCCGGGGGCTGTTCGCTTGAAAATGATCCGTGCCTTAAAGGAGAGAAATATACCAGTAACCGTGATGATCGCACCAGTGATCCCGTTTATTAACGATCATGAAATGGAGAATCTCGTACAGGCGAGTGTTGAAGCTGGTGCTGAGCGTGTTGGATATGTGATGTTACGTTTGCCTCATGAAGTTGCTCCTTTATTTGAAGATTGGTTAAAGATACATTTCCCGCTAAGGGCTGAGCGAGTTCTTAATCATCTCCGTAGTCTGCATGGCGGACAGCTTTATCAAAGCGAATTTGGTAAACGAATGACCGGCAATGGTGTTTATGCTGATTTCATTCGACAACGTTTTTATCTGGCAAGGCGTAAAGCTGGGGGTGATCAGCGTGAGTCCGCTATATTAGATAGCAGTCATTTCCGGTTACCTCCCCGTAGTGGGGAACAAATCACGCTATTCTGAATTAAGCATTTTTGCTAATGACGGTTATTCTAAGACATATTCTGGGGCTATGACGAAGTTCCAATATTGAGCAATAACACTTGAGACGGGGCTGAAAATGTATGCTCAGAAAGGTGTTATGTTATAAAAAGACGCTTTAAGTTAGACGTAATCTTGAGGATTTGAGAATAAGGGCTTATTCATATGTTCAATCTCCCCTCAAGTTATGGGAGATCGAACATTAGAATTTACCCTTTATGGAATAAGGCCAACCGAAGTTCTAACGAGCTGGGTTGTCAACACTTTGATTCAGGCACACTTTGCGTCGAGTTCGCGTGTCGTATAGCCAACTATAGCGACAATCATTATCATAGTTGTAACGGCCAACCTGAATTTGGTATGGGCCTAGCTGAACGCCCTGTAAAGATTGAAAACGACCTTGATAAAGTAAAGAAAAATGCAAATGTGGGCCCGTCGATGAACCGCCTTCACAAAGAGCGGTTGAACGTTGGTTCGCATAAATACCTAATTCAGTATCTCTCGTGACCCATTGGTCATTTTCTACTTGAATCCAGTCCATATGATAGTAGTTCGTTGCCCATCCGTTGGGGTTGGTCACTCTTACCTGACAACGAGACATGACTGTCACGTAACCATCATGAGCGGCTGTAACACTATAAGTGTTCTCTCCCCAACGTGGCCAGTTATAGGAAACATCGATAGATGATAAAGGATATCCATCTCCAGTGTGTGAATGTGGGCCATTGGGTATCCATGAATAGCCTTGCATCCATGGCCATTGGATAATACCGAGGTCATAATTAGCATCAGAAATCGCAGGCGCTAAAGCAAGAGCTGGAGATGCTGGTTTTACTTTCTGCTGTGCTTTTTGTGCAGGGAGGATCGGACCGAACCACTGTTCATATTGACGTTGCCAATTCATCCAATCTGCTAATGCCGGCAATTGCTGTACAACCGCCAAAGTGGCAGCATTGTAATTTTTCTGGGTCAGTGATTTGTGTGAATCGTAGTAGTAGAAATGTTGTGACAACTGATTTGCTACGGCTTTAATCTCATTCGCTGTCGGTACTTGTTTTGGATGAATAACCATTAGTGTCGTTAACAGCACTCTGGGATCAACACCGGTTGCTCCTGCCCAATGCTTCAGTGATTCCTTGTGTGCCCGCCATGAAGGTTGGTTATCCGCTAAAAAACGATCGATATCAAATGGTCGAAAATGGGGCTGGTAGACAAACTCGTTATCACCGATCAAAAGATTTGGCAGCTCACTACTGGTTAGCTTTGACTGTGGGATTTCGTGGGGAGTCGTGTTGGGATATAAAGAATGAGCCATAGCACCACTGCTTATACCTAGCAACACTAATCCGACATACATATATTTTTTTTTAAACATAAATGGTACTCCGCATGCGCTTAGTGTTTGCTCATCCTATAGCACAATATGCATCATATGGAGTGTTAAATGTGTAATTCTGGGAACATCCCACAAGTCAGTGTACATTTATGTAAATGTTAGATTATTCAATAAGTTTAGAGCGGTTTCGAGAATTTTACGTATATACGTTTCACTGAAGATGTTTTTTATTTTAGTGGGGTTGCTCATCAACATGTTTGATGACGAATTCGGTTGTTGAAACGCGCGCTCTTCCGACATTTCATCAATCAGCTTTTTACTCATGATCACTTAAAAGAAGCGATGAAAAACTATATACTGTATATAATAACAGTGTTTGTTGTTGGCTAGCAGCGTATCTATTTTGCTTGATAGCCAATTTAATACACGTGACTCAGTATCAGTATCGAGAATGACGATGACGAATAAAATCATTCACATAGATCTTGATTGTTATTATGCAGCGGTTGAAGCGCGAGATGATCCCAGCCTGAGAGGTATTCCATTGGCGATCGGAGGGTCTCAGTTTGGACGCGGGGTTCTCTCTACTTGTAGCTATGAGGCGCGTCAATATGGTATTCGTTCAGCAATGCCAACTGCCCACGCACTCAGACTATGTCCGCATTTGACGGTGATTTCTGGAAATATGGAGAAATACAAAGCTGTTTCTCAGCAAATCCGTGAAATTTTTACCCGATATACCGATGTGATTGAACCTCTGTCTTTAGATGAAGCCTATTTGGATGTAACGGATTCCTCGTTATTTCAAGGCTCTGCGACCTTGATTGCCCAAGATATCAGAAAGACCATTGAATCTGAGCTGAATTTAACTGCGAGTGCAGGGGTTGCCCCCATTAAATTTGTTGCGAAAGTGGCCTCAGATATAAATAAACCAAATGGGATTTGTGTCATTCCCCCGAGTGAGTTGCATTCCTTTATTGAGGGGTTAGCTCTGGGAAAAATTCCCGGTGTAGGAAAAGTCACATTAGAAAAACTACACAAGTTAGGTCTGTTTTATGGCAAGGATGTCAAAGCATATGAACATCATCTGCTGGTCAAACACTTTGGCCGGTTTGGTCAAACATTGTGGGACAGATGCCACGGTGTCGATAAGAGAGCCGTTGAAGTTTCCAGAGTGAGAAAATCCGTCGGTGTTGAAAGAACATTTAGTACAGATATTTATACGGAAGCAGAATGCTTAGCGGTGATTGACCGATTATATCCAGACTTAGTCACTCGACTTGAAAAAGCATCCCCGGGAAAGGAAATTATCCGCCAAGGGATAAAGTTGAAATTTGATGATTTTAAGCAAACGACAGTTGAGCATAAACAACAGACATTAGATAAAGATTTTTTTGCTGCATTATTGCGAGATGCGTTGTTGAGGCAACAAGGTCGGGGGATTCGTCTTATCGGTCTGTCAGTTGGACTAAATATCGAGCAAAGTGAAAAAGAACAGATGAGCTTCGATTGGTGATTTGCCGTAACCAGCTTTGTCACCCATTCTTGTGACTCACATACTATATCTATCGGCGGATAAAATAGAGACTTATCGTTTGTTTATATTGATTGACAGTTGAATATAGGAACATTTGAGCGTTGCATACCGAATATACGCTTTTTTGATTGTGAAAAGCCAATTTTTTGATTATTGTACTCATCAACTAGTTTATTGATATGTTGTATGAGTGGTATGGCACAATCTTCTTCGCGTGATTTTTTCGCGTCTCGACTTGGTTTCATTCTTTCGGCTTCAGGTGCTGCGGTAGGGCTGGGCAATATTTGGGGGTTCCCGACTCAGGTTGCCAGTAATGGTGGCGGTGCTTTCCTGTTAGTCTATCTGGTTCTGATTGCTTTTGTTGCATTTCCGATGTTGGTCGTTGAAATGGCGATTGGACGCCACGGTCAAGCAAATCCAGTTGATAGCATGCGTGCTCTTTCTTCTGATCCGAAAGCTCAGAAACTGGCCGCCGGTGTGGGGTGGTTGGGGTTAAGTGTTCCCTGTGCTGTACTTGCGTTTTACAGTATTGTTGGGGGCTGGATCATCTGTTTCTTTCTGGCCGCTCTCTGTCAGTTATTGGGATGGGCAGAACTCTCCCTGTGGTTAGAAGGTTTCTCTGTTGAGCGCAACTTGTTCGGAACCGTAATTTTCTATGTTCTAACAATTCTGATTGTTCAGGGGGGAGTAAAGCAGGGGATCGAAAAATGGTCGACACGTTTGATGCCAGCTCTGTTTGTCCTCTTTGCCGTATTGTTCATTTATATTTTGATGCAAGACGGAGCCATTGAAGGGCTCAAGCAGTATCTGATTCCCGATTTTACAAAAATATGGAATAAAGACCTGATTTTAGCTGCGATGGGGCAAGGGTTCTTCTCGCTGACAATCGGTGGTTGCTCGATGCTGGTGTATGGCTCTTATTTGAGTAAAAAAGAAAATCTCCCCAAAATGGCGTTGAGCGTCACACTGGTTGATACTGGGGTGGCCTTCATTGCCGGATTGGTTGTCATGCCCGCTATGTTTGTGGCAATGAAACAAGGTGTTGAGATTTATGCAGCGGATGGAAGCTTACTCAATTCTGATACCTTGGTTTTTCGTGTATTACCCATGATGTTTGAGAGTTTGGGCATTTTCGGACAATTTTTTGCTATTGTCTTCTTTTTGTTATTGACGATTGCTGCGCTGACTTCATCCATATCAATGCTTGAATGTCCGGTGACGCTTGTGAGTGAGCGATGGAATACCAGCCGAAATGGTACAACGTGGGCTCTGGGTGGCGCTATTGCACTCTTTAGTGTTGTGGTGCTCTATCATTTCTCGGCACTTTTTGGATTGGTAGTGATGTTGGCGACACAATACCTACAACCGCTTGCAGCCTTGATGTTCTGTCTGCTTGGCGGATGGGTTTGGCGTCATCGTGCTAAGATTACAGAACTTCAGCATGGTTTTCCGGGCGTATCTCAACACTGGTTTGGACGTTTATGGCCAGCATATATTAAATATGTCTGCCCTTTCTTTGTTGTTGCTGTGATGTGGTTCTCTCTATTTTCTTAGTTGAAGAGGGAACTTGAGATTCTATTTGTCTTTTAATGTCAGTGACTACTTTCCGTTATCGACGTTCCTTCCGTGACCAATACCCCCTCAAGAGCCTGTTACTTGGCTCTTGAGGGGCGTGATTATCCTCGTCCCCGTGTTCTTGTTGTTTTCAAAAGCGCATTCTTCTCGGCAAAATCAATGATCATGCCAGCGATATCTTTACCTGTCGCTTTTTCAATACCTTCTAAACCGGGAGATGAATTGACTTCCATCACCAGTGGGCCACGAGCAGAGCGGAGTAGGTCAACTCCGGCAACATTGAGCCCCATAATCTTTGCTGCATCAATAGCGGTTTTTCTCTCTTGAGGCGAAATTTTGATCAGTGTTGCTGTCCCGCCACGGTGTAGGTTTGAACGAAATTCGCCTTCAGCGCCTTGACGTTTCATTGAGGCAATGACTTTATCACCAATCACAAAACAGCGGATATCTGCGCCACCGGCTTCCTTCACATATTCTTGCACCATAATGTGTGCTTTGAGCCCCATAAAGGCTTCAATCACACTTTCCGCTGCTTTGCGGTTTTCTGCTAAAACGACACCAATCCCTTGGGTTCCTTCAAGGAGCTTGATCACAACCGGCGCTCCGCCGACCATGTTTAATAAGTCCTTAATATCATCGGGTTTGCTGGCAAATCCGGTGATCGGCATACCAATGCCTTTTCTGGACAGTAATTGCATAGAACGAAGTTTGTCTCTGGAACGACTGATTGCGACAGATTCATTGACCGGATAAACCCCCATCATTTCAAACTGACGTAAGACCGCGGTGCCGTAAAAGGTCACAGACGCGCCGATACGTGGAATGATGGCGCCAAATCCAGATAACTGCTCTCCTTTAAAGTGGATTTCCGGTTTTTCTGAGTTGATATTCATGTAACAGCGTAAAGCATCGATCACTTTGTAATCATGTCCCCGTTCTTTACATGCTTCAATCAGTCGTTGGGTTGAATAGAGTGAACTGTTTCTTGAAAGAATGCCGATTTTCATATGTTCTCACCAGAGGTCAGTAGAAATGATGCATCCGGATCAACGATGATTCTTGGTCGCATTGCTGTCCTGCCTAATAACATCCGAAATGCCATATTTTCACGATTTGTCAGCGTAATATCGATCGGCCATTGCGCTGTACCAAGCTTGATTTCTGTGCGGATTACATAACGTTTTTCCTCATAGCCACCGGAGTTTCTGACGATGCGTCGGTCAATCACTGGCGCTTCACAAATAACAACTTCTGAATCATCCTTTTGACGAGGATGCAGCCAGAATCGCACCCATTGTTCGCCTTCTTTTTTGAAAGTTTTCACTTTAAATGCGTGGAGACAAGATGTCTTTGCACCAGTATCAATCTTGGCATTGATCGCGGGAATTCCTAAAGCTGGGAGACTGAGCGTTTCTCTCCAGCCAATCATAATTTTTTCATTCATCTTTGTATTCTTCGATTAATAGACGTGAATCGATAGGAAAGGCGCTGGGCAATGTTATTCCTGCAAGGCTGTTCCCCCATCAGCAATCATAGTTCTTAGGGCGGATCTTATACAGAAATGCGCTTAATTTTTAAACAGATATGGTGTTGCCTGAGGGAACACTACCAGTAGTTTCGATATTGAGCGAATAAAAAAATTATCCGTCACGATAAATAATCATGATAGATGAAAAGGACTAAACTCTGGGACTCAATTATTTTTATTTTCAATGGGATAATATGCTTAAGCTTACGCCATATCAAAAGGGGGATTGACCGTAGCGGATGTTGTGATTTTCCGCTACGGCTGATAGGACTTAATCTTTTTCAGGGATACTTTTCAGCATCACAATCATCTGTTCCCAGAATTGCTGGACTGTGCTGATCTGCACTTTTTCGTCAGGAGAATGTGGGAATTTAATCGTCGGACCAAACGACACCATATCCATATCTGGGTATGGGCGCTTGAATAAGCCACATTCGAGACCTGCGTGAATCACCATGATATTCGGTTTATGACCATAGATATTTTCGTACTGTTCTCTGAAAATGGCCATAATGGCTGAATTTGTATCAGGCTTCCAACCGGGATAAGCATCATAGAAATCGACTCTCGCATCTGCGAGTTCAGCAATCGATCTCAGACTGCTTTCTACCTGCTGGCGTCCGGAGTCAATTAAAGAGCGAACTAAGCTGAGGATAGAAATGGTTGTTTCATCCGTTTTGACGACTCCCAGATTCAGTGAGGTTTCGACCACACCAGAGAAATCATCACTCATACGAATCACCCCATTAGGGCTGGCATTGAGCGTTGCAATGAAACGTTGTTGAGTCGATAAGTCGAAGACCTGATGTTGCTCCGGATCCAGTGCAACGTCATGGCATTCGGTGATGATATGACCTTCTGCTTGTGCCAGTTCCTGACGAATTGTTGCTGTGAAATGTTGGAATGCCTCTGTTAGCTTAGAGATATGCTCTTCAGGGAGACATAAGGTCACAGTGCCTTCACGGGGAATGGCATTTCTCAAAGAGCCACCCTGAAAATCAATCAGTCGTAATGCCAGTGGCTCGGCATGTTGTGCCAAAAATCGAGCGAATAATTTATTGGCATTTCCTCGGCCGAGATGGATGTCGCAACCTGAATGGCCGCCTTTGAGACCCTTAAGCTGGAGTTTGCGGACCACATGGTTTGCCGGAACTTGACTACGTTCAATATCAAAAGCGAGTAAGCCGTTAATGCCTCCGGCACATCCGACATAAACTTCACCTTCCTGTTCTGAGTCGGTATTCAGTAGGATCTCTCCTTCCAGATAACCCGGCTCCAGACCAAATGCGCCAGTCATGCCAGCTTCTTCGTTGATCGTTAACAGTACTTCTAAAGGACCATGTTGGATATTGTCTGAAGCCAACACGGCAAGGCAGGTTGCCATCCCGATACCATTATCTGCACCGAGAGTGGTCCCTTGAGCAGTGACCCAGTCACCATCAATATAAGGACGAATAGGATCCTGGGCGAAGTTGTGAACCGTCTCTTCATTTTTTTGTGGCACCATATCCAGGTGTGCTTGCAGTACGACCCCCTTGCGGTTTTCCATGCCTGATGTTGCCGGTTTCTTAATAAAAATATTCCCCGTCGGATCGCGTCTGACATCAAGGGACTGTTCTTTGGCCCATCCGATAATGTATTGAGCCAAGTTTTCTTCATGGTATGAGGGGTGCGGGATAGAACATATTTTATCGAAAAACGTCCAGACGAGAGATGGTGAAAGGTGACTAATTTCGGATTGGAATTCTGACACTGAAGACTCCTGTTCCACAATGTGGTTGTTGATGAAAAACAATGTGGTTGATAAAAAACAATGTGGTTGATGAAAAGTGGATCAAATTAAACTGAGTTGGTGCTTCATGCTTCATCTGTATTTAAGCATTCGTCTGTACTTGAGAAATCGAGTGTACTGAAGACCATGCGCACCAGTCGATAGCAAGAGAATATCACCCTCATCATGTAGGGGATAGCATGAGACCTGTTTTTTTAAAAAATCAGATATGAATAGTATTGATTTCGATTGCTACAGTTAAGGAATAAAATTACACAGAACAGTCATTTTTTGGTAATTAAATTACATCAATCTCAATAAAAGAGTCACTGAAATTTGATTTATTTGGTTTTGATCACGATATTGTTGTAATAAATTTTCTTTGTGGTATATTCAACACTGTTTGCAATGCTTCTATTTAACCCATTTACTGAGTGACCTGAATGAAGCATTCCTCTGTAAAATTGATGGGGGATATTCGGGACTCTGACTAGACCAATTTGCTTTGATGGTCTGTTGTGGAATTGGACATGATGGAAACTTGCAGCTCGGACATTTTTTGTTCACCCCTAATTTTTATTGGAAGATTTTGATCCCTTTCCAGCGCCACTTCATGTGAAGTGGCGTTTTTTTATCCTTTCACATGGTATTGTCTGGCCTGACCCTGTTCGTCATGGGGGGATGCCTCATGCATTTTTGATGACTTTTGTTGCGTCAATCGGAATATTTACAAGGTTTCATAAACTTGACTATTAGGTCAGTTTTTATATGAATTACGCTAGAATTTGCTGTCTTTACTCTCTATAATCGCCTCCCAATCGTTTACGCAACCGTTTACTTGAATCTATACAGGAACCATCATGCTCGAGAAGCTATTTAAACTGAGTGAACATGGCACAACCATGCGAACAGAAGTCATTGCGGGAATCACGACTTTTCTAACCATGGCTTATATCATTTTTGTTAATCCAGCGATCTTAGCCGATACGGGAATGGATCGTGGCGCTGTTTTTGTTGCAACCTGTTTGGCGGCAGCTGTTGGTTGTTTCATCATGGGATTTATCGCGAATTATCCGATTGCGCTGGCGCCGGGGATGGGGCTGAATGCCTTTTTTACCTATACCGTCGTGCTTGGCATGGGGTATACGTGGCAGGTCGCTTTGGCTGCGGTATTTGCTTCAGGCGTATTGTTCATCATACTGAGTTTATTTAAGATTCGAGAATGGATTATCAATTCGATTCCGATGTCTTTAAGGACCGGTATCTCAGCGGGTATCGGTTTATTTCTTGCCTTTATTGCATTAAAAAATGCTGGCATCATCGTTGATAATCCAGCCACATTGGTTTCTCTTGGCAATATTACCTCACTTCACTGTATCTTAGGCGCACTCGGTTTCTTTCTCACCATCGCACTGGTTTATCGCAACGTCAAAGGCGGTGTGATGATTTCTATTCTGGCGATCAGTGCAATAGGCTTGATGCTTGGTGATATCCACTGGGCCGGTGTGGTGTCGATGCCACCGAGTATTGCTCCGACATTTTTACAGCTCGATTTCTCAGCGTTATTAGATGTGGGGATGATCTCGGTTGTATTTGCATTCTTGTTCGTGGATTTGTTCGATACAGCCGGAACATTAGTGGGTGTCGCTCAAAAAGCAGATCTGATTGGTGAAGATGGAAAAATTCCTCGCCTGAACCGAGCATTGTTGGCTGATTCTTCAGCAACAGTTACGGGAGCATTGTTCGGAACATCGAATACGACCTCTTTTATTGAAAGTGCTGCTGGTGTTGCGACAGGTGGACGAACAGGATTAACGGCTGTTGTTGTTGGAATTCTCTTCCTGTTTGCTTTATTCTTTGCGCCTCTTGCAGGGATGATTCCCGCCTACGCAACCGCAGGTGCACTCCTTTATGTTTCTATTCTGATGCTATCTGGGTTGGTGAGTATTGACTGGCGTGATCTCACTGAGGCTGCACCCGTTGTCGTGACTTGTTTAATGATGCCTCTCACATCTTCAATTGCAGAAGGTATCTCTTTAGGGTTTATCTCATATGCAATGATTAAACTCTTGAGTGGTAAAGCCCGTCATGTTTCACTCAGCGTGTGGTTCATGGCTGCGATTTTTGTTGTAAAATATATCGCAGGTTAACGAATTTAGATTTTAGATAAAAAATTGGATAGAAAACAATGAGCAAAAGATTCCTGATTACCTGGGATAATATGCAGATGTATTGTCGTCAACTTGCCGAGCGACAAATGCCCGCAGAACAGTGGAAAGGTCTGATTGGGGTGAGTCGTGGTGGACTTGTACCAGCAGCGATTCTTGCGCGAGAATTGGGTATTCGTTACGTCGATACAATCTGTATTTCTAGCTATGACCATGATCATCAGCGTGATATGAGCGTACTGAAAGCGCCTGAGCATGATGGTGAAGGGTATTTGATTATCGATGACTTAGTTGATAGTGGTGATACAGCCCGTAAAATTCGTGAGTTGTATCCAAAAGCTAAACTCGTGACCGTGTGTGCCAAGCCGGCCGGTAAAGATTTAGTTGACGAATACATCGTTGATGTGGCTCAGGATACATGGATTGAACAACCTTGGGATACTGTACTATCCTATGTTGAGCCAGTGAATCGTAAGCTGAAATAGATCTTTTCGTATGAATTGATACTAATTTGAGAAAATGGTCCTGTTATGGACCATTTTTTTTGATGAATTTAAACGTTTTCTGAAGTGGTCCCGATTTATGTTTAAGAGTAACAAGAACAGTGACAACCTTTCTGAGCGATTGTTTGATAACCATAAACAGGCTAAAGAAACCTCTGCATTGACCCAGTACATGTCAAGTAGTCAAGGATTTGTGACTCAGAAAATTGAGGGCGCTTGGTATCGAACATTGAGGCGAATGCAATGGGCATGGCAGGGCATTGATTCGATTGATCAGGAAGAAGTTTTAGCACGGATCGCATCTTCATCACATTCGAGAACGGTTGATGAATGGCTAGATACGGTGATGGGATATCGGCAAGGTAACTGGGCTTATGAATGGAATAAATTAGGTACCCGTTATCAGCATGAATCTGATCAGCTTGAGGGGGAAGCCGCGGCTGAGCGCATGTTTGCAGCGTCCTTATGTTTTAGTATCGCCGGATATCCCCATCTCAAGAATGACACGCTTGCTATTCAGGCTCAGGCATTGGCAAACACCGCCTATACGGAAGCCGCGAAACGTTCTGGATACATTGTGAAACAGTTAGAGTTTCCGTATAAAAACAAGAACATTATTGCACATCTGCACTTATCACATACCGAGCGCCCCCAGCCTGTTGTTATTGTGACGGCTGGTCTTGATAGCCTGCAAACCGATATGTGGCGTTTGTTCCGAGATTATCTGGCACAGCGGGATATTGCGATGTTGACGGTTGATATGCCATCCATCGGATACAACTCGCAATGGCCTTTAACCGAAGATACCTCTGTTCTCCATCAAACCGTTCTGAATCAGTTGGCTCGCTTACCCTGGGTTGATCATCACCGCGTCGGATTAATCGGGTTTCGTTTTGGCGGTAATGCGATGATCCGGCTGTCATTTGTTGAATCCAGTAAAATCAAAGCTTGTATCGCTTTAGGCGCACCGGTTCATGATATTCTGTCTTCTCCTGAAAAATTAAAACGGATGCCGAAGATGTATTTGGATGTGCTGGCATCTCGATTAGGAAAAAATGTGGTCGACATTGATAGTTTATCTACGCAGTTGCGAGCGTGGTCACTGAAAGCACAAGGGTTTCTTACCGGTAGAAAAACAAAAACACCTATTTTGGCTTTGGGATTGGAGGGTGATCCGGTATCACCGCCTTCAGACAATCAATTGGTTGCAAACTATAGTGCTGGTGGGCGAGCAAAAGAGATTAAGTCAAAGACATTATTTCACGGATATGAGCAAGCCCTCGATTTGGCGATAAACTGGCTTGAAGATGAACTAATGCAGTGAATTTTTGTGCTATTTTATGTACAAGATATGCGCATTGTTGATCGTTAGAGTGACATGCAATTCTGTAAAAAAGGAGTGCTGAAATGCCAGAATTGAGCAAGGAACCAACCTACCACCGACTAAATGCAGCCTTTAAATCGTTAGGTCCATATTTGAGAGAAGAACAATATCAGAGTGGCACTTATCTATTTGATTGTCTGGCCGTTTGCGTTGATGATAAAAAATCACCGGAAGTGAGAGAGTTTTGGGGGTGGTGGATGTCATTATCACACTCGGATGAGCAGCAATTTGAAGCAAAATATGCCATCGGGCGATATGATCACGCTGGAAACTGGGTTCTTGAAGAGCCCCAACCGAAGGCATTAGAAGAAGTTCACCGAACTCAAAAAGCGTTCCACGAAAAGCTTGAAACGTTACTCAATGATAAATTTGGCTATGCGCTAGTCACCTGCGATCCTCTGTTAGTCGATAAATAATTCTCCTCTTATTTTCTCATTCTGTTAAAAAAGGTGCGGTTGCACCTTTTTCTACTTGTGAATTGCCCTTTTGATTGCTAAAAAGAATCTCTCCTTTTCTACTTAGATCGTATGATTGATGATGGCGATAGAACAACCTGAAAACGAACGACAATCAAAAACAATTATTATCAAGTTGGGAACCAGTGTTCTGACTGGCGGGACGCTAGCGCTTGATCGGGCACAAATGGTAGAGCTTGTCCGACAGTGTGCTGAGCTGAAGCGTCAAGGACATGCAGTTGTCTTGGTCTCTTCGGGGGCAATCGCTGCCGGAAGAGAGCATCTTGACTATCCGGCACTGCCGAATACGATCGCAAGTAAGCAATTGCTGGCAGCCGTCGGTCAAAGCCAGCTCATACAGGTTTGGGAATCTCTATTCTCGATTTACGATCTCAAAATCGGTCAGATGTTGCTGACTCGTGCTGATTTAGAAGATCGTGAACGTTTTTTAAATGCACGAGATACCGTGAATTCGTTAATCGCCCATGACATTATTCCCATCGTGAATGAAAACGATGCTGTCGCAACCGTTGAAATTAAAGTGGGCGATAATGACAATCTATCCGCGTTAGTCGGTATCTTATGTGGTGCAGATAAGCTCTTGCTTTTAACCGATCAATCGGGACTATTTACCGCTGACCCGCGTAAAGATCCCAATGCTGAACTGATTCGGGAAGTCAAAAAAATTGATGATACGCTGCGGAAAATTGCCGGGGGAAGTGGTACGACACTCGGAACCGGTGGTATGGCAACCAAGTTACAAGCTGCAGATATTGCTCGTCGGGCTGGTATTGAAGTGATTATTGCTTCAGGACGAGCCCCGAATGTGATTTCGGATTCATTGAGCGAACATCCTCAAGGGACACGCTTCTTACCATTGGAAGAAGCGTTGGAGAATCGCAAGCGTTGGATTCTGGCTGGGCCAGCAGCATCTGGCGAAATTATGATTGATGATGGCGCCGTGAACGCAGTTGTTTCTCAAGGAAGTAGTCTGCTGGCGAAAGGGATCATCGGCATTTATGGTGTATTTTCCCGAGGTGATGTGGCCATTATTCTCAATCAGTCACGGCAGGTGATTGCCCGAGGGATATCTTCATATTCCAGTCAGGATCTAGAGATTATTCAAGGCAAACATAGTAAAGAAATTAATGAACTACTGGGGCATGATTATGGTTCCGAAGTTGTACATCGGGATGATATGGTCGTGATTCAGGAATAAAAAGGAAGCATAGCGTGGATCTAATATCGATGGGAAAAGCTGCGAAAGAAGCCGCTTTCCAATTATCAACAGCAACAACGGCACAGAAAAACCGGGCTTTAACCATTATTGCCGATGAGCTGGAAGCAAACCGTGATGCAATTTTGGCAGCGAATGCGCTGGATATTGAGCAAGGACGTCAGTCAGGATTAAGCGAGGCTTTGTTGGATCGGTTATTACTCAACACTGAGCGTTTGGCCGGCATTGCCAGTGATGTACGGAATGTGGTTGGTTTACAGGACCCGGTGGGTCAAGAAATGGATCGTCGTATTCTGGAAAATGGCATGTCTCTTTCTCGTCGTCGTGTGCCGTTAGGGGTTGTCGGTGTCATTTATGAAGCCCGTCCCAATGTGACAATCGATATTGCCGCGCTATGTTTGAAAACCGGTAATGCGAGTATATTGCGAGGCGGAAAAGAGACGTTCAACTCAAATATGGCACTGGTCAAAGTCATTCAGTCATCATTGGAAAAAGCCGGATTACCGGCCGCATCGGTGCAATATATCGACAATCCTGACCGCACGCTGGTCAGCGAACTCCTGAAGCTGGATCAATACGTCGATATGATCATTCCACGCGGTGGTGCCGGACTACACAAAATGTGTCAGGAAAATAGTACGATCCCGGTGATTATTGGTGGTTTTGGTATCAGCCATATGTTTATCGATGCGAGTGCTGACCTAAATCGCTCTCTGGATGTGATTGAAAATGCCAAAGTGCAACGTCCATCAGCCTGTAATGCCTTAGATACATTATTAGTTCATCAGCAGATTGCTACTGAGTTTTTACCTCAACTGGCGCAACGTTTGAGTGATAAGGTGACTTTTGTTGCCGATGAATCAGCACAGGCTGGCCTGACGGATGCAGCATCTTTGAGAGCAGCTCAGGATGGTGACTTTGATACCGAATGGCTCAGTTATACGCTGGGTGTGAAAGTAGTGGAGAATCTGGAACAAGCGATTCAGCATATGCGAGCGCATCATGCGAGTCATTCGGATGCGATTTTGACCAACCGACTCGATCATGCTGAACAATTTATTAATGCTGTTGATTCTGCTGCGGTGTATGTGAATGCTTCAACGCGTTTTACTGACGGTGCTCAGTTTGGTTTAGGTGCTGAAGTCGCTGTTTCAACGCAGAAATTACATGCCCGAGGGCCGATGGGACTCGAAGAACTCACCAGCTATAAGTGGGTCGGCCGAGCGGATTATTTGTCCAGAAGTTGATATTTTTAGATGAATCGAATGGATTGTGTGATAAGCGGGCATTTTTGCCCCTTTTTCTTTCCCTCGCGTTAGCAATTCCGTTAAACTCACTCTCATTGGAGTGGAGGTGTTATGCATTGTCCTTTTTGTTCGGAAAATGATACGAAAGTCATTGATTCGCGTTTGGTTGCCGATGGACACCAAGTACGTCGCCGCCGGCAGTGTCTGGCTTGCCATGAGCGGTTTACCACATTTGAAACCGCAGAGCTGGTGATGCCCAGAGTGATTAAGTCAAATGGTAACCGTGAACCCTTTGATGAGGAAAAAATGATCAGTGGGATGCTGAGAGCGCTAGAAAAGCGACCTGTCAG
This sequence comes from Vibrio gazogenes, assembly GCF_002196515.1. NCBI lineage: Bacteria > Pseudomonadati > Pseudomonadota > Gammaproteobacteria > Vibrionales > Vibrionaceae > Vibrio > Vibrio gazogenes. The sequence goes on along the minus strand of NZ_CP018835.1, from coordinate 1,042,703 downwards.
CGCTGATGCCATTGATCTATCCATCAGCACGATTAAGTCGCGTTTGCGGGCGACGGGTGAACGAGAAGTTCCAAGTGACTTGATTGGTAACTTAGTGATGGAACAGTTGAAAGAGCTTGATAAAGTCGCTTACATTCGTTTCGCCTCGGTTTACCGGAGCTTCGAAGATATTCGGGAATTTGGTGAAGAAATTGCCAGATTGGAAGACTAGAAGGCAGTATTGATGAGTGTTTTTAGCGCGTTTGACTATCAAATGATGTCAAAAGCGATCGCATTAGCAAAGCGGGGGGTTTACACCACCACTCCCAATCCTAATGTAGGCTGTGTGCTCGCCAAAGCCGGTCAGATCGTCGGGGAAGGGTATCATGTTCAGGCTGGTGGACCTCATGCGGAAGTTCACGCACTGCGGCAGGCTGGAACGCAAGCGAAAGGCGCAACGGCTTACGTTACGTTGGAACCTTGTTCTCATTACGGTCGAACGCCCCCTTGTGCTGAAGGTTTGATTCAGGCAGGTGTGGTTAAAGTCATTTGTGCGATGCAAGATCCAAATCCGCAAGTCGCCGGCCGAGGAATTGCGATGTTGCAAGCTGCAGGCATTGAAGTTCTGACTGGCTTGCTGGAAGCCGATGCAAACGCACTCAATCCTGCTTTCCTCAAACGAATGAAAACCGGAATGCCATGGGTTCAGTTGAAAATGGCAGCCAGCCTTGACGGGCAGACGGCTTTAGCAAACGGTGTCAGTCAATGGATCACGTCTGTGGAAGCCCGGACCGATGTACAAAAGTTTCGCGCCAAAGCTAGTGCAATTTTGTCTACCAGCCAAACCGTGATTGCTGATGATGCGGCTCTGACAGTTCGGCATCACGCACTCCCTGAATCGGTTGGCCAGAGGTATCCATTGGCTGAGATTCGTCAACCGGTACGCATCATTTTAGATCAGCATCATCGCTTACATGACGGGCTGAAACTATATGATGGTGACGGGCCCGTGTTGACTGTGGGGCAGGACGACGCAGATATTTGTGTCGCTCTTGATTCAACAGGAAAACTCGACCTTCGTGCTCTGCTATGCCAATTAGCTGACAAGCACCAAATCAATCATCTGTGGGTTGAAGCCGGGGCGACACTCTCGCAGGCATTGCTGTCACAGCAGTTAGTCGATGAAATCATTCTCTATCTGGCTCCCAAATTAATGGGCAGTGACGGACGAGGGTTGTTTGGTCAGTTTGGTTTTGAATCGATGCAAGATGTATTTCAGCTCGATATCGCTGATGTAGTTCGGGTTGGCCCCGACGTTCGTATGACTGTGATACCGCAGTATCATTCCCCCAACGTACAAATATAAGAGTAACACCATGTTTACTGGTATTGTTGAATCTATCGGGACGCTCACCGCGATTACCCCGAAAGGTGAAGATGTTTCCATTCAGGTCGAAGTCGGTTCTCTGGATATGTCAGATGTCAAACTGGGCGACAGCATCGCGACCAACGGTGTGTGTCTGACGGTCGTGGCGCTGACGGAAAGAAGTTATACCGCTGATTTATCGTTGGAAACGCTCAATAAATCGAGTTTTGCTCATGCTCAAGTGGGCGATCGAGTCAATCTGGAAAAAGCCATGTTACCGACAACTCGGTTTGGCGGACACATTGTTTCCGGACATGTGGATGGGGTCGGCGAGATTATTGAGCGCGCTCAGGTTGGTCGGGCGATTGAATTTTGGATTGCTTTACCGGAAGACATTTGCCGTTACGTGGCGGAAAAGGGGTCTATCACTGTGGATGGGATCAGTCTGACCGTCAATGCATTACGCCACAACGCTTTTAAACTGACGATTATTCCCCACACATCGTCAGAAACTACCATTCACGCATTTCGGGTCGGGCGACGAGTGAATCTTGAAGTCGATGTGATGGCTCGTTATTTGGAGCGCTTACTGAGTGCCGGAGCTCCCGACAAGGGGGAGCAGAGTTCCGCAATGACCTTCGAATTTTTACAGCAGAATGGTTTTGCTTGAATGATCCACAATTTGTTGCTTGCGGTTGCATTGAAGCATCATACAGAACAATAGTCTAATTTCAGTACCGAGGATAAGAACGATGGCAATTAGCACCCCCCAAGAAATTATCGAAGATATTCGCCAGGGTAAAATAGTTATCCTGATGGACGATGAAGATCGCGAAAATGAAGGTGATATGATTATTGCCGCAGAGCATATTACACCAGAAGCGATTAATTTTATGGCAACGCATGGGCGGGGGCTGATCTGTCTGACGATGACCAAAGAGCGTTGTCAGCGTCTGGGGCTGGCTCCGATGGTTCAAGATAATAACGCCCAATTTACCACCAATTTTACGGTTTCGATTGAAGCTGCTGAAGGCGTTACCACTGGGATTTCTGCCGGAGATCGTGCCCGAACGGTTCAGGCTGCGGTTGCACCTGATGCAAAGGCTTCTGATCTTGTTCAACCCGGTCATATTTTCCCGCTTGCCGCTCAAGATGGTGGCGTATTGATTCGTGCCGGACATACGGAAGCCGGATGTGACTTGGCAAGATTAGCGGGTTTGGAGCCGGCTTCGGTAATTGTCGAGATTCTAAAAGAAGACGGTAGTATGGCAAGACGTCCAGATCTGGAAGTCTTTGCAGAGAAACACCAAATTAAGCTAGGGACGATTGCTGACCTCATTGAATACCGAAACAACACTGAAACCACGATTGAGCGTGTTGCGACTTGTCAGTTGCCAACCGTCCATGGTGAATTCGATTTAATCACTTATCGTGACGTCATCGATAACCAGGTTCATTATGCGTTGGTCAAAGAGAAAGAGAACCAAGATATTCCTCTGGTTCGGGTTCACTTGATTAATACCTTCACGGATGTACTTCATAGTGATCGGAATACCGATCGGAGCTGGAGTATTGAAGATGCGATGAAACGTATTAGTGCTGAAGGTGGTGTGTTAGTTCTGCTCGGCAATGAAGAATCTTCGGAACTGATTATTCATCGGGTCAAGATGTTTGAACTACAGGATAAAGGTGAAGCGCCTGCGATGGCCAAAAAACAAGGGACATCCCGTCGTGTCGGTGTTGGTTCACAAATCCTTGCTGACTTAGGCGTCACCAATATGAAGTTGCTCTCATCCGCGAATAAAAAATATCATGCATTAGGTGGGTTTGGACTGAATGTTGTGGAATATATCAGTCAGTAAGTCATCTGAGCGGGGATGCTCGGATGAAAACAGGCAATTTGTTTCCTTGCGTCTTCAGAAATACCATTAGAAATTAATCATGGAACTATGCTAGAATCCGCCGATTCTCGCTGATCAACAGAGTTTTAAGGAAAGTTTATGAAAGTGATTGAGGGAGGTTTCCCGGCACCTCACGCGAAAATTGCGATTGTCATTTCACGGTTTAATAGTTTTATTAATGAAAGTTTACTTTCCGGTGCAATTGACACGTTGAAGCGTCACGGTCAGGTAAGTGATGAGAATATTACGGTTGTTCGTTGTCCGGGTGCTGTTGAACTGCCGCTTGTCGCGCAGCGAGTTGCAAAAACAGGTCAGTTTGATGCGATCGTCTCTCTCGGGACCGTGATCCGAGGCGGAACACCGCACTTTGACTATGTTTGTAATGAGTGTAATAAAGGCTTAGCTCAGGTTTCTCTCGAGTATAGCCTACCTGTCGCTTTTGGTGTATTGACCGTTGATACCATCGATCAAGCGATTGAACGCGCAGGAACCAAGGCTGGTAATAAAGGTGCAGAGGCTGCACTGAGCGCGCTTGAAATGATTAATGTTCTTTCTGCAATTGATTCCTAATGGGGGCGCATGTGAAACCAGCCGCACGTCGTAATGCACGCCAGTTTGCTTTACAGGCTATTTATTCTTGGCAAATTACCCGTGAGAATGTCTCAACAATTGAGGCTCAGTTTCTCTCTAGTGATAAATATGATGATGAAGAGCACCGCTCAACGGAGCCAGCACTTCGCGCCCCTGAAACTGATGTTGAGTATTTTCGCGATTTGCTCACCGGTGTCGTGCAGAGTCACACTGAGCTGGATAGCAAAATTCGTCCCTATGCTTCTCGTCCGATGCAAGACCTGGACATGATGGAACTTGCTTTGCTTCGCTTGGCGATGTATGAGATGACGCGTCGCGGAGATGTGCCTTATAAAGTCGTGATCAATGAAGCCATTGAATTAGCAAAATCTTTTGCAGCAGAAGATAGCCATAAATTCGTCAATGGTGTGCTGGATAAAGCAGCGCCTCATGTTCGTAAGAAATAAGTGTTCGTAAGACGTAGAAAGCGATTAAAATGAGAAGGTCAGCGAGAGCTGACCTTTTTTATGTGCATGATATCTCTCTCCATATTCAGGAAAAATTTATGACGGGTGAATTTCGTTTAATTGATCGTTTCTTTAAGCAACGACAAACACAGCGTAAAGATGTTCAACTTGGCATTGGCGATGATTGCGCGATTGTAAAAGTACCTGAGCAAGTTCGGCTTGCGATCAGTACAGATACGATGGTCTCCGGGACCCATTTTCTTCCTGAGGCAGATCCTGCCTGGATCGCACATAAAGCTCTTGTCTCTAATTTAAGTGATTTAGCCGCGATGGGGGCTACACCAGCATGGTGTACGCTGGCTTTGACGCTACCTGAAACGGATTCAGTGTGGTTGAGTCGGTTTTGTGATGCCTTTTTTGAGTTAGCAAGTTACTACAATATTCAATTAATTGGTGGTGATACCACCAGAGGGCCGTTGAGTATCACGCTGACCGTACATGGCTTCGTACCAGAAACACAAGCGTTGACTCGCAATGGCGCAAAGGTCGGAGACTGGATTTATGTGACAGGAACACTGGGAGATAGTAAAGCCGGGTTAGAACTGATTTTATCTGCGGAGCAAACTCTTGATGATGTGAGTCGGGAACTCGAAAAGCGTCACTACTTTGCGACCCCCAGAATTCTTGCCGGGCAATCCTTGTTAAAACAGGCTTCGGCCGCGATTGATATCTCTGATGGCTTCATTAGTGATATCCAACACATTCTGACCGGCTCAGGTGTGGGAGCCAGTATTGACGTGAGTCGCCTGCCGATTTCTGAAGCACTGCTACAGTACGTAGGCGGTGATATGGTCAAAGCCCAGCAGTACGCATTAACAAGTGGTGAGGAGTACGAACTCTGTTTTACCGTCCCGGGGGAAAATCAAGGCTCATTGGTCAGTGCGCTCTCTCATTGTGATACCCCGTTAACTTGCATTGGACAGATTCGGTCTCAAGGACAGTGGGAACTACATCATGCAGGTAATCCCTTGTCATGGGAGTTAGCCGGCTATGATCATTTTCAGCAGGAGAAGTAATTGATGAAACCCACAGAAAGGCTGCATCTGGGCAATCTTTGGCATTTACTGGCGACGGGGTTTGGCAGTGGTTTATCCCCAGTGATTCCCGGCACTATGGGAACGCTGGCCGCAATTCCATTCTATTTATTATTGTCTCAGTTGCCATTTGCGATCTATGTCGCCATCACACTCTTCGCTACATTGATCGGTATAAAAATCTGTCAGCGGACTTCAGATGATATGCATGTTCACGATCATGGTTCGATCGTCTGGGATGAATTTGTAGGCTTTTGGATCACAATGTTAGTTGTTCCCTATATGGTTCAGGGGAGTGGTGAGTGGTCATGGATCGCTCTCGGTTTTGTATTATTCCGCTTTTTCGATATGGTTAAACCATGGCCGATTCGCTGGCTGGATCAGCATGTGGCCGGTGGATTCGGCATCATGATCGATGACGTACTCGCCGGAGTGATGGCAGGGATTGTGCTGGCGGGGATCGGTTTTGGGATTGGGTGGTTTGGCTGAGGCTCGATAGTTGTGAAAGCAAGGTTCCCAGCCGGGAACCTTATCTATCATTTTAATTTCATTAAATCATTTTCAATTTCGTGGATCTTACTGGTGACGACTTTTTCCAAATGGCGCAGATCACTGAGTATTTTTTCTTTCAGGTCTTGTTCGGAGAGTTCTTCTGGGGTTGTGATGTGGTTGAGTTCATCAATGACTAATGTGAGATTACGACTGATTTCTGTGATCTCTTTGTATTGGTGACTCCCACCATCGACCAGCACATTTTTCACTTGTCTCGGGTATTTGAACTTCACACTTTTCGCAAACAGTTCTCCTTTTTGTTTACGAAAATAAATCTTCAGCACATCTTTCAGGGCTTCCTGACGGACGGTGTAGCGTTCTATTTGGGTGGGATCATTGATTCCCAGGTTACTGAGGTGTGGGAACATAGACTATCTCTCCGATGGCTAGTGATAATATCAATGTATCAGCCTCTTCTCGGTTGAGGTAGCGCATGTTCCTATTTTGCATTGAAAGTTGTGGTATGGATCGCTCTATTTATCCCCGGTTTGAAGCGTGATAACCCCACTTAGTGGGGCATGAGTGCATCCACATTTTCGATTAAAACCTGTCGCAGATTTTCCTGTTCTTCAATACTCAGCTTGCCATGTGCGGTACTGGTAATGATGAATAAGTCTTCAGCTCGTTCACCGATAGTCGTGATCTTGGCACCGTGAATATCAAATCCCAACTCAGAAAATGTCGCACCGACTGTCGCAAGTAACCCTGGCATATCTAATGCTACAAATTCAACGAGTGTGCGTTTTTTACTCTTGGTCGGCAGAAAATCAACCTGCGTCTTGACTTTAAAGTGTTTTAAATTACTGGGGGTCCGGCGGGTTTTATGTAGGGCTGGTGTTCCCTGTCGGATCGCTCGGTAGAGATGGGAGGTCAGTGTTTGATGGCGCTCAGCATCAATGGTATCTCCATTTTGGTCCAACACCATAAATGTATCCAGCGCGTAACCATCTTTACTGGTCATGATCTGAGCGTCATGGACATTCAGGCCTTTGCGGTCAAGTTCTGCAACAACCGTGGCAAACAGCGCATGTTGGTCTTTGGTATACACAAAAATTTCTGTACCACCACGGGTGGCTTTCTTGCTGATTAAGATCAGAGGTTCATCTGGCGCTTGGTGGCGTAACATGTGCGTACAGTGCCAAGCGATTTGTTTATGTGTATGGCGTAAGAAATAGTCTGCTTTGAAACGTTGCCATAACGAATCAATGTCTTGCAGACTAAAGCCTTCTTTTCTTAGCAAAGCCGAAGAGAGTTGTTGGTTGTGTCGGATGCGCTCTCTGACATCTACTGGGTTTTCCAGACCTCTGCGGAGTGCCCGCTGGGTCGAATAAAACAGTTCTGCCAGCAAGGTCCTTTTCCAACTATTCCACAATTCTGGGTTTGTTGCACAGATGTCCGCAACGGTCAGACAGACGAGAAACTCAAGATATTCTTCATCACGGACTGTTTTCGCAAACTCAATAATGACTTCTGGATCATAGATATCGCGTCGCTGTGCCGTCACCGACATGAGTAAGTGATTCTGTACCAGCCATGATACCAATTTTGCCTCGGGCTTTGATAAACCATGTTCAATACAGAAGTCATAGGCTTCGACCGCGCCAATTTCTGAATGGTCACCGCCACGTCCTTTACCAATATCATGGAAAATAGCCGCGATAATCAGTAGCTCTTTCTTTTGCAGGCGAGGGTACACTTCACAGCAGATCGGGTGATGTTCATGATTTTTGGGATCACTGAAAATCCGAATATGTTTGAGCAAACGGATACTGTGTTCATCGACAGTATAAACATGAAAGAGGTCGAACTGCATTTGTCCGACAATATGACTCCACTGCGGCAAATACGCGGATAAGACGCCATGACGATGCATCAGGCTAAAAGCTTTCGTCAGCGCATTGGGGTGCCGGACCAATTCCATGAACTTCTCCCGGGCTGAAGGCAGCGTATGTAAAAAGTAGCTGAGTCGGCGTCGGGCTGTTCTGAGCTGTCTCATGGTCGTCGGAGCGACACCTTCAATCTGAGAGTTGTTCGCAATATGGATAAACATATCCAGAATTGTTTCCGGATATTGTTGGAAAAGCCCTTCGGTTCGAAGTTCGATCAGGTTGCCCCGTTTTTGAAAATGGTCATTGATGATTGTCGGCAGGGAGGCATCATCTTCATCCAGAATAGCCTGATCAAAGAGTTTGAGTAACATTTTATTGAGTTCAGCCACTCGTCTAAGCGTGCGGTAAAACTCTTTCATCATCATCTCAACAGCATGGTTGCCTTCTCCCTGAAATCCCAGATGTTCGGCGACTTGAGCTTGATGGGCAAACGTTAGGCGATTATCGTAACGTTTGAGCTCTAGATGTAGCGCAAAACGTACCCGCCATAAAAACTCCTGACATTCAGCCAGCTCCCGATATTCAGCATCTGTGAGGAAACCGTGGCTACTCATTTCGAATAATGAGGTTGCCCCAAAATGTCGTCTGGCAATCCAACTGAGTGTATGAATATCTCTTAACCCACCAGGCGTTGATTTGATATCGGGTTCCAAATTATAAGTCGTATCATGATAACGGGCGTGACGCGCTTTCTGTTCTTCAACTTTGGCCCGGTAGAACGTCTCTGTCGGCCAGAATGATTCTGACAGAATGATGAGTTTGAGTTGATGGTATATCTCTTCACAACCAGCGAGCCTTCTGGCTTCCTGTAGGTTGGTAGCGACGGTTAAATCTTCACGACCGATCTGACTACACTCTGCAATGGTTCTGACGGCATGACCGACTTCAAGTTTTAAATCCCAGAGAAGCGTGATGAATTTACTGATCTGTGTCTGAACGTGGGTTGGAAGTTTTTGTTTGGAAAGAATTAAAATATCGATATCTGACAACGGGTGAAGTTCTTTTCTGCCATAACCTCCCACCGCGATCAGTGTAAGTTCGTCGATCTGATGGAAATGATAAAACTGCCATAAACGTTGCAGCAATTGATCCATGAATTCTGCTCGACCATAAACCAAATCCGGTACTGAATGAGCGTTCAGAAACTGCTGTTTTTGCTCGTCGGCAAACATTTCCAGCTGATTTTTCAGCGAGGAAAGTGTTAGTTGTTCGTCTTGTAGTGTGAGTGGGGATTGAACATGCATATTAGTAGCATCCGTGCGACATACATCTTGTTTATAACTATGAATCTATCAAAGATACCTTCAGAAGCCTACCTTTTCCCTTTACATCCAATTGGAAAAAACACAGCCGCGATGAGGCAAGTTTATCGCGTTTTGAGTCGTGAATCGCATCGATTCTTAGCAGGAGGAGAATGCCTGCAATGCTAGGGTATCACGACATGCAGGCAGATTCTGATTTAGATATTGTGTAATTTAGATATTGTGTAAATGACGGGAAATTGTCTCGTCTTTGCGTAAGGTGAGCACTTCACAACCCGTATCGGTGACGAGCAGCGTATGTTCCCACTGCGCTGAGTTTTTGCAATCTGCGGTATAGACAGTCCAACCATCTTCTTCATCTAGGCGGCAGCTAAACTTACCCGCATTAATCATCGGCTCGATAGTAAATGTCATTCCCGGTTTCAGGACTGTTCTGTCACCGTTTTTATAGTGAACAACTTGTGGCTCCTCATGGAATCCGGCTCCGATACCGTGACCGCAGTAATCTTTCACAATAGAAAACTTCATTCGCGGATTATTTTTATTGTTCGTTTTGATGTACTTTTCAATCGCGGTACCGATTTCACCCAATTGGATGCCGGGTTTCACCACTTTCATTGCCAGATACAGGCTTTCTTGTGCCACCATACACAAACGCTTATCTGCCGGAGAGACATTGCCAACCAAAAACATTCTGGAAGTATCACCGTGGTATCCGTCTTTAATCACAGTGATATCGAGGTTGATAATATCGCCATCCTTTAGCACTGCTGGGCGCTGAATTTGGCCGTATGTACTATCTTCAGTTGCCGGAATACCATGACAGACCACATGATTAATGGACGTACAAATGGATTTTGTGAAGCCATGATAATTGAGTGGCGCCGGAATGGCCTGTTGGGTTTCTGTGATGTACCGATGGCAGATTTGATCCAGTTCTTCTGTCGTTACACCGGGTTTGACGTGAGGTTCAATCATTTCGAGTACATCTGCCGCAAGCTGGCCGGCAACACGCATCTTCTCTATTTCTTCTGCGGTTTTTATATTTACAGACATCGGTAATCTCTATTTTATTTGATAGGCACTGTATCGTACTGGTCACTTATTTTAACAAGCGCAGTCAGGAGCGCAAGCTGACAACATCGATGCAACATGATAAACCTGAATATCAAGCGGCGCACCTGTGGGAGATGATATTTTTTTCTAGCCAGTCAGCTGTGAAATATGATATAAAGCGCGCCGGAATGACAGAGTCGATTCCTATCTCCTACAGAGATATGAGTCAGTTTGCATTCCTTCCATTTACTTCTTTAAATCACACACATTCCGACACGTGTTCCGGGGTGCCTTTGTTGAAATCGTTCAAAGGTCGGATGCATGGGGGATGTGGAGGCCTAACCCCATAGAGGATGAAAATATGGCAACTGTATCAATGCGCGATATGCTGAAAGCTGGTGTTCACTTTGGTCACCAGACTCGTTACTGGAACCCAAAAATGAAGCCTTTCATTTTCGGTGCTCGTAACCGTGTTCATATCATTAACCTAGAAAAAACTGTTCCAATGTTCAACGACGCGCTGGCTGAGCTGGCAAAAATCGGTGAGAAAAAAGGAAAAGTTCTGTTTGTAGGGACAAAGCGCGCTGCATCTGAATCTGTAAAAGAAGCTGCATTAGCAAGCAACCAATACTATGTTAACAATCGCTGGTTAGGTGGTATGTTAACGAACTGGAAAACCGTTCGTCAGTCCATCAAGCGTCTGAAAGACCTTGAAGCTCAATCAACAGACGGTACTTTCGACAAGCTCACCAAGAAAGAAGCTCTGATGCGTACTCGCGAAATGGAGAAGCTCGAGAAATCTCTTGGTGGTATCAAAGATATGGGTGGTTTACCAGACGCTCTGTTCATCATCGATGCTGATCACGAGCACATCGCAGTTAAAGAAGCGAACAATCTGGGTATCCCTGTATTCGCAGTCGTTGATACGAACTCTAATCCAGATGGTGTTGACTATATTATCCCAGGTAATGATGATGCAATCCGTGCAGTTCAACTTTATCTGAATGCTGCTGCTTCATCTATCAGCGAAGGCCGTAACAAAGATGTTGTTGCTGTTGCTGAAAAAGATGGTTTCGTAGAAGCTGAATAATTGCGGCTCTGAGTCACACTTAGTCTGATGTGCAACATCTGTGACATATCGACTAGGTTATAGTTAACATTGGGGGCCGCAAACTGGCCCCTAATTTTTACCATATCCAGAATCAATCGAGGAATAGAGAATGGCTGTTACTGCTGCTCTAGTAAAAGAACTGCGCGAGCGTACTGGCGCAGGCATGATGGAATGTAAGAAAGCGCTTGTTGAAACAGACGGCGACATTGAACTTGCAATCGAAAACATGCGTAAAAGTGGTGCTGCTAAAGCTGCTAAAAAAGCAGGTAATCTGGCAGCTGAAGGCACTATCATTATCAAAGAAGGTGAAGGCTCTGCCGCTCTTCTTGAAGTGAACTGCCAAACTGACTTTGTTGCGAAAGATGAAAACTTTAGCGCATTTGCCCATGAAGTGGCTGCTGAAGCCCTCGCTTCTAAAGCATCTGTAGAAGAGCTACAGGCTAAATTTGAAGACACACGTGTTGCACTGGTTGCAAAAATTGGTGAGAACGTCACTATCCGTCGTGTTGAGTATATTGAAGGTTCAGCGATCGCGTCTTATCGCCACGGTGAAAAAATTGGTGTTGTTGTTGCTGGTGAAGGTGACGCTGAAACACTCAAGCACATCGCAATGCACGTTGCTGCATCTAGCCCTGAGTATGTGACGCCAGACGATGTACCTGCTGATGTTGTTGCGAAAGAACGTGATGTTCAAGTCGAAATCGCAATGAATGAAGGTAAGCCAAAAGAAATCGCAGAGAAAATGGTTGCTGGCCGGATGAAGAAATTCACTGGCGAAATCTCTCTGACTGGTCAGGCTTTCGTGATGGAACCGAAGAAATCTGTTGGCGAAATTTTGAAAGAAAAAGGTGCTTCTGTTTCTGCTTTTGTCCGTCTTGAAGTCGGTGAAGGTATTGAAAAGAAAGAAAGCCTAAGTTTTGCTGAAGAAGTTGCATTGGCTCAGAAAGGTTAATTTCTGATTCGTGAAGCGCTTAAAAGGACCGTGGCTATTGCTACGGTCTTTTCACGAATAAAACCATCATTAATTGTGATGAATATGTGTTTATAATTATCTGCAAGCATCTATTCATGACCATTAATCGATGAATAACTTTCTTGAGAAGGTAAACACCATGACAACGAATCCGAAACCTGCATATCAACGTATTTTGTTAAAACTCAGTGGTGAAGCTCTGCAAGGTGAGCAAGGCTTTGGTATTGATCCGACCGTGCTTGATCGGATGGCTCAGGAAGTGAAAGAACTGGTTGAGTTAGGCGTTCAGGTCGGTGTTGTGATTGGTGGTGGCAACCTATTTCGTGGCGAAGGACTTGCCAAAGCAGGGATGAATCGTGTTGTTGGTGACCATATGGGGATGCTGGCAACCGTCATGAACGGGCTGGCAATGCGTGATGCGCTGCATCGTGCTTATGTCAATGCTCGAGTTATGTCTGCTATTCCACTGAACGGTGTGTGTGATGATTATAACTGGGCCAATGCGATCAGTCAGCTGCGTCAGGGGCGTGTGGTGATCTTTTCAGCAGGGACCGGTAATCCTTTCTTTACAACAGATTCTGCTGCATGTTTACGTGGTATTGAGATTGAAGCTGATGTTGTGCTCAAAGCCACAAAAGTTGATGGTGTTTATAGTGCGGATCCGGTAGCAAACCCTGATGCAGAACTGTATGATAGGCTGACTTATAACGATGTCCTTGAAAAGGAACTACGGGTCATGGACTTGGCAGCCTTCACGCTTGCCAGAGATCATCAAATGCCAATCCGAGTCTTTAATATGAATAAACCTGGAGCTCTGCGTCGTATTGTGATGGGTGAAGCTGAAGGGACACTCATAAACAACAAGGCTTCATTGTAATCTTTATAGGTTGAGTAAGAATTAAGGTGATAATGTGATTAATGAAATCAAAAAAGACGCTCAAGAGAGAATGGACAAGAGCGTAGACGCGCTCAAAAATAACCTATCTAAAGTTCGTACAGGGAGAGCTCATCCAAGTTTGCTTTCTGGCATTTCCGTAGAATATTATGGTGCACCAACGCCATTAAATCAGGTTGCAAACGTCATTGCCGAAGACTCAAGAACACTTGCGATTACAGTTTTTGACAAAGAATTGGCACCAAAGGTAGAGAAAGCCATTATGATGTCTGACTTGGGATTAAACCCCATGTCTGCCGGTACAGTGATTCGCGTTCCCCTGCCAGCGTTGACGGAAGAACGTCGTCGTGATTTGGTGAAGATTGTTCGTGGAGAAGCCGAAGGCGGTCGGGTTGCTGTACGTAATATTCGTCGTGATGCTAACACTGAGCTGAAAAATTTATTGAAAGATAAAGAAATTTCAGAAGATGAAGAACGTAAAGCCCAAGATGACATCCAAAAATTGACTGATGTTGCGGTGAAGAATATCGATGACGTTCTTGCTGCAAAAGAAAAAGAGTTGATGGAAGTTTAATTGGTTTTTCCATATATTATTGAGGCGCTGCGCAAAGCCAGTACAGCGCCTTTTTGTTTGACATATTCTATTGAAAATCAATTCGTTTCTTATGCAAAAATCACAACTCTCGTCTGAAGCACTTCCCCAACATATTGCTATTATTATGGATGGTAATGGACGATGGGCTAAAGCGCGGGGAAAACCGAGAGTTTTTGGACATAAAAATGGTGTCAAAGCGGTAAGGAAAACGATAACGACAGCAGCCCAACTTGGCATTCAGGCGGTCACTTTATTTGCTTTTAGTAGCGAAAATTGGCGGCGACCTGAAGATGAAATCGGGGTGTTGATGGACTTATTTATTACAGCTTTGTCTACAGAAGCAAAGAAACTTCACAAAAATAATCTCCGATTACGGGTCATTGGTGATACCTCTCGCTTTAATTCTCGCTTACAGGATAAAATCGTTCAGACAGAAATGTTGACGGCTCAGAATACCGGAATGGTTGTGAATATCGCAGCCAACTATGGTGGTCAATGGGACATAACTCAAGCCGCGCGGCAAGTCGCTGAAAAAGTTGCGACAGGCGTTTTGACGCCATCTGACATTACCGAAAATATCTTGGCTCAACATATGACGATGTCCGATTTGCCAAATGTTGATTTGTTGATTAGAACGAGTGGTGAATGCCGGATCAGTAATTTTATGTTGTGGCAACTTGCTTACGCTGAGTTGTATTTTACGCCGACTTTTTGGCCTGATTTTAATGAAGAAAGCTTAATTGAAGCAATGACTTGGTTTGTGAACCGTGAGCGACGTTTTGGGTGCACCGGTGAACAAATTAAAGCAATGATGGATAAAAGATAAAGGTTCAGGATTTGAAGCTGAGAATTATTACCGCCTTGGTGTTGGCTCCCCTGGTTATATTAGGGATTTTTAAATTACCGTTGAGTATTTTCATCGCTGCATTGGCTCTGTTAGCGTTGCTTGGTTTTTGGGAATGGACACAATTTATTAGTCTAGATGCTCGTCTTATTTCGCTGCTGCCAGCCGTCGTTATCGGTGGTTTTAGTTTGTGGTGTTTACCTGAAGATTTTTCGATGAATCACGCTCTTCCGCTGCCTTACCAAGTTCTGTTATGGAGTGGTTTTCTGTGGTGGTTTATTGCAAGCTATCTTGCTGTTTCTTATCCAAAATCCCGACCGATTTGGGAGCACTCTAAAGGGCTCAAACATCTGTTTGGGTTGCTCACCCTTATTCCATTTTTCTGGAGTGTTTTACTGTTAAGAACGGAAGGATTATCCGTTGATCCATACCATGGCGCAAAGCTGGTTCTTTTTGTCTGTATGATTGTGTGGGTGGCAGATAGTGCTGCTTATTTTTCTGGCCGTTTTTTTGGAAAGCATAAAATGGCGCCAGCAGTTAGCCCGAATAAAACCATCGAAGGTTTAATCGGTGGGGTTGTGGCTGCATGTCTCGTTGCTTTTGGATTGGTAGAGTGGTTTGAATTGCACTTCTCAAGTACGAGCATGATGTTAGCGACGATTTTATTGACGGTTATTTTCTCTGTTCTCGGTGACTTGGTCGAGAGTATGTTTAAACGTGTCGCAGGAATCAAAGACAGTAGTCATATTATTCCCGGGCATGGTGGTATTTTAGACCGCATTGATAGTTTAACTGCCGCATTTCCTGTATTTGCATTCCTCTACTTTCAGGTGTAGTTGGTCGTTGGTGCTGTTCGGGTTTTGCTATGATGTCCCAAAAGAGTGATTCGATTTCTTTTATGCGTAAATTAACCATTTTAGGCGCTACAGGTTCCATTGGTGCCAGTACACTTCGGGTCATAGAAGCAAATCCCGAACGATTCTCTGTCGTCGCTTTAGTTGCCGGCAGTGATGTTGAGAAAATGTATCAACTGTGTTGTCGCTGGCAACCGCAATATGCTGTGATGGCATCAGAGCAGGCCGCGCATCAACTGCGGGGGCGCTTACAGGCCGATGCCGTGAAGACGGAGGTCTTATCCGGTATACAGGCAATGTGCGACGTTGCGGCGCTTAATGACGTCGATACAGTGATGTCTGCGATTGTTGGTGCTGCCGGATTGCTACCAACAATGTCTGCTATTAAAGCTGGGAAACGGGTATTACTGGCAAATAAAGAAGCCTTAGTGATGTCCGGTCAGTTATTTATCAATGCTGTCGAACAGTATGGCGCTCAGTTACTTCCTGTCGACAGTGAGCATAATGCCATTTTTCAATCTCTTCCGCCGAATTGCCAACAAGTTTTAGGACGATGCAATCTGGCCGAGAGTGGGATCTCTCATCTCTTATTAACCGGCTCTGGCGGGCCGTTTCGCTATACTCCGATCCAGACTCTTTCTGATGTGACGCCAGAGCAGGCCATCGCTCATCCTAATTGGTCTATGGGGCCTAAAATTTCTGTTGATTCAGCCACAATGATGAATAAAGGGCTTGAGTATATCGAAGCGAAATGGTTGTTTAATACTTCGCGCGATCAGCTTAAGGTTCTGATCCATCCCCAGTCTGTGATTCATTCTATGGTCCAGTATCGTGATGGGAGTGTGATTGCTCAGATGGGAGAACCAGACATGGCAACACCGATTGCTCATGTGATGGGGTACCCTGAGCAGCGGCTTTCTTCGGGCGTTGCACCATTAGATTTTTCTCAGTTGAGTGAGCTGACATTCATGCAGGCTGATATGGCGCGCTATCCTTGTTTGCAACTGGCGATTGATGCTTGTTATGAGGGGCAACACGCGACGACGTCACTGAATGCCGCGAATGAAGTTGCTGTTGATGCATTTTTAAATCGTGGGATTCGTTTTACAGATATTGCCGTGATTAATGAGCGTGTTTTGTCGAAGGTGTGTGCAACAGCAAGCGCTGCTTCTGTCATGAATTTGGAATCTTTGCTGGAGCTCGATACGATAGCGCGACAATCTGCACAGCAATTAGTCAAAGAGTATTCGTTATGAACAGTATTCTGTGGAATCTCATTTCATTCATTCTGGCATTAGGCATATTGGTTGCCGTTCATGAATTTGGACATTTCTGGGTTGCACGGCGTTGTGGGGTCAAGGTCGAGAAATTTTCAATTGGGTTTGGGCGTGCGATTTGGCGTCGCATTGCCAAAGATGGGACCGAATATAGTATCTCAGTCATCCCGTTAGGGGGATATGTGAAGATGCTCGATAGCCGGGTGGCTGATGTTCCTGAACACCTGCAACATCTGGCTTTTGACCAAAAAAGTTTATGGAGACGGACCGCCATTGTTGCCGCTGGGCCAGTCTTTAATTTTCTGTTTGCTGTTTTCGCCTATTGGGCCGTTTATTGTATTGGTATTCCCGCGGTAAAACCGGTCGTCGGTGAAGTTGCCCCGACATCGATTGTTGCGGATGCCGGATTACGTTCCGGTATGGAAATTCAGTCGGTGTCAGGCGTTGAAACAGGGAACTGGGAATCGGTCAATATGGCACTCATTTCTCATATTGGTGATGATCAGATGACACTCACGGTTCGTGAACCTGATGCTATCGGTCATCAGGAAATTTTGCATCTTGACCTGTCAACATGGAACTTTGACCCAGAAAAAGAGTCTCCAATGAAGGCTCTTGGTTTTAAGCCATATTCACCGAAGGTCTCAACGGTTTTGGCGCAGGTGATTGACGAAGGTGCAGGCGCTGTCGCTGGATTAACAAAAGGTGATAAGATTGTCGCTATCGACGGTAAAGACATATCTTCGTGGCAACAGTTGGTTCAGTCGGTACAAAGTAGTCCGAATAAGCCTCTGGAACTGTCGGTACTAAGAGGTGGACAACATCTTGAGATCACAATGATTCCGAACGCTAAAACATTATCTGATGGGCGAACCATCGGTTTTGCTGGAGTCTCGCCGACAGTAGGGAAGTGGCCGGAAAATTATCGTTATAATTTACAGTACGGTGTTTTTGAGGCTACTCCAAAGGCTGTTGAAAAAACGGGACAAGTGATTAATCTGACCCTCAGCATGTTGAAAAAACTGTTGGTTGGTGATGTTGGACTGAATAATTTAAGTGGTCCGATTTCTATCGCGAAAGGGGCAGGAACAACAGCTGAATATGGATTGGTTTATTTCTTAGGATTTTTGGCATTAATTAGCATTAATCTGGGAATCATCAATTTAGTGCCGCTTCCGATGTTGGATGGAGGACATCTGATGTTTTTTGCAATTGAGGCGATTACCAGACATCCTGTTCCGGAAAAGGTACAAGAGATTGGGTACCGAATCGGTGGCGCAATTATTTTTTCACTCATGGCAATCGCCATGTTTAATGATTTTACACGCCTGTGATGAATCTGCATTGATTAGGCATGGTTGTACAAAGGAATAATTAGAATAACGATGGCGATAAAGAAGCTTATCCTGACAACAGCGCTTGTCAGCAGTATGTCTGTTTACGGTGCCGAGCGGTTTGTTGTTCAGGACATTCAAGTTGATGGATTGCAACGTGTCACGCTTGGCGCTGTATTATTGAAAATGCCGATTCGTGTCGGAGATACGGTTGGCTCTCAGGACATTGCCGATTTAATTAAGGCACTCTATTCATCCGGTAATTTCGAAAACATTCGGGTCTTTCGGGATAATGGAACGTTAGTTGTTGAAGTCAAAGAACGACCAACAATTTCTAGTGTCTCTTTCTCCGGTAACAAAGCCATTAAAGATGAACAACTGACCGAAAACCTGAAAGCGTCAGGTGTGCGGGTCGGCGAAGCGCTCGATCGGACTGCGCTGAGTAACATCGAAAAAGGTCTGGAAGATTTCTATTATAGCGTCGGAAAATACAATGCCACAGTAAAGGCAGTTGTCACACCGTTGCCGCGTAACCGGGCCGACCTCAAATTTGTGTTTACCGAAGGTGTTTCAGCCAAAATTCAGCAGATTAATTTTATTGGTAATCATGTGTTCAGTGATGAAGAGTTACTGGCACGTTTTGATCTGAATGCCGATGTTTCATGGTGGAATTTCTTATCTTCAGATAAATATCAAAAGCAAATCCTTGCTGGTGACTTGGAAAAACTCAAGTCATTTTATCTTGATCGCGGGTATCTGAAATTTCAGGTTGATTCAACCCAGGTGTCCATTTCTCCTGATAAGAAGGGTGTTTATATTACCCTGAACTTAAATGAAGGCCGGCCTTATACCGTGAAAAAGGTATCCTTCAGAGGTGACCTCATCGGCAAAGAAAAAGAGTTCGAGACGCTGGTGCCTTTTGAAAAAGGAGATATTTACAAAGGTTCTTCTGTGACAGCGATGGAAAGCAGCATCAAGAAAATCCTTGGTGAATCGGGCTATGCCTATCCGACGGTACGAACTATCCCTGAATTTGATGACGACAAACAAGAAGTCTCTCTAGTGGTTCAAGTGTCTCCCGGAAAGCGGATTTATGTTCGAGACATTCGCTTTGTCGGTAATACAGTCACCAAAGATGAAGTGCTTCGCCGTGAAATGCGTCAGATGGAAGGTAGTTGGCTAAATTCTAAATCGATTGATGCCGGTAAAACTCGTTTGAATCGTCTGGGATTCTTTGAAACGGTTGATGTACAGACTGTTCGGGTGCCTGGCAGTGATGATCAGGTCGATCTGGTTTATAACGTCAAAGAAGCCAATTCAGGCAGTGTCAATTTTGGTATCGGTTATGGTACCGAATCAGGTATGAGTTTTCAGGTCGGATTACAGCAAGAAAACTTCTTGGGGACCGGAAACAGTGTGGGTATTACCACGACAATTAACGATTATCAGAAAAATGTCACTTTGAGCTATAACGATCCTTATTGGAATTTGGATGGCGTTAGTTTAGGGGGCAAGATCTTCTATAATGAATTTGAAGCATCAGAAGCCGGGATTGTCGATTATACCAATGAAAGTTATGGGACCAATCTGACGTGGGGATTCCCTTATGATGAACTCAATCGTTTTGCGTTTGGTGTCGGGTATACACATAACATGATTGGCAATCTGTCTCCTTATTTACAGATTGAAAAGTTCTTGATGTCTCAGGGAATCGATGCCAATACCGGGTCAACGGTTAATTTTGTGACAAATGATTTTGACCTCGATTTTACTTGGACACGCAATAACCTCGATAAAGGTTATTTCCCGACGGAAGGGAATTATCAACGTGCTTCTTATAAGATCACGGTTCCAGGGTCTGATACTCAGTATTTCAAGGCTCAATATAACATCAGACAATATATCCCACTGACGAAACAGCATGATTTCACCTTGCTGCTCAGAGGAAGATTGGGTTACGGAAATGGCTACGGGAAAAGTGGTGATAATGATAACCTTTACCCATTTTATGAGAACTTTTATGCTGGCGGTTTCTCCACTTTACGAGGATTCAGTTCAAATTCGGCTGGCCCAAGAGCCGTCTTCAAAAGTTTTGCAGATAGTAACAATGGTACATTAACAGCGACAGATAAGTCAGCTGGTGGTAATGCAATGATGCAAGCCAGTGCCGAGTTGATTGTGCCGACACCATTTGTGTCAGAAGAAGCTCAGAATCAGGTACGGACCAGCGTCTTTTATGATATGGCGAGTGTCTGGGATACTGAATTTAATTATCATGATCGTGGTTCAGATTATGGTAACGCATACTATTATGATTATTCTGATCCGACGAAGTACCGCTCGTCGTATGGTGCTGCATTGCAGTGGATGTCTCCAATGGGGCCACTTGTGTTTGCAATTGCTAAGCCGATTAAGAAATATGAAGGAGATGATGAAGAATTCTTCTCCTTCACGATAGGTAAAACTTTCTAAAAATGAGGATATTAATTGTGAGGAATCATATCAAAGCGATCAGTGTTGGTTTAGCTGTTTTGAGCATGTCATGTTTTAGTCTGGCAGCCGAGGCTGCGCAGAAGATTGGCTATATCAACACTGCCAAAGTGTTCCAACAGCTTCCTCAAAGAGAGGTTGTTCTGCAAAAAATGAAGCAGGAGTTTCAGGATAAAGCCGCTGAGCTACAAAGCATTCGGACTGAAGCGAAAAAGAAAGTTGAAAAATTGAAAAGAGACAGCTCATTAATGAGTGAGAGTGACGTCGAGAAACTTCGCATCGAAATTGGACAGCTTGATAGTAAGTTTAAAATTAAGTCACAGGCATTAGAACAAGCTTCTTCTAAACGAGAAGCAGAAGAAAAGGGTAAACTACTGAAAGTCATTCATGACGCGGTAGAAAAAATTGCCAAGAAAGAAGGTTTTGATATGGTCATTGATACTCAGGTTATGCAATATGGCAAACCTGAATATGACCTATCAGACAAGGTTATTAAAGCGTTGAAATAATTATATGATGGTAAAACTGACATTAGCCGAGCTGGCAGATATCACCGATGGTGAAATAATTGGCGACCCAACCGTTATGGTCGGGGCCGTCGCACCGATGAATACCGCAAAAGAGGGTGATATCACTTTCTTATCAAATCCGAAATATGCGCAGCATTTAGGTAGCTGTCAGGCATCGGTGATCATGGTCAAGGCTTCGCATCAGTCGCTATGCCCAAAGAATGTATTGGTCGTCAATGATCCATATGTTGCTTTTGCAAAAGTGGCTCAAGCTTTGGATACAACACCGCCTCCCGCATCAGGTATTGCAGCATCTGCTGTCATTGCTGAAGATGCTGTTTTGGGAAGTAATGTCTCGATTGGCGCCAATTCTGTCATCGAATCTGGTGTCGTTTTGGGTGATAATGTTGTTATTGGTGCTGGCTGTTTTATTGGTCAACATGCGGAGATTGGTGATAATACCCGCCTGTGGGCAAATGTTAGTGTTTATCATCGGGTCGTAATCGGTTCTGATTGTTTGATTCAATCCGGGACCGTTATCGGTTCTGATGGTTTTGGTTATGCCAACGAAAAAGGGGAATGGATTAAGATTCCTCAGTTGGGGACTGTCAGAATCGGTGATCGTGTTGAAATCGGTGCATCCACGACTATTGATCGGGGAACTCTCGATGATACGGTTATTGAAGGAAATGTTATCCTTGATAATCAGATGCAGATCGCACATAACGTGCACATCGGATATGGTACGGCAATGGCTGGTGGTACGATTATTGCCGGAAGTACAACGATAGGAAAATATTGTGTTGTTGGTGGTGCTTCAGTTATCAATGGACATATTGAAATTGCAGATGGTGTCACGATTACCGGCATGGCGATGGTCATGCGGAGTCTGCCTGAGAAAGGTGTTTATTCTTCAGGGATTCCTCTTCAACCGAATAAAGAGTGGCGTAAGACTACAGCCCGAGTGCTTCGGATTGAAGATATGCATAAACGGTTGAAAGCCGTTGAACAACTGTTGGAGCAACAAGTGGAATCTTAATTCTGCGATGTATCCTGAGCCGAATTTGATTGAGCGGTGAAGGATATAGAAAAAGGCTCGCATCGTGTGAGCCTTTTTTGTTGGCAATACACATATTGGTTTTTATTGATTTATATAGGAATATGACTTTGACTACTGAAAATAAAACGATGGATATCACTGAGATTCAGACACTCCTTCCACATCGTTACCCATTCTTGCTGATTGATCGCGTAATGGATTATGAGGAAGGGAAATATTTAGTTGGCTTGAAAAATGTTTCATTCAATGAACCTCAGTTCACCGGGCATTTTCCTCAATTTCCGGTGTTTCCGGGAGTCATGATTCTTGAAGCGATGGCTCAGGCGACCGGCTTACTTGCATTTAAAACTTTTGGTGCGCCTAAAGAGAATGAGCTTTATTATTTTGCTAGTATTGATAATGCGAAGTTTCGTAAACCGGTTACTCCGGGAGATCAATTAATCGTTGAAGTGGAATTCCTGAAAGATCGTCGGGGAATTGCACTATTCACCGGAGTGGCAAAAGTTGATGGTGAAGTCGTTTGTTCGGCGGAGCTAAAATGTGCTCGCAGAGAGTTTTAGTATGATTCATGAAACAGCTCAGATACACCCTACAGCAGTCGTTGAAGACGGTGCTCTGATCGGTGCGAATGTAAAAATTGGCCCATTTTGTTATGTCGAAGGCAATGTGGAAATCGGTGATGGAACTGAGTTACTGTCCCATGTCGTTGTCAAAGGCACGACGAAAATCGGTCAGGATAATCGTATTTTTCAGTTTGCTTCAATTGGTGAAGCTTGCCAGGATTTGAAATACAAAGGCGAAGAAACGCAACTGGTGATTGGTGATCGGAACACAATTCGTGAGAGTGTCACCATGCATCGGGGAACTGTACAGGATCAAGGGATCACCCAGGTCGGCAGTGATAACCTGTTTATGATCAATGCGCATGTAGCACACGATTGTATCGTTGGTGACCGGTGTATTTTTGCCAATAACGCAACGCTTGCCGGACATGTAAAAGTCGGTGATTACGCGATTGTGGGCGGGATGTGTGCGATTCATCAGTTCTGTCATATTGGGGAACATGTGATGTTGGGGGGCGGATCAATTGTTGTTCAGGATGTGCCACCTTATGTGACAGCTCAGGGGAACCATTGTTCTCCATTCGGTATTAATATTGAAGGTTTGAAACGGCGCGGATTTGAGAAATCTGAAATTCATGCTATTCGTCGTGCATATAAATTATTGTACCGTAGTGGTCTCAAGCTGGATGAAGCAAAAACGGAAATTGCAAAAGAAGCGCAATCAAGTCCCGCTGTTCAGATCTTTCAGGATTTTCTGCTGCAATCTGTACGCGGTATTATCCGTTGATTGATACACAATCAGCAAAAAGATCGCTTTGAATTGAGCGATCTTTTTTTATTGGTTCATCAATGCATTCTATTAGGGATTCAAAGTCAATAATGTTGGATAAAAGTAAGCCGCTCAAGATTGGTATCGTGGTCGGTGAGTTATCAGGCGATACGTTGGGTGAAGGATTGATCAAAGCGATTCGGGAACAGCACCCTGATGCTCATTTTGTCGGAATCGCGGGCCCGAAAATGAAAGCATTGGGTTGTGAATCTTTATTTGATATGGAAGAACTTGCCGTTATGGGGTTAGCTGAGGTCTTAGGACGGCTGCCTCGTCTTGTTAAGGTTAAATCCCACCTCGTTCGTTATTTTAAAGATGCTGACCTTGACGTTTTTATTGGAATTGATGCACCGGATTTCAATTTGCGTCTGGAGCGTAATTTGAAGGATGCCGGTATCACGACCGTTCATTATGTGAGTCCTTCGGTTTGGGCATGGCGTCAAAAGCGTATTTATAAAATTGCTCAGGCAACCAATTTGGTCTTGGCATTTCTGCCGTTTGAGAAAGCTTTCTATGATCGGTTCAATGTCCCCTGTGAATTTATCGGCCATACATTAGCAGATGCAATCCCTCTGAATTCGGATAAAAATGAAGCTCGGGCAACATTGGGGCTAGATACCGAAAAACGTTGGTTAGCCGTGCTGCCCGGTAGTCGGGGTAGTGAACTGAAAATGCTATGTCGTCCTTTTATTGAAACCTGTCAGAAACTTCGTCAGCGCTATCCCGATTTAGGATTTGTAGTGGCACTGGTGAACGATAAACGGCGTGAACAATTTGAAGCCGCGTGGCAGGAAATTGCCCCTGAATTAGATTTCGTGTTGGTGAATGGTACGGCAAGAACCGTCATTACTGCTGCGGATGCTGTGCTGCTTGCTTCCGGGACTGTTGCATTAGAATGTATGCTGGTGAATCGTCCCATGGTCGTCGGTTATCGATTTAATGCGGTGACGAATTTCTTAGCGAAGCGCTTGGTCAAAACCAAATATGTCTCGTTGCCGAATATTCTTGCCGATGAAGAGATCGTCAAAGAGTTATTGTTGGACGAGTGTACGGTGGAGAATTTATACCGAGAAGTCTGTGTTTTATTTGATGGTGATAATAGTTTGATGCAGAGCAAATTCACAGAAATTCACCAGCTAATCCGGAAAAATGCAGACAAACAGGCGGCTAATGCCGTTTTAAACCTGATAGAGCGATTGTAATGGCTAACGTTGAATTCCCTCCTTTTGAATATCCACTCGGTTATCAGCGTTTTGCTGGTGTGGATGAGGTTGGTCGCGGGCCACTCGTTGGCGATGTCGTGACTGCCGCGGTTATTTTAGACCCGGCCAGACCGATCTTGGGATTAACCGACTCAAAGAAATTATCCGAAAAGAAACGATTAGCGCTCTTCCCTGAAATTCAGGAAAAAGCAGTTGCGTGGGCGATTGGGCGTTGCTCTGCACAAGAAATTGATCAGATAAATATTTTACAGGCAACGATGCTCGCAATGCAGCGAGCCGTTGATGCACTGCCGGTTACGGCTGAGTTTGTTTTGGTTGATGGGAATCGGATTCCGTCCTTATCTGTTCCGGCAGCGGCTGTTGTCAAAGGCGATCTGCGAGTGGCCGAAATTAGCGCCGCTTCGATTTTGGCGAAAGTCACCCGGGATCAGGAAATGATGCTGTTAGATCAGCAATATCCAAACTACGGATTTGCGCAGCATAAAGGCTACCCGACCAAAGCACATCTGGAAGCGATTGAGCGTTATGGGGTGATTGATGTGCATCGCAGAAGTTTCAAGCCTGTACGGCGTATTTTGGACTTAGATAGATAATCACGTACAATATTTGGTTATCGCGTTTTTACAGACAGAGACGGTGGTTTTTTTACCGTGTCTGAACAGGATATTCATTAACATGTCTGACCCTAAATTTATCCATCTCAGAATTCATAGTGATTTTTCTATGATTGATGGGCTGTCGAAAGTGCCTCCTTTAGTCAAGAAGGTTGCAGAGATGGGAATGCCGGCGATGGCGTTAACCGATTTTACCAACCTATGTGGGTTAGTGAAATTTTACAGTACAGCCCATAATTGTGGCGTGAAGCCGATTATCGGTGCAGATTTTTCAGTCCGTTCGCAAGCATTCGGTGATGATCTGACTCGTCTGACGTTGTTGGCAGCAAATAATACTGGCTACAAGAATCTGACATGGCTCATCTCACAAGCCTATCTTCGTGGGCACATTCAGCATCAGCCTGTGATCGATCAGGAATGGTTGGCTGAACATTCGGAAGGTTTAATCGTTCTGTCTGGCGGTAAAAATGGTGATATCGGACAGGCTTTGCTCAAAGGTAACCAGAAACTGGTTGAGCAGTATGTCGATTTTTATCAGACTCATTTCCCCGACCGTTTTTATCTCGAATTGATCCGAACTGGACGTCTTGACGAAGAAACCTACTTGCACTTTGCCATCGAATTGGCAGAACAATATGACTTACCGGTTGTGGCGACTAATGAAGTTGTCTTTTTAAGTCGGGATCTATTTGATGCGCATGAAATTCGAGTCGCGATTCATGATGGCTATACGCTCGAAGATCCTCGCAGACCCAAACATTATAGTGAACAGCAGTATCTTCGTAGCGAAGATGAGATGTGTGAGCTGTTCAAAGACATCCCCGAAGCACTGGAAAATACCGTTGAAATTGCTAAACGCTGTAATGTGACGGTACGGTTAGGCGAGTATTTCTTACCGAACTTCCCCACAGAAGGGATGAATATTGATGACTTTTTAGTGAAAAAGTCACAGGAAGGGCTGGAAGAACGACTCGAATTCCTCTTTCCTGATCCACAAGTCAGAGAGCAGCAACGACCGGCCTATGATGAGCGTTTGCAGATTGAACTTGATGTGATCAACCAAATGGGCTTTCCCGGTTATTTCTTGATCGTCATGGAGTTTATCCAATGGTCGAAAGATAATGATATTCCGGTGGGACCCGGTCGGGGGTCGGGTGCCGGTTCTTTGGTGGCTTATGCTCTGAAAATTACCGATTTGGATCCGCTGGAATATGACCTGCTTTTCGAACGTTTTCTTAACCCGGAACGGGTCTCGATGCCTGACTTTGATGTCGATTTCTGTATGGATAAACGTGACCGGGTGATCGAACACGTTGCTGAGATGTACGGAAGAGATGCCGTTTCTCAGATCATTACTTTCGGTACCATGGCAGCAAAAGCGGTTATTCGTGATGTGGGACGGGTTTTAGGACATCCATTTGGATTCGTGGACCGAATTTCCAAACTAGTGCCGCCCGATCCGGGGATGACTCTGGAAAAAGCGTTTAAAGCTGAGCCTGCGTTGCAAGAACTCTATGACGTCGATGAAGAAGTCAAAGAGCTGATCGACAAGTGTCGCATTCTGGAAGGATGTACCCGAAACGCCGGTAAGCATGCGGGTGGGGTGGTGATATCACCGACCACGATTACCGATTTTTCCCCTATTTATTGTGATCCGGAAGGTCACTACCCAGTGACTCAGTTCGATAAAAATGATGTCGAGACTGCGGGGCTGGTGAAGTTTGACTTTTTAGGGCTGCGTACACTGACGATCATCGACTGGGCGCTTGGTCTGATCAATCCACGGTTAGAAAAACGAGGAGAGCCGCCGGTTCGTATCGAAGCGATTCCGCTCGTTGACCCCCAATCATTTCGGAATCTGCAAAACTCAGAAACAACCGCGGTGTTCCAGCTCGAATCGCGCGGGATGAAAGATCTGATTAAACGACTTCAGCCGGACTGTTTCGAAGATATTATCGCATTGGTGGCGCTGTTCCGTCCCGGACCTTTGCAGTCAGGGATGGTTGATAACTTTATCGACCGGAAGCATGGGCGCGAACCGATCTCTTATCCTGATGAAAAATGGCAGCACGAATCGCTCAAAGAGATTCTTGAGCCAACGTATGGCATCATTCTTTATCAGGAACAGGTCATGCAAATTGCTCAGGTCCTGGCTGGCTATACACTGGGTGGTGCAGATATGTTGCGCCGCGCAATGGGGAAAAAGAAGCCCGAGGAAATGGCGAAGCAGCGGGCGATATTCGAGCAAGGCGCGATCAATAACGGTATTGATGGCGAACTGGCGATGAAAATCTTTGACTTGGTAGAGAAATTTGCCGGTTATGGGTTTAACAAGTCACATTCGGCAGCATATGCTCTTGTGTCATATCAGACATTATGGTTAAAAACGCATTATCCAGCGGAGTTTATGGCTGCGGTGATGACTGCGGATATGGACAATACCGAAAAAGTGGTCGGTTTGGTCGATGAATGTATTCGCATGAATTTGACGGTGCTACCGCCTGATATTAATTCGGGGCTTTATCGGTTTAATGTCGATGATCAGGGCGCTATCGTGTACGGCATCGGGGCGATAAAAGGTGTCGGTGAAGGTCCGATTGATGCTATTCTCGAAGCCCGTAATGCTGGCGGACATTTTAAAGATTTATTTGATTTCTGTGCACGTGTTGATCTCAAACGAGTGAATAAGCGTGTCATTGAAAAACTGATCTATGCCGGTGCGCTTGATCGTCTTGGACCACATCGCGCTGCAATGATGGCTTCTTTGGATGATGCGGTTAAAGCGGCCAGCCAACATCGTCAGGCTGAATCATTTGGTCAAACAGATATGTTTGGTGTATTGACTGATGCACCGGAAGCGGTAGAACAACGGTATACCCAAGTGACGCCATGGCCGGAAAAAGTTTGGCTTGAAGGTGAAAGAGATACGTTAGGGCTTTATTTGACTGGGCATCCGGTCAATGCGTATCTGAAAGAACTCACTCATTATACTGATTGTCGCTTGAAGGATGTGACGCCAACACGACGCGATCAATCATTAAAAGTGGCGGGATTGGTGATTGCCGCGCGGGTTATGACGACGAAGCGAGGCTCGCGAATCGGGATATTAACACTAGATGATCGTTCCGGTCGGTTAGAAGCCATGTTGTTCTCAGATGCGCTGGAACAGTATGCAGAATTGCTGGAAAAAGATAAAATTTTGGTCCTAAACGGACAGGTCAGCTTTGATGACTTCAATGGTGGGCTTAAAATGACCGTCCGCGAAGTGATGGATTTAGATTCATCACGAGAGAAATATGCCAAGAGTTTGTCTTTATCAATCACTCAAAAGCAGATTGATGAACCATTTTTTGAGCGTTTCAGCCGTATTTTGGAACCTCACCGGTCCGGCAGTGTACCGATACATATTTATTATCAACGGGTTGATGCCAGAGCGAAATTGACCTTGGGTACCGAATGGCGAGTGACGCCGAACGATACATTGCTGGATGAACTGAAACAACTGCTTGGCCCCGGCCAAGTTGAACTCGAATTTAACTAAATTCAGCTGAAAATAAAGAAAGCTGAGTCAAAAAGGATCGGTAGATGAGCCTGAATTTTCTAGAATTTGAAAAACCAATTGCAGAACTTGAAGCGAAAATCGAAGCGTTGCGAGATGTTTCTCGTCATGGCGGGAGCACCTCAGTCGATCTCGATAAAGAGATTGAACAGCTAGAAAATAAAAGCATCGAGCTGAAGAAAAAAATCTTCAGTGACTTAGGTGCGTGGCAAGTTGCTCAATTAGCTCGCCACCCTCAGCGTCCGTATACTTTGGACTACATCAAACATGTCTTTACTGATTTTGATGAACTGGCTGGTGATCGAGCTTATGCTGACGATAAAGCAATTGTTGGCGGCATGGCGCGTCTGGATGGTCAACCTGTCATGGTGATTGGTCATCAGAAAGGCCGTGAAACTCGCGAGAAGGTGAAGCGTAACTTTGGGATGCCAAAACCTGAAGGTTATCGTAAAGCGTTGCGCTTGATGAGAATGGCGGAGCGTTTTAACCTGCCAATTATTACCTTTATTGATACGGCTGGTGCTTATCCAGGTGTTGGTGCTGAAGAGCGCGGGCAATCTGAAGCGATCGCGACCAATCTGAAGGTGATGTCCAGTCTAAAAGTGCCGGTGATTTGTAATGTGGTTGGTGAAGGGGGTTCCGGTGGCGCTTTGGCTATCGGTGTTGGTGATTATGTCAACATGCTGCAATACTCAACTTATGCGGTTATTTCTCCTGAAGGCTGTGCTTCTATTTTGTGGCGTGATTCAGATAAAGCACCTCAAGCTGCTGAAGCGATGGGACTCACTGCGCCACGATTAAAAGAGCTGGGACTGATTGATGAAGTTATCGAAGAACCTTTAGGTGGGGCGCATAGCAATCATCAGCAAATTGCACAGCGAATGAAAGAAACGTTGCAACGACAGCTTCAGGAGCTGGGTCAATTTGAGCAGGATGTTTTATTAGATCGCCGCTATCAGCGACTCATGAATTACGGTTATTGTTAAGTTCAATTCACGGTACGAATGCGCTTTGTTGTACTGAACATTTGATGCGATTGAAAGGGAGATCCGAATTGGGTCTCCCTTTTGTTTGCTCGTCGCTATCTCACTGAGGTCAATTCAGGTTTTCACCAGCAAAGCCCCAAGGTACACTGGCACCCTCCAGCGATTTTTTGAAATGCGATTTTGATGCTTTATCACGATTTTTCTCAGTTTATGACTGCTCAGATTCAATCACCGCAGGCTCGATGTATTCTGGCATTGAGTGGTGGTATTGATTCGCGTGTCTTGCTTCATCTGTTGGCTCGTTATGTGCGGGACAATCAGTGTCCGGCCATGGCGGTGCATGTCCATCATGGATTGAGCTCGTCTGCTGACCAGTGGGTTGAGCGTTGTCGGCAGTGGTGTGCAGAAGAAGCACTACCTTTTCAGGTGGCATATATCCAGTTCGATACTCAAGGTAAAGGTTTGGAAGCGGCTGCCCGTCAGGCAAGATATCAGGCATTAGAGCGTTATATCGACGAAGGTGATCTGCTGCTGACAGGGCAACATCGTGATGATCAACTGGAAACCTTTCTGTTGGCTCTCAAGCGGGGAAGTGGCCCGAAAGGCTTATCGGGAATGGCAGCATCGATGCCATTTCATCAAGGACGGTTAATCCGTCCGTTATTGCATTGTTCCAGAGCAGAGATTGAGGCGTATGCCAATACACATCAATTAAGCTGGGTTGAAGATGAGAGTAATCTGGATACTCGCTTTGACCGGAATTTTATTCGCCATGAGGTGATGCCCTTGTTGGTGGCGCGCTGGCCCCATTTCCCGCAAGCCGTACAACGTAGTGCCGAGTTATGTGCCAGTCAAGAAGCCTTACTGGATGAATTACTCCAAGAGCGCTTTCAGGCGGCGTTGCAGTCGGATAATCGCTTGTCGGTCCGTTGCTTATTAGACTGTGGAGACGCAGTGCGGGCACAGATATTACGGATGTGGTTCCATCAGTTTGAACAACAGATGCCGAGTCGGGGACAGCTTGAACAGATCTGTCATCAGGTCTTGCTGGCTAAATCAGATGCCAATCCGCGTTGTCGTATCGGCAATTATGAAGTGCGTCGCTTTGACGGTTATCTCTATTATATTCCTGTTTATGCGGATATTAGGGATTGGCAATGTCAGATAAAATTTAATCATCCGGTTGAACTTCCTGACGGGCTGGGCACACTAACATTAATCGATGATACTTTATTAACCTTAACCGAAAGCAGTCTATTGACTGAGCGTGCGACGGAGAAACCAGTTGAATTCGGGCTGGATAAACGTTGTCTGTCCATGCCACTTTGGGTGAGCTTTAATCCTGAAGGGCTGGTCGCTTCTCCCGTTGGGCGAAAAGGGCGACACAAATTGAAGAAGTTATTTCAAGAATACCGAGTTCCGAGTTGGCAACGAAGACGAATGCCGATTTTAATTAGCGGGCAACAAGTGATAGCCGTGGCGGGATTGTTTGTTGATGAGCACTTTTCTGGTTCAGACTATGAGCTGATTTGGCGCACTGACGCGTAAACTCTGTCACATCACCGTCAAAACGAGAATGCTTTGTGAACCGGAATATGTGTCATTGATGAGGCCATGTAATTTGATGGTATTGCACAGGTCCCTGATTGTGCTAGTTTGAGGTTGATTCGGATGAATCGAATCTCAGGTGTAGGGCGAGGATGATGCCAAGAATATATGATTAATCCATTCGTTTCATACTGGCGCGATGATTGCTTATCAGTAGCGGGATTGTTGAATGTTTTCTGCTGGTAATTGATAATGCCTGTAACCCATAAAGTTTAAAGGATGAACATGAAAAAGATAGAAGCTATTATTAAACCGTTCAAACTCGACGATGTTCGGGAAGCGCTTGCCGATGTCGGGATTACGGGGATGACAGTGTCAGAGGTCAAAGGATTTGGGCGTCAGAAAGGTCATACTGAGTTATATCGCGGCGCTGAATATATGGTGGATTTTTTGCCGAAGGTGAAACTGGAAATTGTTATCTCCAGTGATGTTGTTGATAAATGTGTTGATGCCATTATTGAAACGGCACAAACCGGTAAAATTGGCGACGGCAAAATATTTATCACCGATGTTGAACGAGTGATTCGGATCCGTACAGGTGAAGAAGACGAAGACGCTATCTAACCGAATGAAAGCAAGGAGCCGATGGCTCCTTCTTTCATTTATCAAGGATGTCATCAACGACTGTTTTATTCCTGCCATGTTATGCTTTGATTATTTTCCGGAAAATACACCATGAAAAAAAGATTGGCGATCATCTTTGCTGTCTTACTCCTCCTCTCTGGATTTGGCGCGACGATTGTTTTTCAAGTCCCGGACTCACCACAACTGATGACATTAGTACCTTCAACATCATCCGTTCCGGCAGTTGATGGGCAATGCTATCAGAATCGTCACCCGGCTGCTGCGATTGACGCTCAAGGGGCGTTGAATGTTTTGGTTTGGAATATCTATAAAGAAAACCGCTCCGATTGGGAGCCGGCTTTGACCGAATATAGTCAGCACAAACAACTACTCTTGCTTCAGGAATCAAGTTTTGGGTCGCCATTGTATCAATGGCTGATGCAGCAAAATTTGTCGGCATTGCAGGTTCGGGCTTTCTCTGTTTTCAACAAGTCTGCTGGCGTGATGAATATTGCAAGGCAACTCCCTGTTTCTGCTTGTGCTTATACTGCTGATGAGCCATTGATTCGTCTGCCTAAATCGGCTTTGGTTGCCTATTATCAGTTAAGTGACCCTCAGGCACAGACGCTGGCAGTGGTGAATGTCCATGCCATTAACTTTTCTCTTGGGATCGATGCATTTCAGGGGCAGTTGCAACAATTGACGCGAACGTTGGCCTCTCATCAGGGGCCGATCTTGTTTGCCGGTGATTTTAATAGCTGGAGTGATGAGAGAATTCAACTGGTCAATCAGATGATGGCCTCATTATCGATGCAGGAAGTCAAATATACGCATGACCAGCGGAAACAGTTTCTTTCTCACCCGCTGGATCATGTCTTTTACCGTGGGCTGATTCTGAATCAAGCCGATGTGATACAGACAACCGCATCGGATCATAATCCGATTGAGGTTTCTTTCTCTTTACCGCACTAGTGTATTGTCTCGAAGCGAGTATGGGGTCTGTGATTGAATGAGAGTCAATGAAAAGCGCTTTACCGGCGTTATAGGTGTTCCGGTAAAGCGTTTGCTGTGCTTAAACGCTGACTTTGGTTACATCGACATATAACTTCAACTGTTGGCCGGGTTGGAGATATTTTTCTCCCATCAGGCTATTCCACTTGATGATATCGGATGTTTTAATTCTGAATTTATTAGCAATGCCACTGAGGGTATCACCATTGCGAACCTTGTAAAATAAGGTCCGGATGATCGCGCCATCGCTGGCTTTTTTCCAAATCACCAGAGACTTACCAATCTTGAGCGGATCTTTCGGGCTCATTCCATTCCATTTAGCCAGAGATCGATGAGAGACATGATAGTGTTTGGCAATTGTCCATAAACTCTCCCCAGAGCGAACACGATGA
Source organism: Vibrio gazogenes (assembly GCF_002196515.1). Taxonomy (NCBI): domain Bacteria; kingdom Pseudomonadati; phylum Pseudomonadota; class Gammaproteobacteria; order Vibrionales; family Vibrionaceae; genus Vibrio; species Vibrio gazogenes. The sequence goes on along the minus strand of NZ_CP018835.1, from coordinate 1,009,276 downwards.
GTCATCTTATATTGCCCTCGGACTCGGGACTGAATCTTCGCCAGTCGATTACTCATACTAAGTGTATAAGCTTTTTCGTCTTTGACTGAGGTTGGAATCATCAGATACTGTCCGACACGAATCAGCATCCCATCAAGATGATTCACGGTTTGAATGACTTTCGTGGTCGTATTGTATTTTTGGGCTATGGTGCTCAACACATCACCGGACTTAACCTGATAACGGATCAGTTTCAGCCCTTTTCCGTCGTCGGCCGCGATGGCCTGTTCAAATACACTGACTTTATCAACAGGAATCAGCAAGTTATATGGACCATTTGGGGATGTCGCCCATTGATTGAACGCTGGATTATAGCTCTGCAGTTCTCTGACACTGATGCCGGCATACTTTGCTGCAACGGCAAGATCGAGCTGCTTCTGGGGATCAACGCGAGCCAGTACAGGTTGGTTTGTAATCGGTGGGAGGTCAATACCATATTGCTGATGATGGGCAATGACATCGACCAATGCCAGCAGTTTAGGGACATAACTACTGGTCTCTTTGGGTAAATCTAGTGAGAAAAAGTCGGTTGGCAGGCCTTTTCTTTTGTTTCTTCGAATCGCAGAAGAGACTCGACCGCTGCCACTATTGTAGGCCGCAATCGCATGATTCCAATTGCCATTGAATTTCTTGTTCAGGTAGGAAAGGTAATCCAACGCTGCGTCGGTTGCCGCATCAACATCTCTGCGCCCGTCATACCAAAAGTTTTGCTTCAGGCCATATATTTTCCCGGTTGAAGGCACAAACTGCCATAAGCCGGCGGCTCTGCCATAAGAGTAGGCAAAGGCGTCAAACGAGCTTTCGACGACGGGGAGCAGTGCAAGTTCAAGTGGGAGATGACGTTTTTCAATCTTTTCAGTGATCAGATAGAGAAATGGTGTTGCTCTTTGGGCGACAGTTTCTATATGTCTGGGGTGTCTGAGATACCAAGCCCGATACCGTTTTACCGAGGCTTGATCCGGCACTGACAGACGAAATTGCATAATAATACGTTGCCACAAGTTTGCTTGTTCTTGTGGCGTGCGTATTTTTTTCTGTTCTTTAACAGCCGTCTGGAACGTTGCAGGCGGCTTTGCGGCTGCGTTTTCTGAATGCTCCGGCGACTGTGTATTGGTCGGTTCGGGAGTATTCGTTTGTTCAAACGGTTGGGTGGTTTGGCATCCGGTGACTAACAGCATTAGCACCCAACTGATATGTATTCTCATAAATTAATAACAGCCCTTTTTACACAGCCCGTGATGATACTTGTATCAGGATAATGATGACAAGAGAGGAAGTGTTAAAATTCATTTTTCCATTCACGCAATACTTTAAAAACAGAGACAGGATCAAGATCTGAGCTTCTATCTGAGACGGATTTAATGATTTCAGCCTGTTCCGGACGTAGAAAAGGATTAATTTGTTTCTCTAGCCCGATAGTTGTCGGTAAAGTGGGCTGATGATGGGCACGCAAGCGATTGACGGTATCGCGATATGCCTGTAGTGCTGGGTTTTCCGGCTCGACGGCTAATGCAAAGGCAATATTACTGGCTGTATATTCATGGGCGCAGTAAACTTTGGTTTCTTCTGGCAAAGCTCTCAATTTTTGTAATGACTGCCACATTTCCTCCGCTGTCCCTTCAAACAGGCGGCCACATCCGGCAGAAAACAATGTATCACCACAGAAAATTTCAGATTCACCCAAATAGCCGATATGTCCCAGTGTATGACCTTTTAAATCGATGATATGGAATATATGGCCGAAAACTTCAATTTGCTCCCCATCTGAGACGGGATGAGTGATACCGGGGATTGCTTCATTGGCCGGACCGACAACATGAATATGAGGGTAGTGGCGGACAAGTTCGCTGATGCCTCCCACATGGTCGGGATGATGATGTGTAATAAGGATTGCATCTAAAGTCAGATGATTGGATGTCAGGTAGTCAATGACAACGCCAGCATCTCCGGGGTCAACAACGACGCAGTGTTGATCTCGATTTTGGATGAGCCAGATGTAATTATCGCGAAATGCAGGTATGCTTTTGATGTTTAACATGAGTTATCTCCATTCACCTTCTTTTTATTGAGCTTATTGTAGCGGGGCAGTCATGGAACCGGCACGCAGTGAAAAAAAAATCGATAAGCCACACTCTTGGAACCAGTTGAAGAATGGTCAATGGGTCAGTGAGTCGATCCAAACCCGGTTAGATGAGTGGTGGCCGAAATTATTTGGTTATCATATGCTGAAATTGGGTGGTTTAAGTTGTGAGCTTGCCAGTAGTCTTTCAAATATTCAACATCAAGTCCATTTGGATATAAAAAACCCATTACATACACTCATTGCAGATGAGTATGACTTACCTTTTCTGGAAAAAAGTATTGATGTGGTGATTTTGGCGCATCAGCTTGATTATTGTAACGATCCGCACCGTATGCTCAGAGAGGTTGATCGGGTGATGGTTGATGATGGTTATCTGATTGTGACTGGATTTAATCCGATGAGTCTGAGTGGATGTGCGAGTTTCTTACCGTGGCGTAAGAAATATTTGCCGTGGAGTGGGCGGATGTTTACGCCCAGTCGTATCAGTGACTGGCTGGGCGTTTTAAATTATCAAGTGCTTGAATGCGAACGGTATGCGTTGTTTCCGGTTCAGAATTACCGTCCACTTTGGACTTGGCTGGAAAACAATATCAGTGATAGCTGTCGTACTTTCGGGAGTCTGTACTTTATCGTTGCCAGAAAAAGAACCTATCCACTGAAGCTGATTAAACCGCACTGGCGTTTCAAACGCCCGCTCAGTCCGGTTCGGGTCAATTACCGTACTCATTCTGAGTGATTGGTTACGGTTGATATCCTTCATCATCAGCGGTTGGTGACTCAGCCGCTGTACGAGCCAGCTCATCACAAATTTCATTTTCCCGGTGACCGGCATGGCCTTTGACCCAACGCCATTCAACGTCATGCCGCTGGGTTTCTTTATCCAGTGCTTGCCATAGGTCGGCATTTTTAACGGGCTTTTTATCTGCGGTTTTCCAGCCTTTCTTCTTCCAGTTGTGAATCCACTGGGTAATCCCTTGCCGGACGTATTGGCTATCCGTTGTCAGAATGACCTGACAGGGCTCTTTGAGACTTTTCAGTGCGACAACTGCCGCCATCATTTCCATTCGATTGTTCGTGGTTAATCGAAAGCCTTGAGACAGGTTTTTTTCAGTGCTTTTATAACGCAGAACAATGCCATATCCACCCGGTCCCGGATTACCGAGACAAGAACCATCTGTGAAAATTTCCACCTGTTTCGCCATGATTTGATACTATAAGCCACAGTGATTGAATCAATATAGTCTGACACAGTTATCCCAATGAATACTAGCAACAATTCTGAAATACATCGTATCGTGGTTCTCGATACGGAAACCACGGGTATGAATCAAGATGGTGGTCCGCACTATGAGGGACATCGAATCGTTGAGATCGGTGCGGTTGAAATCATCAATCGTAAACTGACCGGCAGACATTTTCATGTTTATCTCAAACCGGATCGCCAAATACAACCAGAAGCGATTGAAGTTCACGGTATTACCGATGAATTTCTCGTCGATAAACCGGAATATAAAGATGTCCATTCGGCTTTTCTGGATTTTATTCGCGGGGCTGAACTGGTCGCTCACAACGCACCGTTTGACGTCGGCTTCATGGATTATGAGTTTGCTAAGCTCAATGCCGACATCGGTAAAACAGAACAGTACTGTAAGGTGACCGATACGCTGGCGATGGCCAAACGGATTTTCCCCGGTAAGCGGAACAATCTGGATGTGTTATGTGAACGTTATGGGATCGATAATTCACACCGGACATTGCACGGCGCTTTGCTCGATGCGGAGATTCTTGCTGACGTTTATCTGTTCATGACCGGTGGGCAGACCTCATTGCAGTTTTCGGCAGGACAAAGCTCCGGAGATGGTGGTGAAGCCATTCGCAGAGTTGCCGCCGGACGAAAATCACTAAAGGTTTTAAGCGCAACTGCCGATGAGATACAAGCACATCAAGATCGTTTAGATTTAGTTGAAAAAAATGGCAGCTGTCTTTGGCGTCAGTAGGAGAGTGAATATATATGTTGCGGGTGTTAACGATCTTTATCGGGCTATGGGTATCGCTGGGAAGTTATGCTGCAACAAATTCTCCGGTGTCTTTGTTGGATAATCGCGTTCGGGTGGATCCGACAATCAGTCAGATTACTTTCGTCATCTACCGTGAGAAACCTTCGAAACCTGTGGTGTTAGTTCGTCCTGATGGTACTAAATACTATTCATGGCGGCATCCGGATAATGTCCGTTGGTATCAGGAACCCTCAATGGATATTATCTCGATTGATAAGCCCATGCCAGGTCCTTGGCAAGCGGTCGGGAAAGTGACACCTAAAAATAATATCAGACTCATCTCTAATCTGGCGTTGACCACCGATAAGCTCCCGTTACGGTTATATCAGGGCGAAGATATTAAGTTTACCGCTAGGCTGACTTCTGATGATAAGCCGTTAACGATCCGTGATTTCTTGGATCGCGTGAAACTGAAAGTGACCTTTACTAAATACATCGAAAATGAGGCTCAACTGGTCAAAGAAGCGCGTCCGACACCTGATGTTATTGGTGAATTTTCCGATGATGGTCGAGGGCTCGATGAAAAACCCGGCGATGGTGTTTTTACCGTTAAACTGAACATTTTTTCTGAGCCGGGAAGATACCGGGCTCGGATTACCTCGGGGAATGGTGTCTTTTTACGCGCACAGGAACAAGAAGTGCTGGTTTACCCGTCACCGATTACCACGTCTTTTATTCAGTCCCGTGTTGATGATCAGCCTCATCAAATCGTGTTTTCCGGGCTAGAAGGGACGATCAAACCGGGGTCGCTGGTGGCACATGTCGATCACTGGGATCGGTATGACAACCACTTTACTGCCGAAGGGCAATCCGGTAGTGACTCTCTGACCGTTAAACTGGCGATTCCCAACGATGGTGAAGTGGGTAACTTTAAATGGAATGGCCGAGTCTATGCGACTGAAGCCAACTCTCAACGGCCGCTTGTTTTCCCAATCCCTGAACATACGTATAGTGTTGTGGAAGATGTGAATATCGAGCAGACGCGCCTTATGCAAGAGAAAGCCCTTGCGGAAAAAGTTAAGCAGGAACAGCAGGAAGCGATACTGCAACAACGAGAGTCTGCAAGAATGTGGAAACTGATTTATATCGTGCTAGGGAATATCGGTGCTTTGATTTTGGGACTCATCATCTGGATGGTTGTCCGTAAGGTGAAAGCGAAAAAATCGGACGTATCATTACAGCTCGATATACCGAAAAAATAAGCGTGATGCCTTAAGTAACTTGTGGAATGCAAGCGTTATAAAAGAATGCCAGTCAGACTGACTGGCATTCTTGCTTATATCATGCTTATTTATGGCATGCTTAGTTATGGCAAGTACACTGCTTTTTCTGTATTCCTAAGTTTAGGATTCTTGTACCGGACTGGCTGTTTTTCGATTGCTACGTTTTGCTTTTCCTTGTTTCGGATGGTCAGGCGATCCGGCGGCTAACGTTTCCGGTGCAAAGTCATCGACATTAATCACATAGAGGCGTTCTTGTTCTGCCTTGATCAGTAGATCCGATTCATCACTTGAAATTAGCTGTTCATCCAGTGCTGTTTTGGCCAGTTGATCCAAATTGGTAAATGGATAATGTTTATTTTTCAGCTGACAGATTTTATCAAAAATCGGTTCTGCCTGAATGATTGTATCCAGAGCCTGATGGATTCGACCTGCTGGGTTATGTTCGCTTGCATACCAGTACTGATAACGACCCAGACGGTTTCTTGGTGCGGTATTCGATTGCAATAGTTTTGCAACTCGGTGATCCAGTTTGTCGCTGGGGCCGTGACAAACGCGTCCAAAAGGCATGAGGAGCCGTTTGAGCAGGGAACCCAAGACTGGGGACGGGTAGTTGTCGAGTAATTCTGACAATGCTACCTCCATCTGTTTCAGGCTATCTTCCAGAGCCCAGCGTACCAAATCTAGGTCTTCAGTGTGGCGGCCCTCATCGTCATAGCGTTTCAATGTTGCTGAAGACAAATACAGTTGACTCAGTAAATCTCCCAGACGGGCAGATACACGTTCTTTGCGTTTCAGGCTGCCACCAAGAGTCAGCATCGTCAGATCGGCCATGAGTGCGAGATTGGCACTGTAACGGTTAAGTTTTTGGTAGTAACGTTTGGTCTCATCATGATGTGGTGCTGCGGAGCCGAGTCCATTGGTGAGACCAAGCCAAAAACTGCGTGCTGCATTACTCACGGTGTAAGCAATATGTGCACTGAGTGTCTGGTCGAACTGTGCCATTGCGTTGTCACTTTGAGAGTGAGCCAGTTCCATTTCTTTGAGTACATAAGGATGACAGCGAATCGCACCCTGACCAAAGATAATCATCGAACGGGTCAGAATGTTCGCCCCTTCAACCGTAATTGCGATGGGCGCGCCCTGATAGTTTTTGGCAAGGAAATTTGACGGACCAAGGCAGATCCCTTTCCCGCCGGTAATATCCATGGCATCTTTGAGGCACTGTTGAGCCCGGTGGGTACAATGATATTTGACGATTGCTGAAATAACGGAGGGTTTTTCACCGTTCATGATACCCGTCACGGTGAGTTGACAGGCTGCATCCATCAGATAGGCATTGCCGCCTAAGCGTGCCAGTGGCTCCTCAATCCCTTCCATTTTTCCTATGGGTTGTTTGAACTGACGCCGGATTCTTGCGTAGGCACCGGTTGTCACAGCGGTTGTTTTAGTGACACCAGTCGAGTTCGATGGGAGGGTGATACCGCGGCCAACCGACAGACATTCAACCAGCATTCGCCATCCGTTACCGGCCATGCCGGGTCCGCCGATGATGAAATCGAGTGGGACAAAGACATCTTTTCCTTGAGTCGGACCATTTTGGAATGGAATATTCAGCGGGAAGTGACGACGACCGATTTCGACACCAGCCATATCGGTTGGAATTAACGCACAGGTAATGCCAATATTTTCTTCTTCACCGAGTAAATGATCCGGGTCTTGTAATTTAAATGCTAACCCTAATACGGTTGCTACGGGGGCTAGTGTGATATAGCGTTTATTCCAAGTCAGACGCATCCCGACGACTTCTTTTCCTTCCCATGTCCCTTTACAAACCACACCGAAATCAGGAATCGAACCGGCATCTGAACCTGCTTCAGGGCTAGTGAGGGCAAAACAAGGAATCTCCTGACCCGTTGCCAGCCGAGGCAGATAATAGTCTTTTTGCTCGTCGGTGCCGTAATGTTGCAATAATTCTCCGGGACCTAAGGAGTTTGGCACACCGACCGTGATGGCGAGAATACCAGAAACGCCTGCCAGTTTTTGCAGCACCAGTGATTGTGTATAGGCCGAAAATTCCAAGCCGCCATATTGTTTCTTGATAATCATGGCAAAGAATTTCTGCGCTTTGAGATATTCCCAGATTTCAGGCGGTAAGTCGGCCAGTTCATGAGTGACCTGATAATCATTGACCATTTCACAGACCTGATTCACCGGACCGTCTAAAAATGCACGTTCTTCTTCGGTCAGATGAGGTGTTTGATAGCGATGTAGTTGCTGCCAGTCGGGTTTACCTCGAAATAGCTCGGCTTCCCACCAGACGGTTCCTGCATCTAAGGCCTCTTTTTCGGTCTTGGACATTTTGGGAAGTTGGCGTTTAAAGAGGCTGAAAACTTGGGAAGTCACTAGATTTTGCCGGATGGATGGGACAGTCACGCAGGCAAGGACCAGTGCATAAATGACCCAGAATGTGAAACCGACCTGGCCAAGCAGCGTTAACACAATTAGTGACGCAGTAAGCATTCCTGTTCCCAATGCCATCGAGAGACGATGATAGGCGCAGATTCCCCATACCACGAGTAATACGACGATCGAGAGCAAAATACTCATATTCCTTTTCCTTAATCGGGAGATTCAGATATTTTTATCGTAGAACTATCGAAGAGGTCTTACCAGTTGTAATGTTGCAAAAGTGTTAAGGAGATCGGATTGTGAGTCACTTTCTGATGATTTGGTGCGATGATGCACTGGATCTGAGGGAAGAAACAGCATTCTTACAGGGCAAGGCTCGACAGAATGAATTGTTGGGGTAAACTCATGATTATCTCCGGAACATTTCACCAGTATTTTCTGAGTGAGCCGGGTAAACATGTATCGCTCTTGTCGTAAGAGTGCCATTTCAGCATACATCAAAGAGAATTGAGTTATGTACCACGATTTAATTAAGAACGAGCTGAACGAAGCCGCCGATGTACTAAACAAGTTTTTAAGTGATGAGCATAATATTGCTCAGATTGAGGCGGCTGCCAAGCTGATTGCAGATTCTTTTAAACAGGGTGGAAAAGTGCTTTCTTGTGGGAACGGTGGCTCCCATTGTGATGCGATGCATTTTGCTGAAGAACTGACCGGACGTTACCGTGATAATCGACCTGGCTATCCGGGGATTGCCATTTCAGATCCCAGCCATCTGTCATGCGTCAGTAATGATTTTGGCTATGAATTTGTATTTTCTCGTTACGTCGAGGCTGTCGGTGCGAAAGGTGATGTCTTGTTCGGACTGTCGACCTCCGGAAATTCCGGTAACATCCTGAAAGCCATCGAAGCGGCAAAAGCCAAAGGCATGAAAAGTATTGCTTTAACCGGTAAAGACGGTGGCAAAATGGCTGGCATTGCTGATGTTGAGATCCGAGTCCCTCATTTCGGCTATGCTGATCGTATTCAGGAAATTCATATCAAGATCATCCATATTTTGATTATGTTGATCGAGAAAGAAATGGCTTAATCACCGGTTCAATAGGGGAGCGTAGGTATGTGTGAATTGCTCGGCATGAGCGCTAATGTTCCGACCGATATCTGTTTTAGTTTTACTGGCTGGATTCAGCGCAGTGGCAAAACAGGGCCGCATCGTGACGGCTGGGGGATTACGTTTTATGAAGGGAAGGGGTTTCGCACATTTAAGGACCCGAAGCCGGGCTATCAATCCACGATTGCTGAGCTAGTTCAGAAATACCCAATCAAAAGTCGGGCTGTGATTAGCCATATTCGTCAGGCAAATCGTGGCGGGGTCAGTTTGGAAAATACCCACCCGTTTACGCGAGAGCTTTGGGGTCGTTTCTGGACGTTTGCTCATAATGGACAATTGAGTGGTTATGAGGCTCTCGATACAGCCAACCATCGGCCTGTGGGAGAAACAGACAGTGAACTTGCATTCTGTTGGTTGTTAAAACGTTTGGAAGATCAATATCCGACCCCTCCGGACGATGCAATAGAAGTCTGTCGTTTTATTGCTTCGCAGTGTGACCAGCTTCGGCAACTGGGGGTTTTTAATATGCTGTTGACGGATGGTGAGCATGTGATGACCTACTGTACCAATAATCTCTATTCAATTACACGTCGGTCACCTTTTGGTAAGGCAACCTTGATTGATGAGGAAGTCGAAGTCAATTTTCAGGAAGAGACGACACCCAATGACATTGTTACGGTCATTGCAACTCAGCCACTGACACTGAACGAGCAGTGGCACCGAATGAAGCCCGGAGAGTACAATATTTTTCATCAAGGCGAGTTGATTGATACCAATCAGTCTCAATTAGCGGATGTTCCGTTTGCGGAAGATAAACCCGGCTCTCAGGCTCCGACGGAGCCACTCGAGTAAAAAAAACAGAGGCTTGCGACATGGCAAGCCTCTGGCATTCCTTTTTGCAGATCTTTTATTTCAGCAAACCTTTTTGTGCAAAGGTTACTTTTGTTGCGTCATTCAGATCCAGCGTCTGAAGTTCTTCAGGATGCGCCCACTTAAATTCCTGAAACTCATCGTTAATTGCAATATGACGATTGGCACTTTCACAGTCGAATATCAGATAAATCATATAGATTTCTTCTTGGGTTCCATCCGGGTAAGTTTTGATCCGGGTATCATCTCTGAACTTCCAAGGGGAGATCCGCGTGAGCTCTAAATCAGGGCCCAGCTCTTCTCTGATTTCACGTCTTAATGCCTCTTCCATTGTTTCTCCCGGTTCCATACCTCCGCCGGGAAGCGCCCATTGACCGGGGAATACACCACGATCATTTGCCATTTTACAAAGTAAGTAATCCCCGTTGTTGGTGATCAAGGGGCAAACAATGGTTCGCTGTCGCATAAAGGCTCCTGTCTATTTTGAATTTTATTGGTAATTACATTGGGGATCGGGGACTATATTCATGAGTTCATGGCATAAAGTCATATATGTTTGATGCCGTTCTCCGGATATATTCTTGCTTATGCATAGAATATTGCAAATATATCATCCTTAATATGAGAGCGTTTCAATATAATATTAAAAGAGATGGTGTGGATAGACGGATTGCGTGAGGCATAAATTGAGGATGAGTAAAAACTGAACAGACGGCTCCGTGGAGCCGTCTGTTCGAGATTGAAAGTGCTGAGAATGTTGGTGATTAACGTGCTGAGTGGCCTTTATAGCCATAAACTCCCAGCGGCTCGCCATCAAGATAGGCTTTGCCGTCACGCATTTCGACGCGCTCTTCAACAAACCATTGTGTGACCAGTGGGTAGATCCGATGTTCTTGCTCCTGAATCTTACGGGTCAGGGATTCAATGGTATCATCATCATCGATGGGGACCCGAGCTTGCAGAATGACAGGGCCACCATCAAGTTGCTCAGTGACGAAGTGAACACTGGTGCCATGTTCTTCATCTCCAGCGAGAATCGCTCTCTGATAGGTATTCAGGCCGGGATACTTCGGCAATAGCGAAGGGTGAATGTTGATCATTTTTCCCATGTAATGACGAACAAATTCTGCGCTCAGAATACGCATATAACCAGCCAAAACAATCAGGTCTGGTGCGTATTCATCAATCTGCTCCATCAATGAACGGTCAAATGCATCACGCGTGTCAAAGGCTTTCGGATCGACAAAGATTGCCGCGGCATCTGCTTTTTTGGCTCTTTCCAGCGCATAAGCATCTGCTTTGTTTGAAAAAACAGCAGTCACCCTGCCATTGGGCATTTTAGAATCACAAGCATCAATGATTGCTTGTAAGTTGGTCCCGTATCCCGAAACTAAAACGACAATACTTTTCATGAACTATTTAATCTCTACTTGCGGTTCGTTAGCTTGTGCTTCTGCAATATGCCCGATAATCCAAGCATTTTCTCCTTCTGACTGGAGAAGTTCGACCGCAGCCTGAGCTTGTGCTTCTGGCAGCGCGATAATCAAACCGACACCGCAGTTGAAAGTCCGATACATTTCGTAAGTATCGACGTGACCTTTTTCTTGCAGCCATTTGAAAATCGCTGGCCATTCCCAACTGCTACCATCGATAACGGCTTTGGTACCTTGTGGTAGAACGCGGGGAATATTCTCCCAGAATCCGCCACCCGTAATATGAGAAATGGCGTGAATATCGTGTTCAGCGACGAGTTTAAGTGCTGATTTGATATAAATTTTGGTCGGTTCGAGCAAATGTTCACCAACGGCCTTTCCATCCAGCAATTCTGACTTATCTGCATTGGATACTTCCAGAATTTTACGGATTAGTGAATAACCATTTGAGTGAGGACCACTTGAGCCTACAGCTATTAAGCTATTACCGGCGCCAACTTTGGAACCGTCGATAATGGCTTCTTTTTCGACGACACCAACACAGAATCCAGCGACATCATAGTCTTCACCTTCATACATGCCGGGCATTTCTGCGGTCTCTCCGCCGATCAGTGCACAACCAGCCTGAAGACAGCCTTCGGCAATCCCTGAAACAACGTCGGCTGCGGTATCAACATCAAGTTTTCCAGTGGCATAATAGTCAAGGAAAAACAGAGGTTCTGCTCCTTGTACAATCAAATCGTTAACGCACATTGCGACTAAATCGATCCCAATGGTGTCGTGCTTTTTCATATCCAGTGCCAGACGTAATTTCGTGCCGACGCCGTCCGTTCCTGAGACAAGCACTGGGTGCTTATATTTGGTTGGTAATTCACACAGGGCACCAAAACCACCGATACCACCCATTACTTCTGGGCGACGCGTTTTCTTTACTGCACCTTTAATTCGCTCTACAAGCGCGTTGCCTGCATCAATATCAACGCCTGCATCTTTATAGCTCAGAGATGTGTTCTTGCCACTCACGGGGTCATCCTCGTTCTTTGGTTGGATATGAAAACGGCGCTATTCTACAGGGGAAAAAAGTAAAAGGAAAACGTTTGCGCTGATTTTTTTATCTGGTGAGATAGGCTGAAAATTCTTGGTAATCATCACTTCTCCATGTGCTAAATCATGATATTTCCTGATGTTAAGGATAAAATTAACGATAGAAAGTATGTATAATCGAAAAGTTTATTTGATTGAATGTCGGAGATGCAGATGAAAGTTGTCGAAGTTAAGCACCCGCTTGTCAAACACAAATTGGGTTTGATGAGAGAGGTTGATATTAGTACCAAGCGTTTTCGCGAGTTAGCCACTGAAGTCGGCAGCTTACTTACTTATGAAGCAACAGCAGATTTTGAAACCGAGCGCGTGACAATTGAAGGGTGGAATGGCCCGGTTGAAATTGATCAACTTAAAGGTAAGAAAGTGACGGTTGTTCCGATCCTTCGTGCGGGATTAGGCATGATGGATGGTGTGCTTGAGCATATACCGAGTGCCCGTATTAGCGTGGTGGGTATTTATCGGGATGAAGAAACACTTGAGCCCGTGCCCTATTTTAATAAGATTGCTTCAAATATCGAAGAGCGAATTGCTTTGGTGGTTGACCCTATGCTGGCAACCGGTGGTTCGATGATCGCAACGATTGATCTGCTAAAAGCGCAGGGATGTACTCAATTTAAAGTTTTGGTTTTGGTTGCAGCACCTGAAGGGATTCGGGCTTTAGAAAAAGCGCATCCGGATGTCGAATTGTACACTGCTGCAATCGATGATCATCTGAATCAACAAGGCTATATTGTTCCCGGGCTTGGTGATGCAGGAGATAAAATCTTCGGTACCAAGTAAATTGCATTCATCAGATAAAAAAACAGTCAGTCTTGCCATAGTCTGACTGTTTTTTTATTTTCGGTTTGTTTATCCCAATATGCGTGTATGGGTAAACAGACGCGATTGGCTACTATTTTGCTGGTTAATGAGGCCGCTTTTTCTGGTGACGCTCACGATTTTCCAGTTTTTGTTCCTGACTTTTACGCAAGAGAACATAGAGTGCGCCACTTCCACCGTGAAATCGCTGTGCACTGTGAACACACTGGACTTCTTCAATCTGGGGCAGCCAGTATGAAACATAACTTTTCATCAGTGCCGGCGGATTCGAATGTTCACCTTTTCCGTGAATGATGAGGACGGTTCTAATATCCATTCGCATACACTGACGTAAAAATTTCACAATCTCATCACGGGCCTGTTCCAGCGTTTTTCGATGAAGATCTAAACGTGCTTGGATGGGATATTTGCCTAGTCTGAGTTTTCGGTAAACACCATCCTGAACCCCGCTTTTCTTAAATTCGATCAGATCATGAGGTTTGACTGATGGTGCATGTTCCAGAGACAGATAATCAGACTCATGCTGTTCTAGTTTCATCGCTGCTTCTTGCCGGGCAAGGTGCGCCTCAGTAATCTGTAAATCTTTCTTCAGTTCGGCTGTATCGTGTATCAGAGGTTTGACATCTTCCATCATTTGCTGAAATAACTCGAAATCTTTCTGAGACATGCGTATTCCTCCGAATTGTTGTCAATCACATACCTTGAGGTCATTTTTGTATATATACCGAAGTGACTTTGATATGCAAGACTCTCGCAACATTCGTTTACCAAAGGTGGACCGGATAAAGGATAGTTTACTGTTCAGTTGGGGAAGCAATTGAAGCATTGTGTTTGAGTCATGACGGGAAATGTACGACAGACAAAAATAAAAAACCGGAGTGGAAAAGGGTCCGCTCCGGTGCATAGCTTATAACTGTTTTTTTACAGGAGCTAAGCGATCTAGTGAGGAGATTTGTCATTCATGACTTTGTTGATAAGAAACTGCACACTGTGACTAAACCGTGTTTACGCAGTGGCAATTTGTTTGTTAAAACACTCGACCTGTAAAAAGACTCGACTTGTAAAACAAGCTATCTGCCAAAGCAAAACCCTGATGTTCAGTTTTAAGCGATGTTTCCTCAAAGTTGCGAAGACGTACTAAACATAAAGTGAGTCAATCATTCAAGTGATGATCTGGATCAAGTGTATTGATGAAGTTACGTATTTGTTGAAATTCATGTGCCCATTGTCACATTTATAGTCAGAGGTGGATGTCTTTTGAGCACTTGATTCTTTTTTTTGAAAAATTAGCGAAAATGAGTTGCGTCTATAACAAGAATCCGTATTATAGCCACCCGTTGAGGCGCTGTTAACAGCCCCCAACCAAGACTCGGTGAATAGCGCAGTTTGGTAGCGCATCTGGTTTGGGACCAGAGGGTCGGGGGTTCGAATCCCTCTTCACCGACCACATTAAGAAGCCTCAGCATATGCTGGGGCTTTTTTCGTTTATCGGCATTGCTCCCGCTGGCTCGTTCCTTTCTCAATGGTATTTTGCCGGGTAATGGTGAATCCTTGTTTGGTCAGTAATTGAATTAAATTTTCCTGGCCGATTAAGTGTAAAGCACCGACGACAACGAGATATTTCGATGGGTGTTCTGTCAAGATCGGTGCGGTCGTCAGTTGCTTTAACCAGCGATGGTTTCTTTTGACTTCAAGTTGCTCAGACATTTCCTGGGGCATCTCGTGATGATCAATTAACTGTTTTAATTGTTCTGGATCGCCCAGATGCCAGCTTGTCACCAAACATTCAGTTTCGTGCGAATCTTCTCCCCAATCTTGCAGTCTGGTCGTCAGCAACGCCTTACCATTTTGCTTCATACCTGCCAGTAAATCGATTTGAGACTGGAGTGATTCGAGGCCAATAATCGGAATCGATGCAGATTCTGCTTTTTGAATCATATATTGATCAACACCGAGATCAGCTCGATACCCCAACCGATCGATAGCCTGCATTTGTAAACCGATAGCGGTTTGCCATGGTGGCGATGCTTTCAGACGCTGCACATTGAGATTTAACTCTTCAGCGATACGTTCTAATTTTTCCAGCTCCGAAGCGGAGAGCACTTGTTGTGAGGTCCACTTGACGGGTGGATATTGCAACTTGTTTGCCTGACGGATATCGGCTTCGACAATTAATCCATCACTGTCGCGAAGAAAGTCCATCACCGGTTTGGGTAACGGATACATATCCGGGTGCCCGACATGAATCGATCCCAACAGCATCAGTTGCGTCTGATCCTTACTGGCAAGCCAATATAATGGCTCGGCATTGGTATAGAAGCTGAGAATGATAGCGCCGACTGAAAGCAGGCGGGTGAGTTGCATAAGTTGATTTCCTATCTTGTGACATTCATCTGAACGCTAGCATAGATTGGGTCGTGGCTGATAAGCAACTGTTCATCACTCAAAATCATTGAGCCTTTGGTTCTGACGCATGCGGCTGATGCTGAGATCTAAATAGCCGCAACCGGTTGGCGTTTGTGACAACGGTAATCGATGATAAAGCCATCGCTGCTCCGGCAATGACAGGGCTGAGCAGGAAACCAAACCATGGATACAAGATGCCGGCTGCGACCGGGATGCCGAGGGTGTTGTAAATAAAGGCCCCGAGCAGGTTCTGCCTGATATTTTTTACCGTTGCTTTGGAGAGCGAAATGGCATTAAGAATCGACAAGGGTGAGCTGTTGAGAAATGTCATCTGAGCACTTTCGATGGCCACATCACTGCCACTCCCCATGGCAATACCGAGATCAGCTTGTGCGAGTGCTGGCGCATCATTTATGCCATCACCGACCATGGCGACGTTATGCCCTGCTTGCTGATATTCAATGATGTGTGCTGCTTTTTGATCGGGAAGCACCTGAGCGATGACCTCCTGAATGCCAATTTGGTTGGCGATAGCTTGGGCGACAGTATGGTGATCTCCGGTTAACATCACGGTTTTGATGCCCAGCGTATTGAGTGCTTGAATGGCTTCTGCCGCATCGGCTTTCATTGGATCGGCTACCGCAATCACGCCTTGAATATTTTGATCAATAGCAATCAGCATCGGTGTCCATGCCTGTTCAAGGAGATGATCAAGCGTGGTTTGTATTTGGCTGAATGAGGCCCCCAATGAGGTCATGTAATGCACTGAACCGATATGAACAGAATGACCTTTGTAAGAGGCTTTCACCCCGCGTCCGCGCAGGTTTTGAAAGGATGAGATCTGAGCCGGTGAGATTTGTTTCGAACGTGCGTATTCACATACCGCTTTGGCTAACGGGTGTTCCGATTGTTGTTCCAGTGCGTAGGCGATGGATAACAACTCATGTTGTTCCAGATTGATGCTTTCAACCGATTGCACCTGTGGTCTGCCTTCCGTCAATGTGCCGGTCTTGTCAAAGACAACCGTATCAATATGGCTGGTGGTTTGGAGTACCTCGGCATCACGGATTAGAATACCCATTTCTGCGGCCTTACCGACACCAACAGTTACTGATAACGGTGTTGCGAGTCCCAATGCACAGGGGCAGGCAATAATCAGCACTGTGGTCGCGACGACAAGCATATAGCTGATTTTGGGCTCGGGGCCGAACCAGAACCAGATCAACGCAGCCGCGATAGCGATAGCGACGACCACAGGGACAAACACAGCAGAAATCTGATCGGCAAGTTTCGCAATGGGTGGTTTACTGCTTTGTGCTTTTCTGACCATCTGAATAATACGGGAAAGCATGGTTTCACTGCCGACACCGGTTGCTTCAATCACCAGACTGCCATCATGGTTGATGGTCCCTGCGGAGACGGTATCTCCCGAACGTTTCAGTGTGGGAATTGGTTCTCCGGTTAACATGGATTCATCCAGATAGGATTCTCCTTGCATCACAACCCCGTCAACAGGCAGTTTATCGCCGGGTTTAATTCTCAGGTGCATTCCTTTTTCAATCTGTGTGACAGGAATTCTCTGATCATCACTCTCGGTGATAAGTGTTGCTTGTTGAGGCTGGAGCTGAATCAACGCTTGTAGCGATTGTGTTGTTTTCGCCTTGGCTTTTGATTCAATGGCATGTCCCAAAGAAATAAGACCGATAATCATGGCACTGGCTTCGAAATAGACATGACGGGCTTGGATAGGGAACCAGTGTGGTGCAATGACGACCATGATTGAGTAAAGCCATGCAACGCCTGTTCCTAATGCGACCAATGTATCCATGGTGGCTCTTTTGTGCCAAAGTGCCTGCCATGCACTTTGATAGAAGCCTCGACCCGCAGTACACAGTAGCCCTAAACATAAGAGACCGACGATCCCCCAGCTCAACTGTTGTTGCTGTGTTTGGATCAACATACTGCCACCGAAAACGCCCCATGCCATAATCGGAATCCCCAGTAACAGGCCCATGACAGCGTGACGGCGATGGTACTTGAGCATCGTTGTTAAATGGGCTTGCTGTTTTTCCTGCTGCTGTGCCGGGTCATCGATAATTTCAGCGTCATATCCGGCAGAGCGTACTGCTGCAATTAACTGCTGTTGATTCGGCGGTTGTGCGGAAAATGTTGCAGCACTTTGTTCTGATAAATGAACTTGTGCACCCTCAATACCGGAGACGGATAACAGCGCTTTTTCTACGGAAGTGACGCAACTGGCACAAGTCATGCCTTTGATGAGTAAATTGGTTGTGACGTCCATTTGATGTTGTTGACGAGATGGTGGTGTTGCTGACGTTAATTCAGCATCAGCATCAGCATCAGCATCAGTATCAGGAGGGAGATGACGACTGTTTGGGGATGATTCATTTGTAAAGGCTTGATAGCCAAGTGATGCAACTTGATCGAGAATGTCTTGTTCTGGCAAGGTTGTGACCAGTGAGAGCGACTCTTTGGTCACATTCAAATCTTGAATCTGTTCACTTTCACTCAGGAGGTCGGTGAGTTTTTGGACACACTTGCCACAGTGTAAGCCCTGCAATGTGTAATGTTGTTTTTTACCCACCTGATAGCCGAGAGATTCGATATTTTCGACAATTTCATCGATGGATGCATCGGTATCCATCTCAATGAGAGACGGGGAGAGATTGCAGATTTCGACATTCAAATTCGCTTTGAGCTGACGCTCTACTTTCCGAGCGCAGCCCATACAATGCAAGCCAGATAACGGTAGTTTTAAATGATACATGTTCGTCTCTTTCTCTATCCCATTTCGCATCAAAATAAACCTTGACGCAAGGGGAAGGTCAAGGCATTTCGCTATTTCTGGTTTTTTCTGCTGAGCGTGACGCGCTATCCACTGACATGACTGAAAATTCAGGACAAAGGGTCATTGTCGTGATTGATACTCAGGTGCTAGAATACTGGCCAAATTTTGGCTGATACATCTAGATCCGAAGTTGTTAAACTCGATCAGAATAAAGGTAAATCTCATGACGGTTAAAACGCGTTTTGCTCCAAGCCCTACAGGGTTTCTTCATGTCGGTGGTGCCCGTACGGCATTGTATTCTTGGCTCTATGCAAAACATCAGGGTGGGGAATTTGTATTAAGAATTGAAGATACCGATTTAGAGCGTTCAACGCAGGAAGCGGTCGATGCAATTCTGGAAGGCATGAGCTGGTTAGGATTGGATTGGGATGAAGGTCCTTATTATCAGACGAAACGTTTTGATCGTTATGATGAAGTGGTTGAACAGTTACTTGCAGCAGGGAAAGCGTATAAGTGTTACGCCCCTAAAGCGCTGTTGGATGAAGTTCGCGAAGAGCAGGAAGCCAACAAAGAGAATCCTCGCTATGACGCGAATCATCCGAAGATCAAAGCAGTGAATGATGCGGCAAAAGATGGCGATGCTTTTGTTGTGCGCTTCCGTAACCCGAAAGAGGGAAGTGTCGTTTTTGACGATCAAATTCGTGGACGGATCGAGATTCGTAATGATCAACTCGATGATTTGATTATCCGCCGGACGGATGGTTCACCTACATATAATTTCTGTGTAGTTGTTGATGACTGGGATATGGGCATCACTCATGTTGTACGGGGAGAAGACCATATCAATAACACTGCGCGTCAAATCAATATCTATGAAGCGCTGGGCGCGACGGTACCAACGTTTGCTCATTGTGCCATGATCTTAGGGGATGATGGTGCCAAACTTTCGAAACGTCATGGTGCTGTTTCGGTGATGCAATATCGGGATGACGGCTACCTGCCAGAAGCATTAAATAACTATTTAGTACGGCTTGGTTGGTCTCATGGTGATCAGGAAATCTTCTCTCGTGATGAAATGATTGAGCACTTTAGTCTGAATGCGATTAGCAAATCAGCTTCTGCGTTTAATACTGATAAACTGTTATGGTTAAACCATCACTATATCAAAAACTCGGATCCAGAATATGTTGCCGGACATCTGCAATGGCATTTGGATCATCAGGGAATCAATCCGGAAAATGGCCCAGCGGTAACGGAAGTTATCCAACTGCTGGCTGACCGGGTACACACCTTGGTTGAACTGGCGCAGCAGGCGCGTTATTTCTATGAAGACTTTGATGCGTTTGATGAGGCTGCCGCGAAGAAACATCTGCGTCCGGTAGCTAAAGCGCCTCTCGCGCTGGCTTTGGAAAAAATAACTGCGCTGGAGACATGGACGACTGAGAGCCTGCATCAGGTTATTGCTGATGTATGTGAGACACTGGAGCTCGGTATGGGTAAAGTGGGAATGCCGTTACGTGTTGCAGTGACTGGCGGGGGACAGTCTCCATCTGTCGATGCCACAATGCAGTTGATTGGTCAAGCACGTGTGATGAAGCGGATTCAAATGGCTATCGCGTTTATTGAGCAGCGTGAAGCGAATGCTGGCTGATATCATAAAATAGTGTGAAGACAAGTAAAAAACCGCAACCAAGGTTGCGGTTTTTTTATTTCGGTCATATAGAAAAGGTGTTGCATTGATTAAAGCGGGGCCACTGAATCTGTTGTCATGTTTCAAATGCGGTAAAGGTGACAGTAATTTTACACGCTCTTCTCTCATTCTTTACAGTGATGCAATACAGTGAACCTGATTCTATATGTTCGGTATTGATACAACACTGGGCATTCACAATAAAAAAGGAATAGCAGCATGAATAAAATGATAATGGTGGTATCGGCAGCATCATGGATGGTTTCCGCAATGATTCATGCCGAGGTTTATGTCGGTGGTAAAGTGGGCAAGTCTTGGCTGGATGATTCATGTCGTCCGACAGATGTGTGCGATGATGATTCATCGGCAGTCGGTGCATTTCTTGGATATCAGGTTTGGGATCATGTCGCACTTGAGGCCGGATATGATCATTTAGGCAAATTTACCGGGGCAGGCATGGTCAATGACCATGTGAATGCAGTAACCATTGCGCCTAAGTTTAATCTTCCTCTTTATCAAAACCTTGATCTGTATGCAAAACTCGGCGGTGCTTATGTTGACTATGGCTCTAAAGATGATTGGTCCTATCTGGCAGCTGCAGGGCTTGAATTGAGTGCGAATGACAATGTCGCTGTTCGCCTGGAATATCAGGCGCTCACTGATATGAATAATGATATTGTGCGAGCGCAAGGGAACATGGCAACACTGGGCGTCACTTATCGTTTTGGTCGCTCTGAGTCTACGCCTGTCGTTGCAAGCAAGCCTCGGCCTGCAGTTGCTGAGCCGGCCGTTGTTGCAGAAGCACCGGAACCAGCTCCGGCTGAACCCGCTGACACGCAGGAGATTAAGACGGTGAAAAAAAGCTTGAATAGTGCCAGCAGTTTTGCACTAGACAGTG
The DNA here is from genome assembly GCF_002196515.1 of Vibrio gazogenes. Lineage (NCBI taxonomy): Bacteria > Pseudomonadati > Pseudomonadota > Gammaproteobacteria > Vibrionales > Vibrionaceae > Vibrio > Vibrio gazogenes. Next base: position 988,325 of record NZ_CP018835.1, on the reverse strand, counting down.
CTGTACTGAGCAAGCAGGGCATCGCTGATCTTCAGGACGTCGTTGAGTTAATGTCTCGTCATTCTCAAGCGACAGCGATGGTGACGGGTTATACCGATTCAACCGGTTCAAAGAAATACAACCAGTCACTGTCGTTGAAAAGGGCACAGGCTGTTTCTGAACAGCTCGTTTCTCAGGGAATTGATGCTGATCGAATCACTGTGCGTGGTATGGGAGAATCTGAGCCTGTCGCCTCCAACGATACCAAAGAAGGTCGAGCGCAAAACCGACGGGTTGAAGTTGAAGTGCCGACATTCACTTATCAGGTTGTCATTAAAGAATAAACGCAAGACAGTTTCGAATTCAACTTGATTCAGCGCTGCGATATGAGGGCTTAAAGCTCGCATATCGCAGCGTTTTTATATGTATTTAGCCGTAAAATTCGTATTAAGAGCATGGGAAATACGGATGGAATGAATTACTCACTGTGTCGGGAGCGTCATCATTTCAGATCGATGCTATTTAATCGGCCCATAAAAATTAGAATATCGAGATAATCTTTGTGCGCATCGAGAAGCGCCTTTTTGGTTTTCGTATATGCGGCCAGCTTACCATGCTTGTTAATTGAACAAACGACACTCTTGAAGTGGCACTTCCCTTGATCGTCATAGGTACGCCAAGCGGCAATGTAGCAAGCATCCCGATAGTTTGGATTGTCTTTGGTTGGACGGGGTTTATAGATAATTTTAGGTTCAAGGCTGTGGGGTAATCGAGTCATCAGATAAGGATCTTTAAGGAGCATTCGCCAGTGCTTCCCCCACATTTGACGGCCGAGTTCATTACGAAGCAAAATCGCTTTTTTTAGCCCTTTTTTTTCACCAATACGAATGAAACCTACAGAGCGGTGTAAAACTTTATCATCTGGCGTATGTATGTGAATTTTGTAAGCTGTTTTCGCTTTAGAAATAAAGCGATGGCCAGTATTGGTTTCAAGATTACTCTTCTTCATCCGTTTGTTATCTATATTTTTATTATTAACAATAATAGATCAAATCACCACGAAGGTGAAGTGGTTCCGTTCACTTCAGTCATGAGTAATGCGACAGAGAATACAGCTCATGGCTGTTATCATTTACGTGTCTCAATCTTCTCTTTCATCCAGACAAGGTTCAGACCGATTCATGCCATATCAGCAACACTTTTTGTATTCTGAGCTAGTTTGAGATAACACACAACAATAGTGACAATATTCGAGAATGCCATTCAATTTTTATTGCAAGAAAAGTAACACTGGTACGCTTTGTTACTCAACATCACTGCTTGATGGGGTGTTTGGTTTAAATGACGATAGCCAAGACTTAAGCAGCGTGGAGAGTTGTGATTGCTCTGTTTGGCTTAAAACGCTGATCAATCTTTCCTGAGCTTGAACATGTTCTGCCAGAGCTTGATTGATAAGTTGGTGGCCTTGCTCGGTTAATTGCACCGAAATACTTCGGCGATCAATGTTGCTATGAATCCGGGTAATTAAATTCTTTTGCTCCAACTTATCGAGCCGGTTTGTCATCGCGCCTGAGGTTAGCATCGCAGTGCTGATTAATGCCGAAGGGGTTAGCTGATAAGGTGCACCAGAGCGGAGTAATGTTGCAAGTACGTCAAACTCTCCTGATTTGAGATCATATCGTTTATGAATATTGGCAACTTCTTGTTCTAAATGTTTAGCCAAATGTAGTATCCGGCCAAAAATGCTCATAGGCAGTGTATTCAGTTCTGGTTTTTCTGCCGCCCACTGATTGACGATCCTGTCGATAATATCCATAGCCTTATGCACCTGATTCAAAGAAGATAATGATATCTTAACATAAAGATTCTTTACAAAAACAAATTACTTTTTTATGATTAATAAAATTTCAACATAAAGATACTTTACATGAATATAATATTAGCAATGGTGGCTACATTTTTGTGGGGAACAACTTATGCAGTCACTCAAGCAACATTACCTGGATGGCCACCGTTGTTGCTCGGTGTATTACGAGCATTACCGGCAGGTATTATCCTTTTCGCAATTAAACCAACTTTTCCTGATAAAGGCACTTGGAAGGTATTACTCGCCACCGGTTTGCTGAACATTGCTATATTTTTCGGTTGCATATTTGTGATGGCACTGACCTTACCTTCAGCGATATCCAGTGTTGGAATGATGTCTGTGCCTGTATTTGCCATGCTGCTCCAATGGATAGTGATGAGAAAGCGGCCATCAGTGATTCAGATGGTTTGTGGTTTGGCGTTGTTTGGATTTGCAGCATTGTTATTTGACCCCGGTCGCTTGGATTTGAGCTTGTTTGGGCTTTCTGCCATGTTGATTGGTATCTTATGTATGATTTGCGGGAGCACATTGACTCAAATGTTGAACCAGAAATTGGCGTGGTGGTGTGTGTTGACTTGGCAACTAATTCTGGGTGGTTTTGCATTATTATTGATTGCGTTGGTTCACTTGAGCTACGAGCCGGCTCTCTATCTCAACGCATGGCAGCATTTGTCAGGTAAAAACGTGTTAGGACTGTTTTGGCTCTGTATCATGAATACTGCGGTTGCATATTCTCTTTATGTTTGGGCACTCAGACAGCTTTCAGTGGTTGAATTTACTTTTGCTGGGGTTGCCAATCCGATTGCAGGGATTTTGTGTGGTCTGCTGTTGGTTGGTGAATCTTATACGCCGATACAATATAGCTTGATGGTCGGTATGATTGTGATGTCCTTATTCCCTCAGTTCGTGAAAAGCTATCAGAAGCGAAGTGCATCAAAGAATCCTCTTCAGCCTCTCTCAGGGAAGTAACCCCCATTTCCTGAGGAGTAAAACAGAAAAAGCGGTGAGATACACCGCTTTTTAGTCATTTGCTTTTTCAACATCAGTTAATTTTTACATGCTGGGCCGTTTCGACTGGTTTCATTTCTATTTTCGGTACGACAACAACCAATACACCATCTTGATACTCTGCATAAATTTCTTTCGCGTTGATATTGTCACCTAAAGTAAAGCTACGTACCATCTTGCCTTGATAGCGTTCTCTATGAATGACTTTATCACCATCGGTTTTCTGTTCATTTTTCAAGGTCGATGCTTCGATGGTCAGCGCGCCATGCTGACAGCTCACCGAAATATCATCTTTTTCGACCCCGGGTAAATCCGCGATAATTTCAAATGCAGTTTCTTTATCCAGTATATCAACCCGCGGAGAAAAAGATTCAATATTAAAGCTTGGCCGAATCGATGGAAAAGCATGATCAAATAAATGATAGAAATCAGACCATGAGTCACGTGGAATTAAGCTCATCACAATCCTCCTGTTTGGCATCCTCGAACTCTCTATAAGTGTAGAACTCGTTCCGAAACTTAAATCAAAACATGCTTATAAATTGATATAAATCAATATTTAGGTGGCATTTTCGATATGGTTTTGAGTTATCTTTTTAAGTTTCTCAACATTATATTTCATGGGAAATGTGATTTTTTTAACATAATGATGCAAATTTTGTTTATAAATTTTACAAATTGATTTCCATCAAAGCAGTGTGGTTTTTATGTGCTACCGTGCGCCCAGTAGAGTCTTTTCGCCCAATGACAAGGAAAAATATAATGAAAAAAACACTTTGTGGATTAGCCATCATGACCGCCTTCGTTTCTGCTGGTGCTTTCGCCCACCAAGAGGGTGATTTTATCGTGCGTGCAGGGATTGCATCGGTTATCCCCAATGACAGCAGTGATAAAATTTTAGGTAGTCAGGAAGAGTTGGAAGTCAATTCCAATACTCAGCTTGGTTTAACGTTAGGTTATATGATTACGGATAATGTCAGCTTTGAAGTGTTGGCTGCGACACCATTTTCTCATGATATTTCAACGCCACTTTTAAATTTAGGTGAGATTGGTGAGACAAAACATCTGCCACCAACATTTATGCTTGAATACTACTTCGGTCAGTCAGATTCACAATTTCGACCTTACGTCGGGGCTGGTATCAACTACACCACATTTTTTGATGAAAAAATCAATGGTGCTGGTGCAGCAGCAGGCTTGAGTGATTTGAATCTGGATGACTCTTGGGGATTGGCTGTGAATGCTGGTGTTGATTATAAACTCGATGAAAACTGGTTTGTGAATGCTTCGGTTTGGTATGCTGATATTGATTCGACGGCAACCTATAAATTCAATGGTGCTGAAAAATCGACTGAAGTGCATATTGATCCAGTTATCGTGATGATTTCCGGTGGTTATAAGTTTTAAATACGCTCATTTCTATATGCATTTAAGGCAGCTTATCAAGCTGCCTTTTTCGTTTGTGTATTTCTCATCATTCAAGGTATCGCTTATGACGGTAGTCGTGCTAAGTCGTTGAAGATCGAGAGAGAAACGATTTGTCTCTTGAAATGACTTTCCGTTTTTTGTAAATTAGATTTTTCTAATTTAATAAGTGGGTCAATGTTATGTGGGATGACCGATATCAGGTCGATACATATATTTATGGCAAAGAGCCGAATGATTTTTTGCGTGAAAGTGTAAAGAATCAAGCTATTCCGTTAGGAAAGGTTTTGTGTCTGGCTGATGGTGAAGGACGAAATTCTGTCTATCTGGCGAAATGTGGTTATGAAGTAACAGCTGTTGACCTATCCGCCGTTGCGATTGAAAAGGCCCGCCAGTTTGCCGCTGAACAGGATGTGTCTGTGAATTTCATTCAGGCTGATCTGGATGAATTCGATTTGGGACAAGAAAAGTGGCAAGCCATTGTGGCGGTCTTTTGCCATCTGCCGCCTGTTGTGCGGCAAAAACTGCATCAGTCGTTACCGATAAGTCTCAAAACCAATGGCGTTTATCTGGTCGAAGGATATACACCAGAGCAGCTGAGATATCGAACGGGGGGGCCGTCTGAGGCTGATATGATGTTATCACGACAGATTTTGATTCAGGAGCTTCCGACGTTATCTCCTTGGTATATTGAAGAGAGAGAAAGGGAAATTCACGAAGGCGTGATGCATCGCGGCAGAAGTCATGTTGTTCAGGCGATTATGAAGAATATGCCATAGAAATTAACCGAGGTGGCGTCCCCTGCGAGATTTGAACTCACGTCTAAGACTTAGGAGGTCCTTGTTCTATCCAGCTGAACTAAGGGGACATCGGTATTTGCTGCACTGTTGGAAAACAGTACAGCAATATCAATATATATTACTGATTTAACTAAGATAAGTTAAGCCTTGATTTCATTTTATGAGCTGTTTGTGCATTACGTCGCCAATTTGAATGCTGTCAGCTAATTCGGCTTGATCAACTGACAGTTCGGCTTCCGTTTCATAAACACGATCAACGGTGAGTGTGATATCACTTTGAGTGACCTTATTGCGAGCCAATCCTCTTTGATCAATAAAGGAACCTGTATGCCATAATTGAAGCTTATCTCCTTTTTGAACCCCATGGATTCGGCCTAAATTCATCATAACAATATGGTCTGATTTAGAAATAACTTCCGGTAACGTGATTTTACACGATAGCTCAGATTCAAGATCCAACATTATGTGGCGGCTGAGACGGAGCAGCATTTCCCCATAGGTGGACGCCCAGAAACGAGCGCTTTTTGTGTCAACTTGGCTGGTTCTCGGGAATGGCCAACGCGCGATTTCACGATAATTACGATTGATGATGGCATTGCCCGTTTCGCCGTCAAAGACACTCAGATCCATTGCAAATTGACGATTAATCACTTCATCTCCGAAGGGTTCTGCAGCGATTGTTGCTGTGAGATCTGTGATATTACCGGCAATAATGTATTGGGCATTGTTATCTTCAGCAATCATTTTGAGTCGGGCTGGATAATTTTTATCAACCTCATAATCAGTGGTACCGACCGAGATAAAACTATGTGATTCCTTATCTAATTGCTTATTTAATACTTGAGAAAAGTCATCACCAATCTTGTAGATTTGTCCCATCACCGCCTGTTGCGGGGAAGCTAGTGTGATATTACTTACTAATACGGTTTTCTTATATTGTTCTACCTGGCAACCTGACGCAGATGGATAAATATCGATTCGAACTTTGACATAGGCAACATTGTTTTTGACCGTTTGTTCTTCGACCAGAATGTAGCGAACCTCATGATTGGTAAACTGAAACTCAGTACGCTGAGCATCCAGTAATGGGTAGAGGTTACTGATGCTACCGATATCTGCTCCGGAAAAGCTGATCGCTTTATATACGGCATCTTCAAGTGCATACAGTTTTGCCTGACTTTCTGATGAAACGACCGCGGCACTGCCGGTGACTTCATACCATGAGGCCGTTGCCGGTACTGTACCGAATATGAACAAAGAAAGTGATAAGAGGATGGTTCCTACATTTTTCATATTTACCTACCAATCAGGTATAAAATTTGCTTGTTATTCTGATAACGGTGATAAGAGCAGTTATCGGCAAAGCTTTTCTTCATGATGAATAACAAGAGAAAAGCAAAGAGTGTTCCACTTTTGCGTCAAAAACTGGACGCTTGAATGTCCGAGCTATCTGGAGAGCGGAAAATGAAAAAATGGCTATTGCTAGTGCCCGCGTTATTTTTAACAGCGTGTTCCTATGCCCCGATATATAATGGTAAAGAGCCCTATAAAGGCTCCCAGTTTATGTTATTAGAAAGTCCTCGTCACACTTTAGATTTCTTCGTTGAGAGTATGACTGAAGATTTAATGAAGTCGAATACCAGTGTGACAGCAAGAACACCGATTGCCGTCACCTCATTTGTCGACTTGCAAAATATGGATACCACTAACTGGTTAGGCAATTCAGTCACAGAGGGATTCATTCACCAGTTGCAACAACGAGGGTTCCAAGTTGTTGATTTTAAAACAACAGGTTCTATTCAGGTGACCCATCAAGGGGATTTTGCTTTCAGTCGAGATTGGAAGGATCTGGCTCAACAGCAGGAAATTCAATATGTGTTAACCGGAACGATGTTGCGTCAGGAAGGCGGGGTGTTGGTCAATGCCCGAGTGGTCGGAATGCAATCCCGGGTCGTTGTCGCGACAGCTCAAGGATTCTTGCCTGCTGATCGAATTGGCCGAGACTTGGATACATTGAATGCGGTCCGGACTGAAGATGGGGTATTGATTCGTTCTGATCCAACAATGACTCAGCCTTACACTGTTATTCTGCGTCCTTAGGAGTTGCTGATGAAAGTTTGGTTAATGAGCGCTATGTTTTTATTCTTGGTTGGATGCCAGCCGTTGCAGACCATGAAAAAACAAGAATGGCTGACGGCAGTTGGTTATGCTTCGATTAGTGAGCAAAAAGGTCGTAATGTAGAAGAAAAGCAAGTCCGTGCTATGCGGGCCTCTAAAATTGATGCTTATCGTGAGCTGGCTGAGCAGGTTTATGGTATGCGGGTTAGCGGACGAGCAGAGCTGATGGATCAACGACTTGGAACGGAAGCGACATCAGGTGCTGTTGACGGCGTCATTCGCGGAGCTGAAGTCGTAAGAAGCTATAAAGTCGGCGATAGTTACGTGACAGAACTGCGTTTGAATGTAGATAAGATGGAAAGACTAAGAGACTATGGTGAAGTCCAACAAGTTCCTGAAAAACGGCAGCAGACGTTGTTTTAATCTGTCGTGATTGATGGTTTTATTGCCACATGAGCGGCAAGTATTTTCTCTCCAGAATATAAAAAAGCGGCAATCATTGCCGCTTTTTTATATTGAAATCGACGAGCGTGTGAGAGCGAATGAATGAGAAAGCCTTATTAAGCTTTGATATTCGTGCCCAAAGTAGAAATGGAGCGTGTTTGCCCTTCCGCAGTGTAGGTCATGCCCATTTTACCTTGACTCTGTTGCATCAGATTATTCAGTTTATGAAAACTCATCTGTGCTCGGTTGAGGGCTTCACCATTAATATTGTTTGCTTGTTGGCAATCCCAAATGATGGATTTAATTTGTTCAACCAGACTTTTCAATGTCTCATCCTCTTGCAGGCTCGATACATGAGAATGTGATTCAATCCGTCGGTCAGTCTCGTTGAGCTGGTTAATCAAAGTAATTTTTTGTTTGGCAATGGCTTCTATTTGCGATGAATTACGTTGCGTAATGACCACCTTCTCCTGCTCTAGAAGTTCGGAGAGAGACTGAGCATTATTCAACTGAAACTCAAGTAGGTCTTGTAGTGCTGCCATGACTTAATTACCTGATTTCTTGGCACAGATGTCTGTGATATCGACCGATAATAATCGGTTGATTATTGCAGACCATCCAGCTCTTTTTCGAATTTGATCATGTTGTCGGCTAATTTGTCAGCGTCAACACGATAAGAACCATTCGCGATTGCTTCTTTGATTGCCTCGACTTTCGCGCTATCAAAAGCTGGGCTTGATGCAAGTTTACTATGAATTTCACCCATCGCTTTACTTTGTGAACTCAAAGACACTGCATCTTTCTTATCCGATGATGAAGCATGGTTTATTTTCTCTGAGTTTGATGTATTGTGCTCTGTACGGGACGAGTTCCGACTCGTATTCGTCAGAGACTGGCCAGAACGCACATTATCAATGCTTGCCATAATTGAGCCTTTTTATCAAAGTTAAATACCTGTACCGTCAATATCGACAGACCTACACCTTACTTTAGCATTTTCTTTGCCAAAAATGATGTTTTTTTATGCGGTATGGTTAGAAATGTTAAAACCGGACGGTCACTTCACCGATTCCGGAGACTTGAGCATCAATGATTCGGTTGGATTTATCGTTTTTCACCCGAATTTGTTCTCCCAGATCACCGTCTGATAGCGCTGTGCCTTGTGTGATAATAGACAACCCATTCTTAATTGCTTTGATTGTCACGGTTTCATTACGACAGACAATACAAATATCTCGGTCACTAATGACATCGTTTAGTGGAATATTTCTTTTAACTTTTGCTCCGATCACTTGATCAATTGTCGAAAATCCTTGCTGTCGGAAGCGAAGCAGATCTACCATACCCAAACTAACATCTTGTTGAGTAATGATTTGTCCTCGATTTAGCGGGGTGGCAGCAAGCACGGCAGGAACTGTGATATTCAATCGAACTGGTACATAGATCCGCCAATTATCTGTCGGACATTCAACAAGAACAGTGATATGGCTTGCAGAACCATTTCTTGATGAGGAAAAAGCCTTTAATCCTGTTGGACAATCGGATGCTTGTATCCGATTATCAAGAGGTGCCGCTGTGGCAACAATTTTCCCGCCTGTTGGATGCTCGATAACAGTGGTAGCGTATTTCTCTGCGGTTTCTCTAATGTGATCAATTTGTTCTTGAGTTGCTGCCTGAGTCGAAATATTAAAGAAAACAGATAAAATGACGATAATGCTATAAAAAAGTTTAAAGAAAGCTCTACACTTAGTAAAAGGCAGAGGGGATAGACACAGTTTCTTGAACATGATTCTGGTTCCCTTAATTTATTCATCGCTTGTTGTAGACTATCACTTTTTTACAGAAAAAGTTTGAGAGATGGAGATGGGGTTATGACGGGTATTCTTGATTCTGTGAATCAGCGTACACAACTCGTTGGGCAGAACCGCTTAGAATTGTTGACATTCCGGTTGAATGGTCGCCAGCGTTACGGCATTAATGTATTTAAAGTAAAAGAAGTGTTGCAGTGCCCAAAGCTGACTGCAATGCCAAATCTACATCGTTTAGTAAAAGGGGTTGCCCACATTCGTGGACAAACCGTATCTGTCATTGATTTAAGCTTAGCGATAGGTGGTCGGGCAACGACTGATGTTGAGAAAAGTTTTGTCGTTATTGCTGAGTTTAACCGGACCATTCAAGCGTTTCTTGTTGCTTCGGTTGAACGTATCGTCAATATGCGCTGGGAAGAGATTCTACCTCCGCCTGAAGGGGCCGGGAAAGCAAATTATCTGACGGCAGTCACCAATATTGAGAACGAACTGGTTGAAATTATTGACGTTGAGAAAATCTTAGCGGAAATTGCGCCGGTTGATGAAACGATGGATTCAACCATTGCAGAAGAAATTGCCCATGCCGAAGAAAATAAGGAACAGGAATTTGTTCGTCGCATCTTGATTGCCGATGATTCAACGGTTGCCCGTAAGCAGGTACAGCGTGCAGTGGAGTCTATCGGGTTTGAAGTGATTGCGGTAAAAGATGGTAAGGAAGCTTATGATAAATTGGTTGAGCTTTCTGACACGGATAATATCTATAACCATATTTCCTTAGTTATTTCAGATATCGAAATGCCTGAGATGGATGGGTATACACTTACCGCTGAAATTCGGCGTAATCCAAAACTGAAAGACCTTTATGTTATTCTCCACTCATCATTAAGTGGTGTATTTAACCAGGCTATGGTAGAAAGAGTAGGTGCGAATACATTCATCGCGAAGTTTAATCCTGATGAACTTGGTAATGCGGTAAAAGCTGCATTGGTTGACACTGAGCTAAAGAGAAGTGAATGACTGCAATAACAATCAGCGAACAAGAATATAAAGATTTTTGCCGCTTTTTAGAGTCTCAATGTGGGATTGTACTTGGGGATAGTAAGCAATATCTAGTTCGAAGCCGTCTTAGCCCATTAGTTACAAAATTTAAGATGGATTCTTTATCGACATTACTGAAAGAAGTCGTGAGAGGTGTTAGTCGAGATCTAAGAATTGCGGCTGTCGATGCCATGACAACGAATGAAACCTTGTGGTTTCGTGATAGTTACCCCTTTACAGTCTTATCAGAACGGCTGCTCCCTGAATTAGCAGCGAATCGCAGGCCGATTAAAATTTGGTCTGCAGCGAGCTCTTCTGGCCAAGAACCTTATTCGATTGCGATGACGATTCTAGAAACGCAGCAGAAAAAACCTGGATTATTAACAAATTGTTCGATTACCGCGACAGATATCTCTTCAACAATGTTAGATATTTGCCGTATCGGTAGTTACGATAGTCTTGCGCTGGGACGTGGTCTATCCCCAGAGCGCCGCCGCAATTTCTTTGAAGATGCCGGAGACGGCAGAATGAAAATCAAAGATAATGTGAAACGTTTGGTGAGCTTTAAACCTCAGAATTTGATGGAAAGTTATTCAATGCTGGGTAAGTTTGACATTATCTTCTGTCGAAATGTCTTGATTTATTTCTCAGCGGATATGAAATCGAAAGTTCTCAATCAAATGGCTAATAGCTTGAATCCGAACGGATATTTGTTATTGGGAGCTTCAGAATCGTTAACCGGCCTGACGGACCGTTTTGAGATGGTGCGATGTAACCCCGGCATTATCTATAAGCTTAAATAAATAGCTTCATTCTCTTTTTAAACCCGGCATTGCCGGGTTTTTCTTTTCTACTACCACAGTATTGGTCTGAAATTTGCGTGTGTTTTAGGTTAAAGGTAATCGTTAAAGTCATGATGAAGTAAAGTGATGCTATGTTCACTATGATTATCTTAGGATGAGCAGTAAAAGTTAAAGTTGGTACACAAATTGCTAAAAGTTATGGTGTGGCAATCAATATATCCATGAAGAGGCGTATATGGCAATCTCATTTGATAAAGCGTTAGGCATTCACCAGTACACAGTCGGTGTCCGTGAGCGTAATGCAGAAATGATTTCCAGTAATATCGCACAAGCGAATACGCCGGGATATAAGGCCAAAGCTTTAGATTTTGACAAAGCATTACAAGCGGCAAGTTCGGGGGCAAGTATTAGTCTGACTCGTACCAATGGACGGCATATTCCTGCCTCCATGGCAGTGATAGGGGAAGAGCTTTACCGCATCCCGACACAACCAGATACCGGAGACGGCAATACGGTTGATGTCGATTTAGAGCGAAATCTTTTTATGCAAAATCAGCTTCGTCATCAGGCATCCCTTGACTTTCTGGGTGGAAAGTTCAAAGGAATGACCAAAGCGATTAAAGGGGAGTAAATTAGATGAGTCTATTTAACGTATTCAATGTTACAGGTTCTGCCATGAGTGCTGAATCTGTTCGTCTAAATACCACCTCAAGCAATCTGGCGAATGCTGATAGTGTGAGTAGTTCTGCAAAGGATACTTATAAGGCGCGTCATCCGATATTTGCCGCTGAGTTAAACCGTGCAAAATCGAAAGATGACTATACCGTACCGGTGAAAGTCTTAGGGGTCTTGGAAAGTAATAAACCATTAGTTGCGGAATATAACCCTGACCATCCTCTGGCAAATGCAGATGGTTATATTTATAAGCCGAATGTGAATGTGATGGAAGAAATGGCAAATATGATTTCAGCTTCACGAGCATATGAAACCAATGTTCAGTTGGCTGAAGCGAGTAAGCAGATGTTGCTCAGAACATTGCAGATGGGTCAGTGAGGTATAGGAGATAACATATGGCCGGAATAGATAATGTTGGTCAAAATGGCAGTTTGTCCTATATCGATCAACTCAAGAAACTTCAAGAGCAAAAAAAGCCTGATGAGGTCACTGGTAAACAGGATCTGAAACAGGAAGACTTTTTGTCACTGCTCACTAAACAGCTGTCACAGCAAGATCCATTTAAGCCGGTCAGTAATGATCAGATGATTGCTCAAATGGCATCATTTGCGACGGTTGATGGTATCGGGAAGATGAACACTCAGTTTGAGAGTCTCAACTCTTCGATGACGTCGAATCAAGCGTTGCAGGCCTCTTCATTAGTCGGTCGTGACGTACTGGTTCCCGGGGCCAGCGGTGTGAAGAAAGATCAAGGCAATATGGCGGCAATGGTGAAGCTTCCTGCGTCTGTCGATAATTTACTTGTCCGGATTGAAGATGCTGCCGGACAGCTAGTAAGAACATTTGATGTCGGGGCAAAACCAGGCGGTGATAACCGGATCGAATGGGACGGCAAAGATCAAAGCGGCAACCCTTTACCGGGAGGCAAATATAAAGTTAAAGCTTCAGGTCTCGTAGACGGAAAGAGCAAAGAATTTGATGTTTCAACTTATGCAAACGTCAACAGCGTTCTTCTTGGCAAAGGTGATGGTAACGTACTACTCAATCTGGCTGGCTTTGATTCGCCAGTTCGACTTGCTGAGGTACTGGAAGTAGGCAAAGCGTAATACGCTAGCTAGATAGGAGAATTCAGGATGTCATATGTATCATTAAGTGGTTTATCGGCCGCTCAACTTGACCTCAATACCACCAGTAATAATATTGCCAACGCGAATACCTATGGTTTTAAAGAATCGCGTGCAGAGTTTGGTGATGTATATTCAAATTCATTGTTTACCAATGCGAAAACAACGCCGGGGAAAGGGGTTCAGGTCAACAAGGTTGCTCAACAGTTTCATGAAGGGTCGAGTATTTATACCAACAACCCTATGGACTTGCGGATTTCCGGGACCGGCTTTTTCTCTGTAGCAAAAGATCGTCTGGTACCACAACAGAATGAGTTGACACGTAACGGTGCTTTTCACATTAACCATGATAATTATTTAGTCACTTCGAATGACGAATACCTACTCGGTTATAACGTGAATCCCGATACCGGTGATGTATTGTCTTATGAGGCATCACCGATCAATATCCCGGCTGAGTTCGGTAAACCGAAGCAGACCTCCAATATTGATGTCGGTGTTAACTTGCCGGCAAACGGTGACTTGAAAGATCCTGCACTGTTCGATTTCGAAGACCCGGAGACATATAACCGTTCGACTTCATCGACGATCTATGACTCGATGGGGCAAGCCTACAAAATGACGACTTATTACCTCAAGGATCAGACTCAGCCTAATACTTGGCAGGTCTATTATACGATGACCGATTCTGCTGGGGAAAAACCAATCAATATTGTCGGTGGTGATGCAACGACCCCAACAGGACATGTCGGTCATACCTTGAAATTTAATAATGACGGGACTTTGGCGAGTATAAACAATGGACAAAATGTTGTATCTGAACCGTTAGGTGCCGGCGCGAATCCAATCAACCTCAACGGTGCGGATATCAACCAAGTGCTTTCATTCGGTCTGGATTCTTCAACCCAGTTTGCGGCACCATTTGAGCTGACTAAGTTTGATGAAGATGGCGCGACAACCGGATTTTTAACCAAAGTCGATGTCAATGAAGAAGGTAGTATTCTTGGTACATACTCAAACGGTGAGAATGTGACCTTGGGTCGTGTTGCTTTAGTCCGGGTTCCGAATGAACAAGGGCTAGATAAGAAAGGCGGGACTCAGTGGGATTCGACTAATGCTTCAGGGGATAAGATCTGGGGTGAATCCAATAAAGGTTCATTTGGGACAATTAATAGTGGGACGTTAGAGCAATCCAATATTGATATGACCCAAGAGTTGGTTGATTTGATTTCCGCACAACGGAATTTCCAAGCAAACTCCCGTGCATTAGAAGTCCATAATCAGACCCAACAGACGATTCTACAAATCCGCTAATTGGGGACTTAGGTTGAACAACATTCAACCACGAACGGTCAACAGCCCCTAGTAACGTTTGACTCAGACCGACGGCAACGTCGGTCTGACTTTTTCCTCCCTCCGGCAATCTTGCGGCAAAAATAGCCTCTCTGTTTTAATTTGTGCTGCTAATTATCTGATTTACATAGATATTGCAAGTTGGCATACCTATTGCTTTATACCTATCGTATGGCGATGATAGGAGTAAATTATGGACCGTGCATTGTTTCTGGCAATGAGTGGCGCAAAGCAGAATATGCAGGAAATGCAGCTCAGAGCGAACAACTTGGCCAATGTGAGTACGACTGGCTTTCGGGCTGATCTCGCCCAAGCTCGTGCGATGCAGAGTTACGGTGACGGGCTACCAACTCGCGTATTCAATATGACGGAGCGTCCGGGAAATAATTTTGCTCAAGGCAGCGTCATGACTACAGGCAGAGATTTGGATGTCACCATTCAGGGTGATGGATGGATTTCGGTGCTGGATGATACAGGTACAGAAGGCCTGACCCGCAACGGAAACTTCCAGATTGATGTCAATGGTTTACTCACAAGTGGCGGTGGGCATCTGGTTTTGGGTGATAATGATGCACCGATTACCTTGCCGATTCCACTGAGTAAAATTGAGATCGGTAAGGATGGTACCGTGTCCGTCATTCCTCAAGGTGCACCAGCGGATGCTCTCGAAGTTGTCGGACGAATTAAACTGGTTCGCCCTGATAATCGTTCGTTATACAAAGATTCAGTCGGCTTGTTTCGGGCCAAAGAACCGAATACCGCATTCAATGCAGATGCGGGTGTGACTTTACTGACTGGTGCTCTGGAAGGAAGCAATGTCAATGCTGTTGGAGAAATGACCAATCTCATTGATCTACAGCGTCAGTTTGAAATGCAAGTCAAAATGATGAGTACAGCAGAAGAAATGGATAAAGCGTCCAACTCTCTGTTGCGCACCGGTTAATGAGTGAGAGGAGAAGAACATGCATCCAGCTCTATGGGTAAGTAAAACAGGTTTAGATGCGCAGCAGACTAATATTGCGACGATTTCGAACAACCTTGCGAACGCTTCCACAGTCGGCTTTAAAAAAAGCCGGGCTGTGTTTGAAGATCTTTTTTATCAGAATATCAATCAACCCGGTGGTCAGTCTTCGCAGAACACTGAACTGCCAAGCGGGTTGATGCTCGGTGCCGGCTCTAAAGTTGTAGCGACTCAGAAAGTTCATACCAACGGGAATGTGCAAACAACCAATAACAGTATGGATATGATGATTGAAGGCGACGGGTTCTTTCAGATCATGATGCCTGACGGCAATATGGGTTATTCTCGGAACGGACAGTTTACCTTAAATGCTGAGGGAACGATTGTCACATCCGGTTCCGGCTACCCATTACAACCTGAAATCGTGGTGCCACAAGATGCTGTCTCAGTGACAGTCGGCAATGACGGGCAGGTCTCTGTTCGGATCCGAGGCCAGCAAAATAATCAGGTGATTGGTCAGATTACGACGGTGGATTTTATTAACCCCGGTGGTCTGGAGCCTGTCGGCCAGAACTTATATTTACCTACCGGTGCTAGTGGTGATCCGCAAGAAGGGGTGCCTGGATTAGATGGTTTGGGAAATATCCGTCAGTCGATGTTGGAAAGTTCAAATGTGAATGTCACTGAAGAATTAGTCAATCTGATCGAAGCGCAGCGGGTGTATGAGATGAACTCCAAAGTCATTTCTGCGGTAGATAAAATGATGAGCTACGTAAACCAGCAGCTCTAATTGGGATGATATGAGAGGTATTCGATGAAGCGCTTATTCATTTTGGGATTCATCTGTTTTTTATCGGGCTGCTCGCTCATGCCACAGGGAACGACGGAAGAGCAAGATGAGAGTGGCACAACGTTGGTTGATGCAGTTGAAGGCGATAAATCTGAAGATACAAGTGGTCAGGGATTGCTGGATGGATTAACCCGACGTGCAGATCCGGTTGCCGATGATCCAGCCTGGGCACCGATCCATCCCAATCAACGTCCGAAGCATTATGCCGCAGAAACCGGTTCTTTGTTTAATCTCAGTGCTGCGACGAGCTTATATAATGATTCAAAGCCCAGACAAGTCGGTGACATTATCACCGTAACCTTGAATGAAAGCACCAAAGCCGCAAAAAGTGCGGATGCCGATTTATCGAAAAAGAATGATGCCTCGATGGATCCATTGGAAGTGGGTGGTCAGGAAATGAAAATCGGGGACTACAACTTTTCATACAAACTTGGCAACGATAATAAATTCTCTGGCAGTGCCGCAGCTAACCAAAGTAATAGCATTTCCGGTTCAATCACGGTTGAAGTCATCGATGTGCTTGCCAATGGGAACCTGGTCATTCGCGGTGAAAAGTGGCTGACATTGAACACGGGTGATGAATATATTCGTTTAAGTGGTACGGTTCGTCCGGATGACATTGACTTTGATAATACCATTTCATCGAATCGGATTTCGAATGCCCGAATTCAATATTCAGGTACAGGAACCAATCAAGATATGCAAGAACCTGGCTTTTTGGCACGATTTTTCAATATTGCTCTATAGGATAAGTTTAAACGTCGTTTTTTTGGCATAGAAGACGACGTGTATAGTAGCGAAGCACAAGGTAAATTGAATGAAAAAGTTAACACTTTTTTTGCTGGCGACACTGTTTGTTTCCTTACCGGGACAGGCGGCAAGAATTAAAGATGTCGCACAAGTGGCCGGGGTGCGTAGTAACCAGTTAGTGGGCTATGGTTTAGTCACTGGGTTACCGGGAACCGGCGAATCGACGCCATTTACCGATCAAAGCTTCAATGCTATGTTGCAAAATTTCGGCATTCAATTGCCGCGAGGTACAAAACCAAAGACTAAAAATATTGCCGCTGTGATTGTTACTGCCGAGTTGCCGGCATTCTCCAAGCAGGGACAGACGATTGATGTTACGGTTTCCTCGATTGGTTCAGCCAAAAGCTTACGGGGCGGTACACTCATGCAGACGTTTCTCAAAGGTCTGGATGGTCAGGTCTATGCGATTGCCCAGGGGAATCTCGTGGTGAGTGGGTTCAGTGCCGATGGCGCTGATGGCTCTAAAATCGTGGGTAATAACCCGACTGTCGGTATCATTTCCAATGGTGCCAGTGTGGAACGTGAAGTTCCGAATCCATTTGCCCGCGGTGATTACATCACCTTTAATCTGATTGACTCAGATTTCACTACCGCCCAGCGTATGGCGGATACCGTGAATCAGTTTCTTGGCCCTCAAATGGCGACAGCAATTGACGCGACGTCAGTGCAAGTCCGGGCGCCAAGAGATGCAGGACAGCGGGTCGCGTTTCTTTCTGCGGTTGAAAACCTTGAATTTAACACCGCCGTGGGTTCTGCGAAAATTATCGTGAATTCGCGGACAGGGACGATCGTGGTTGGTCAGTATGTGCGGTTAAAGCCTGCTGCTGTGACACATGGTGGCATGACTGTTGCTATCAAAGAGAAACTAGGTGTGAGTCAGCCCGGAGCATTTGCAAATGGTCAAACGGCTGTGGTACCAGATTCCGATATCTCTGTGAAAGAGAAGAAAGGGAAAATGTTTAATTTCCAGACGGGAGTCACGCTTGATGATCTCGTCCGTGCCGTGAATGAGGTCGGTGCAGCGCCATCGGACTTGATGGCTATTTTACAGGCACTCAAACAAGCCGGTGCGATCGAAGGCCAACTGATTATCATTTAAGGGGAAGCACGATGGTCAATGACGTAAAAGATATCGGCTTTGTTCAAGATATTACCCAACTGGATCAACTGCGTAAGCAAGCGGTCAGCGGTGATAAAACAAGTGAGAAATCAGCATTAACTGCCGCAGCTAAACAATTTGAGGCGGTGTTCACATCGATGCTTTTCAAGTCGATGCGCAAAGCGAATTCCGGTTTCGAATCTGACCTGTTACATAGTAAAACGGAAGATTTTTACCGCGAAATGTTAGATGAACAGATGGCGAGCCAATTGAGTTCTTCTGGCCGGTTAGGGCTTGCAGACATGATCGTCGCGCAGCTTTCTACCAATATTGATGGGCAGACGTCGCAAACCGCTGAAGAATCATCTCAACCCGATCCTTTATTACAGGCATTGGCTCGTGTCCGAGCACATCAACAGCAAGTTTCTGAGCAGGAAAGTATGACAGATGTTCATCAGTCTGCTGCTATGACGGAGCCGCGTCGATTCGATTCTCCTGAATCTTTTATTCGTACATTGAAGCCTTATGCTGAAAAAGCAGCTCGCGTGTTGGGGGTTGATGCATCAGTATTGTTGGCTCAGGCCGCACTGGAAACAGGCTGGGGGACTAAAGTTGTCGCGAATGCTCGCGGAAGCAGCCATAACTTGTTTAATATCAAAGCGGACCGAAGCTGGCAGGGGGATAAAATGGCGACGCAGACCCTAGAATATTATGACCAGACACCGGTTGTTGAAAAAGCTTCATTCCGATCTTATGACTCATATCAAGATAGTTTCAATGACTATGTTCATTTCTTGAAAAAGAATCCACGTTATATGACGGCACTGAATAATCATCAGGGGAATCCGACCTCTTTCATTGAGGGAATTCATCAGGCAGGGTATGCAACCGACCCTGATTACGCGAACAAAGTTCTGCGGGTTCGTTCTCAAATTCAGCAAATGGATTAGTTCACTTTCTTCCGCCCTCTGCCGGGCGGAAATTTCCTTCCGGCATCTTAATAACTCATTGTATTTTATCTGATTAAATTAATGGCATACATATTGCTTCATGTTGGTAGAAGGTTCAGTTTTTACTGATGATTTTTATCTTGTGGGGGCGGTATGGCGTCTGATTTATTGAATATTGGGACTCAGAGTGTCTTAACATCTCAAAGACAGCTCAACACCACTGGTCACAATATATCTAACGTAAATACAGAAGGTTACAGTCGTCAATCTGTGATTCAGGGCGTCAATGCCCCACGCATGTACGGCGGTCAGACCTATGGTATGGGCGTTCATGTGGAAAATGTTCGCCGCTCTTGGGATCAGTTTGCCGTCAAAGAGCTAAATATTGCCACCACAGATTACTCCTACAAGCGTGATACTGAGCAGAACCTGGATATGTTATCCAAGATGCTCTCTTCTGTTGCCTCGAAGAAAATCCCGGAAAACATGAATGAATGGTTTGATGCGCTTAAAACGCTCGCTGATAGCCCGAATGATATGGGGGCACGGAAAGTCGTGCTGGAAAAATCTCAGTTAATAACCCAAAACCTGAATGATTTTCATGAAACGATTCGTCGTCAGTATGAGACGGTCAATAAAGGGTTAGATCTCGGCATCAAGAGAATTAACCAACTGGCTTTAGAAATTAGAGATTTACAGCGTCTAATGATGCGGACTCCCGGGCCACATAATGACCTGATGGACCAACATGAAAAGTTAGTGAAAGAGCTTTCTGAGTACACCAAGGTGACCGTCACGCCACGGAAAAATGCCGAAGGGTTCAATATTCATATCGGTAACGGACACACCTTGGTTTCTGGTACTGAAGCCAGCCAGTTGAAGATGATCGATGGTTATCCTGATACGCATCAATGGCGTCTGGCGATGGTTGAAGGGAAGGGGATTAAAGCCATTACATCGAAAGATATGGGGGGCAAGATCGGGGCATTATTTAATATGCGTGATAACGAGATTCCCAATGTACTTGATGAAATTGGCCGCCTTGCGACCAGCTTCTCTTATGATGTGAATAAATTGCAGCGGCAGGGTCTCGATCTGAATGGTGATATCGGTGACTTGATGTTTACCGATGTGAATGATGAGCGGATAGCCAAAGAACGGGTGATCACCAGTAGTGAATCTGAAGCCGATATGGCGGCTTATATCGAAGATGTTTCACAACTAAAAGGTGGTGAGTATTCACTACTTTATGATGGAAGTGACTACATTGCTATTTTACCGAATGGTGAGCAGAAAGTACTTTCTCCCAGCAGTGGCGAAATCTATATCGACGGAATGAGAATTGAAATTCGCAATGAACCGAAAGAGGGTGAGCGAGTGCTTGTCCGGCCAACTCGTTCCGGTGCGGCAACCATCAAAATGGAAATGAACGATCCGGCAAAAATTGCCGCTCAGAGTTATGAAGCTTCAACCACCTTTGCTCAGGGAAGCGCCACTTTTAATATTGTACAGGCCGGTGATTTACGAGAGTTCGAAATTGATGTTTCTGAGTTGGGAGATACCTTCACGGTTAAAGACAAAGACGGCAACATCGTTGCAGAGAATCAAGCTTATCCGCCGTCTGGCCCTGTGACCGTGATGGGAACGACATTTGAACTGTCTGCTGGTGCTTTGCCGAAAGATAAGTTTACCGCGAACCTGGTGCCCTCAGAAGGGGATAACGGCAACCTGAGAAAAATGCAGGATATCCAGACAGAGAAGAAGCTGGACAATAGTGAGTCCACGATTCTGGATGTGTACCACAATCTGAATACCAATGTTGGTCTGAGAATGTCTACGGCGTCTCGGTTGACTGATGTAGCCCGACTCGAGAAAGAAGCAGCCCAAGAGCGGATTGCTTCTGTATCCGGGGTGAACCTGGATGAAGAAGCCGCCAACATGATGAAGTTTCAGCAGGCATATATGGCATCTTCGCGGATTATGCAGGCGGCCAATGACACCTTTAATACCATTTTACAGTTGAGATAGGGAGGAAGAGCTTATGGTTAGTCGTATTTCAAGCTTCCATAACTATCAGGCTGTCCAGAATGATATTCGGCGGCAAGAAGCCAAGGTTTATCATAATCAGGCTCAATTGGCATCCGGTAAAAAGCTGATGTCTCCCAGTGATAATCCACTGGCAACGCATTACATTCAGAATGTGGGCCAGCAAGAAGAGCAGCTGCGCCAATACCTCGACTCCATTGTTCTGGTGCGTAACCGACTTGGACATCAAGAAGTCATTATCTCCAATGCGGAAGATTATGCCGATGAGGCAAAGCGAACGGTCATGGAGATGATCAATGGTTCTTTATCACCAGAAGATCGTCAGGCGAAAGAGCGAGAGTTGGAAGAGCTGTCTGATAACTTTTTGAATCTGGCGAATGTACAGGATGAACTGGGAAATTACATTTTTTCCGGGACTAAACCGAATAAGCAGCCCTTCTTTCGAGATAAAGAAGGCAATGTGACTTACGCCGGTGATGATTATCAACGCAAGATGAAAATCTCCAATAGTCTGGAAATGCCGTTCAACAATCCCGGCAGCAAAGTATTTATGCAAATCGATAATCCTTTTGGTGACTATGAACCTGATTATCGGTTGCAGGAAGGCTCCGAGTTATTACTGGAAAAAGCCACCAATACCGATCCTCAAGATCAATCAATGACCCGTCCTAACTAAGGTTGACACTTTTCCAGCCACAAATTGGAGAATGTCATGAAATCAATAGGTAAACGTACACAGCAAGATTATTCCCTTGCCTTTAAATTGGCGGTTGTTGAGCAAGTTGAAAAAGGTGAAATGACTTATCAACAGGCTCAAGAGCGGTATGGTATTCAAGGTCGCTCGACTGTTTTAGTTTGGCTTCGTAAGCATGGTCAACTAGATTGGTCTTTAGGCGCCTCTGAATTAAAGGGAAAAGGTATCGCTATGTCTCAGTCATCTTCCCCACAAACACCTGAACAACGCATTAAAGAGCTTGAACAACAATTAGAAGAAACTCAGCTAAAAGCCGATTTTTTCGAGGCTGTTGTAAAAGTCATGGACAGAGACTTCGGAGTCCGTCTTTCAAAAAAGCGCAAAGCCGAATTATTGAGGAAAAAACGCTTTCAAAGTTAACCGTGACAAAAGCTTGCTTGTTTATCGGGATTTCACGCCAAGCATACTACAAGCGCTGCGAAGCAGAAAAAGAACGAGTCTCCCATGAGACTCATGTGCTCATTGCTGTGAAGAAAGAGCGTCTGGTACAACCTAGAATAGGTGTCAGAAAACTAAAATATATTTTGTCACAAAAGTGTTTAATCATCGGCCGAGACCACTTGTTTGCTCTTCTTAAAGCGAACCAACTTCTTGTTCCAACAAGGCAAGCATACCATCGCACGACGAACAGCCATCATCGATTTCATTGTCACCCTAACATCATAAAATCGGGTTATGCGCCTGAGCGTCCCGAGCAGTTGTGGGTTGCAGATATTACTTATCTACCGACTCGTGAGGGAGAAACTTATCTCAGTTTAGTCACGGATGCTTACTCTCGGAAAATCGTTGGTTATCACGTTGATGACAACATGAAAACTCAATCCGTTAAGCAAGCGTTTATTCATGCGCTTAAAAGTAGAAGAACTCACCAACCACTCATTCATCACTCAGATAGAGGGTTACAGTATTGTTCGGCAGAGTATCAAACGCTTCACCAACAGAATGGCGTCAGTTGCTCAATGACAGATGGGTATGATTGTTACCAGAATGCGTTGGCAGAACGAGTCAATGGAATACTCAAAAATGAATATCTTCTTAACAAGCCTGCGAATTTAGAAGAAGCACGAAAGATGGTTGCAGAGTCGGTAAAAATCTATAATCAATATAGGCCACACACAGCTTTAAAATACAAAACGCCCGATGAAGTACATCGAGCGTTTTACTAAAATGTGTCAACCCATATCAGGACGGGTCACAAAATATACGGTTACTTTTGTTGATATGGGTAATGGCAAATATGGCTATCAGTTAGAACAAGATGGTAGTGCTGTTCAAGCCGGAGAATTTGACCCCAAGACCGGTATCAATTACGAAGGGGTCAATATTGAACTGAAAGGTCAGATTTCACCGGGAGATGTTATCGAGCTGTCTCCCAGAAAGACATTCAATATTTTTGATAGCTTCAAAAAGGCAATGGAATACTCACGTGATTCCGTTGCCGATGGATCAGCGACCGCTAAGCTCCATCAAGTGACAAGAGAGTTTCACGCGGCCTTTATCCACCTGACAAAAGTGAGAACGGATATTGGTGCGCGACTGAATACATTGGATATTCAGGAACAAGAACATGAAGACTTCAAACTGACATTGGCAAAATCCAAAAGTAGTTTTGAAGATCTTGATTATGCAGATGCCGTGATCGATTTTAATGAAAATACTCGTGCACTTCAGGCATCTCAACAGGCTTTCAGCAAAACGAAGGATTTAACACTGTTCAACTATATCTAACTTTCACTTGCCTTATGTGCCATGCCATAAGTCGCGAAAGGAGTTGTGTTGAATATTGTTTTTCGTTGAGACGAGCACTCGGATGAGGCGCGAGTTAAGAAAGCCAAGGTTTTGTCTGTTGCGGATGTCGATATCGTTATTGCTGAGGCAATCGGGCGGCAACGAAGCGGCAAAGCGGAAATAAAACAGGATTGCAGAGCAAACTAAATCCATCTTTATGTGGCTTAAGGTTGTTTTAACCTGTTGATTTGATTCAATAAAAAAAATTATTTTAAAGTTGGCACAGTAATTGAATTAAATCTATCAGAGCGCAAGTTATCGGTTTGGAACCGGCAATGTTGCAGATGTGGCAAGTTATTTACGGTCAGTGCTTCCAAATAAGAGTTAAAGCTGACCGCTTCGCAGAAAGCTTGCGGACTCAATAGGAGAGCAAACTATGACCATCACAGTCAATACCAATGTGTCAGCGATGACCGCTCAGCGTTACCTGAATAAGGCAACGGGTGAGTTAAACACCTCAATGGAGCGCTTGTCTTCGGGAAACCGGATTAACAGTGCGAAAGATGATGCGGCAGGTCTTCAGATCTCGAACCGGTTGACTGCTCAGTCCCGAGGGTTGGATGTCGCGATGCGAAATGCCAATGACGGTATTTCGATTGCACAGACTGCTGAAGGGGCAATGAATGAGTCAACCAGTATATTGCAACGGATGCGAGATCTGGCACTCCAGTCCGCAAACGGGACGAACTCCTCATCTGAGCGCAAGGCGCTGAATGAAGAGTATACAGCCCTTCAGGATGAATTGAACCGAATCGCAGAAACAACCTCATTCGGGGGTCGGAAACTGTTGAACGGTACGTTTGGTGAGTCTGCTTTCCAAATCGGTGCCAGCTCCGGTGAAGCGATCATTGTCGGTCTCACCAGCATTCGTGCTGATGATTTCCGGATGGGCGGTCAGACATTTGTATCCGAACAGGGAAAAGACATGAGTTGGGGTGTTCCTGCGAATGCCCGGGATCTGAAGTTAGAGTTTACCAAGAAAAATGGTGAACAGGTTTCAGTGGATGTCATGGCAAAATCCGGTGATGACATCGAAGAGTTGGCAACTTATATCAATGGGCAAGTCGACGATGTTACCGCTTCTGTGGATGATGACGGACACCTTCAGCTCTTTATGGCGGAATCTAATCTTCAAGGTAACCTCTCTATTTCTGGCGGGTTAGCAACAGAGTTGGGTTTGGATGGCGGACCTGGACAGAATACGACGGTTCAAACCACTGATATTATGAATGTTGGTAATTCACAGAACTCGGTCGGTGTACTTGATGCTGCGCTTCAGTATGTTGACTCGCAACGTGCAGATTTAGGGGCCAAACAGAATCGTTTAAGCCACAGTATCAATAACTTGTCGAACATACAGGAAAATGTTGAAGCGTCGAAGAGCCGGATTAAAGATACCGACTTTGCGAGAGAAACGACGCAGATGACAAAAGCTCAAATATTGCAACAGGCAGGTACTTCAATACTTGCTCAGGCAAAACAGTTACCAAACTCTGCAATGTCACTATTGCAGTAGTAATCGAGCTTTATCATTCAGCTCAGACGTGGGTATGTGATAAAGCTTGTTTGGTAAAGTGTGATTTGTGGATGGTATAAAGCTCTCTCAAGTTTAACACCTGCTTTATATTCATTCCTCATCATGCGCCCGGTTAGTCATGAGTGTTCATTTCTCTTGATCTCCACATGATTGACTTACCACCAATAGCCCCGGTTCTCTCAAAGATAAGGGGCTTTTTCTTTTCCCGTCATATCAATTCGTTATCCCCGAATAAGAAGACTTCAAACGCGATAATTCCGGCCTCTCGGCACCAAGAGGAAAAACTTGAGTCTTTTCTGAGTTTTATATGAGATTTGTGTTACCTCTCTCACTTTTCCCCCTCGCCGATCCCTTCATGACGAAAATTGCCCCTTTTTTCTAAAGGAAATTCATTCTGAGTCGCTAAAAGGTCGAACTTTGAGAGAACTATAGTTTTCCGAGACGTCGGAAAACAGTCAAGAATTTCCGCGACGTCGGAAAATCAATAGGAGAAACCACTATGGCGGTTAATGTTAACACGAACG
Source organism: Vibrio gazogenes (assembly GCF_002196515.1). Classification (NCBI taxonomy): domain Bacteria; kingdom Pseudomonadati; phylum Pseudomonadota; class Gammaproteobacteria; order Vibrionales; family Vibrionaceae; genus Vibrio; species Vibrio gazogenes. Next base: position 962,564 of record NZ_CP018835.1, on the reverse strand, counting down.
TTTCTGCGATGACGGCACAGCGCTACCTTAACAGTGCAACGAAGTCGATGAACTCATCAATGGAACGCTTATCCTCAGGATATCGAATCAACAGTGCTAAGGATGATTCGGCTGGCCTTCAAATCTCAAATCGTTTGAGTGTTCAAAGCCGAGGATTGGGTGTTGCTGTTCGTAACGCAAATGACGGTATTTCAATTGCTCAGACTGCGGAAGGGGCAATGAATGAAACAACCAGTATTCTGCAACGGATGAGAGACTTGTCTCTTCAATCTTCGAATGGTTCTAACTCGAAATCGGATCGTGTTGCGATTCAGGAAGAAATTACAGCATTGAATGATGAATTAAACCGTGTTGCGGAAACAACATCATTCGGCGGTAATAAGCTTCTCAATGGTACTTTCGATACCAAATCTTTCCAGATTGGTGCTGATAGCGGCGAAGCTGTCATGCTCCACCTGAAAGATATGCGTAGCGATAATAGCATGATGGGCGGTATGTCTTATATTGCTGAGAATGGTAAGGGAAAAGACTGGCAAGTTCAAAATGGTGCCAACGATCTGACCATTACAGTCAATGATAAGTTAAATGGCGAGCAAACCATCAATATCAATGCGAAAGCAGGTGATGACATTGAAGAGCTGGCAACCTATATCAATGGTCAGACTGATATGGTGAAGGCATCTGTTGATGATGAAGGTAAACTGCAATTATTCTCGGATAGTAGTAAAGTGGATGGTCCAGTGAACTTTGGTGGTAGCCTTGCCGGTGAACTCGGTATCGGTGAAGGGAAAGCAACAACAGTCAGTAATATTGATGTGACTTCCGTTGGCGGTGCGCAACAGTCGGTTGCTGTCGTGGATGCTGCACTAAAGTATGTCGATAGTCATCGTGCTGAACTGGGTGCATTCCAAAACCGTTTCGGACATGCGATCAGCAACTTGGATAACATCAATGAAAATGTGAATGCTTCGAAGAGCCGGATCAAAGATACCGACTTTGCGAAAGAAACCACCGCATTGACGAAATCCCAAATCCTTTCTCAGGCATCAAGCTCTGTTTTGGCGCAAGCGAAACAAGCCCCAAGTGCTGCATTAGGATTACTTGGATAACCAGTTCGTTTATCCTTACGATAAAAATCCAGCTACGGCTGGATTTTTTTATGGCAGGTAAACAGAAAAAATAGGTTCTGAATCGATAGCATTCGATACATCATCAAGCATAATTTGTGTGGTTCAGATAAAAGAAAACCCAGACAGTTGTCTGGGTCAGAATCATGGTGCGGAAGGAGAGACTTGAACTCTCACACCTTGCGGCGCCAGAACCTAAATCTGGTGCGTCTACCAATTTCGCCACTTCCGCATTATATTTTGTTGAGCTTTCGCTCCGACTTTCAACATTGTATGTAAAGCAACATTATGCTCAAAGTCATTTGATATGGCAGGTCTACCTGGATTCGAACCAGGGAATGACGGGATCAAAACCCGTTGCCTTACCACTTGGCTATAGACCTGTAACATTCTTTTGCTTGGTGCGGAGGGAGGGACTTGAACCCTCACGTCCTAACGGACACTAGCACCTGAAGCTAGCGCGTCTACCAATTCCGCCACCACCGCATAAGAGTAGCAAAAGAATTCAATATGGTGGCTACGACGGGATTTGAACCTGTGACCCCATCATTATGAGTGATGTGCTCTAACCAGCTGAGCTACGTAGCCATAATCAGTTATCTGTTTGATAACAAATTCGTGGTGCGGAAGGAGAGACTTGAACTCTCACACCTTGCGGCGCCAGAACCTAAATCTGGTGCGTCTACCAATTTCGCCACTTCCGCATTGTTTATTGTTGAGCTTTCGCTCTGACTTTCAGTATCGTATATAAAGCAACACCATACTCAAAGTCATTTGATGTGGCAGGTCTACCTGGATTCGAACCAGGGGATGACGGGATCAAAACCCGTTGCCTTACCGCTTGGCTATAGACCTGTTGTCATAACTTCGTATCAAGAAGCTATCTTAAATATGGTGCGGAAGGAGAGACTTGAACTCTCACACCTTGCGGCGCCAGAACCTAAATCTGGTGCGTCTACCAATTTCGCCACTTCCGCATTGTACTTTGTTGAGCTTTCGCTCTGACTTTCAACATTGTATGTAAAGTCACATTATGCTCAAAGTCATTTGATATGGCAGGTCTACCTGGATTCGAACCAGGGAATGACGGGATCAAAACCCGTTGCCTTACCACTTGGCTATAGACCTGTAACATTCTTTTGCTTGGTGCGGAGGGAGGGACTTGAACCCTCACGTCCTAACGGACACTAGCACCTGAAGCTAGCGCGTCTACCAATTCCGCCACCACCGCATAAGAGTAGCAAAAGAATTCAATATGGTGGCTACGACGGGATTCGAACCTGTGACCCCATCATTATGAGTGATGTGCTCTAACCAGCTGAGCTACGTAGCCTCATTTTAGAGCGAGACAATATAATCAATCCCGCTGTTTGTTTCAATCTCTTTTTCCCAGATTGAGACAAATAAAATATGGCAGGTCTACCTGGATTCGAACCAGGGGATGACGGGATCAAAACCCGTTGCCTTACCGCTTGGCTATAGACCTGTTGTCATAACTTTGTATCAAAAAGTTATCTTAAATATGGTGCGGAAGGAGAGACTTGAACTCTCACACCTTGCGGCGCCAGAACCTAAATCTGGTGCGTCTACCAATTTCGCCACTTCCGCATATCTTTCCTAAAAACTTTTCATATTAAAAAGTACTTAGGAAATGGTGGCTACGACGGGATTCGAACCTGTGACCCCATCATTATGAGTGATGTGCTCTAACCAACTGAGCTACGTAGCCACAAACCCCAGTACAGGAAAGCCATAATCCTGCGAACGGAGCGCATTATGCGGATATGGCTTGAGAGCGTCAATAGTTTTTTTGAATAAATCGATGAAAATCAACTGTTCGTTTTTTTTTTAGTCAAACCGCGCTGTTTATAGACAAAATAACTCGCAAATCAATTGGCTGAGAGTTGTAAAGAGCGATGCCAGATTGATATTTCAGAGGAAGAGATGATGAGGGATTAAGCATAAGGCCCTCTGTTGAGGGCCTTATGTTCAGAGAATATTTGTAATCGGGTTAGACGTTGAAACGGAAATGAATCACATCGCCATCTTTGACAATATAATCTTTTCCTTCCAGACGCCATTTACCCGCTTCTTTCGCGCCACTTTCACCGTTGTACTGAATGAAATCATCATAACCAACGACTTCCGCGCGGATGAAACCACGTTCGAAGTCCGTATGAATTTTCCCGGCAGCTTGTGGGGCTGTTGAGCCAATAGGAATTGTCCAGGCTCTGACTTCTTTCACACCCGCGGTGAAATAGGTATGCAGTTCGAGGAGTTCATAGCCTGAACGAATTACACGGTTCAATCCGGGTTCTTCAATGCCCAAATCGGCAAGGAACTCATCTCGCTCTTCATCATCCAATTCAGAGAGTTCTGACTCAATGGCGGCACATACAGCGACAACAACATTATTTTCTTGGGCGGCAAATTCTCGAACCGCGTCCAGATAAGGGTTGTTTTCAAAACCGTCTTCATTGACGTTTGCGATATACATCGTTGGCTTGAGAGTGAGGAAATTGAGGTAACCAATAGCCGCTAATTCTTCTTTTGCCAGTGTTACACTGCGAGCCATTCCGCCTTCGGTGAGTACCGGGAGAAGTTTTTCCAGCACGGAAATTTCAAATTTTGCCGCTTTATCACCACCTTTAGCGCGTTTGGCTTGGCGTTGAATTGCTCGTTCACAAGTGTCTAAATCGGCCAAAGCCAATTCTAAATTAATGACTTCAATATCTTCGAGCGGAGACACTTTGCCAGAGACGTGCACAATGTTTTCGTTTTCGAAACAACGAACAACATGACCAATTGCGTCCGTTTCACGAATATTTGCCAAGAACTTGTTGCCCAGCCCTTCACCTTTCGATGCTCCGGCAACTAAACCGGCAATATCGACGAACTCCATGGTTGTCGGCAATACCCGTTGAGGGTTTACAATTTTAGCAAGCGCATCAAGACGCAAATCCGGAACAGGAACAATGCCTGTATTCGGTTCGATCGTACAAAACGGAAAATTTGCCGCTTCAATTCCTGCTTTGGTTAAAGCGTTAAAAAGTGTTGATTTGCCAACGTTTGGTAAACCAACAATGCCACATTTAAACCCCATGACTATAACCTTATTCAGCTTTGAATGTGTGTAAACGATTTTGTGCTTTCGTAAGACCTTCTTTGAGCAGTATGTCCAAACAGCGGACAGACTCGTCTACAGCGGCATCGAGGCATTCCTGTTCTTTTTCAGGCGCCTTACCTAACACATAACCTGTAACTTTATCTTTATGTCCCGGGTGACCAATGCCAATCCGAAGACGGTAGAATTCTCTATTATTACCCAGTTTATTGATGGTATCTTTTAAGCCGTTATGACCGCCATGACTGCCGCCTTGTTTAAATTTAGCAACACCGGGCGGTAAGTCGAGCTCATCGTGAGCGACCATAATCTCTTCCGGCTGGATCTGATAAAACTTCGCCAGAGCCGAGACGGCTTTTCCGGACAAGTTCATATACGTTGTCGGAATCAATAAACGTAAATCCTGACCTTGAATGGTGATTCGACCAGTCAGGCCAAAAAATTTAGGCTCATTTTTTAACACTGTATGGTGAACACGGGCTAGTTCTTCAATGACCCATGCTCCTGCGTTATGCCTTGTTCTTGCGTACTCTGGGCCTGGATTGGCTAGCCCAACAAGTAGTTTTATGGGTTGACTCACAGTCAGGCTCTCCTGATGTCTACAATGAAAAGCGCGGTATGATAGCACAGAATTTTTTATCCCCAAACTTCCTGGAAACGCCATCAGTTGTGATGATTTGTGTTGCAGCCGGTTTTTAGGAAATCAAAGCGAACGGCAAACTTTGGGAAATAAAAAAGCATCTCCGGAGAGATGCTTTTTACAACAGAAATGAACGATTAATTGAACATCGCTGAGATTGACTCTTCGTTACTGATGCGGCGAATTGCTTCGGCAAGCATTGTTGAAAGGGTCAACTGAGTCACACGGCCTGTTGCCTGCATTTCTTTCGAAAGCGTAATGGAATCAGTGATAATGACCTGATCAAGAACGGAGTTCTTAATATTCTTCGCTGCATTGCCTGAGAATACTGCGTGAGTCGCGTAAGCAAAAACACGTTTTGCGCCACGTGCTTTTAAAGCTTCAGCAGCTTTACATAGTGTGCCACCGGTATCGATCATGTCATCAACAATGACACAGTCACGGCCTTCAACATCACCAATGAGGTTCATCACTTCAGAAACGTTAGCGCGGGGACGACGTTTATCAACAATCGCAATATCGATATCCCCGAGTGCTTTCGCGGTTGCGCGTGCGCGGACAACGCCACCCAGGTCAGGGGATACGACGACTGGGTCTTCCAGACTTCTTGCTTTCATATCTTCAAGTAAGACGGGTGTTCCAAAGATATTATCAACAGGAACATCGAAGAAACCTTGAATTTGTTCAGCATGTAAATCGATCGTCAGTACGCGGTCAACACCAACGTTCGAAAGAAAGTCAGCGACGACTTTCGCAGTAATTGGTACACGGGCAGAACGGACACGGCGGTCTTGGCGAGCATATCCAAAATAAGGGATAACAGCGGTAATACGGCCTGCTGAAGCACGGCGCATCGCATCAATCATCACCACGAGTTCCATCAGGTTGTCGTTGGTTGGTGCACAGGTTGATTGGATGAGAAATACGTCGCTTCCTCGTACATTCTCATTGATTTGTACTGCAACTTCACCGTCTGAAAAACGGGAAACAGCAGCATCTCCAAGAGAAATATACAAGCGATCAGCAATACGTTGGGCTAGTTCAGGGGTAGCGTTACCGGCAAATAGCTTCATATCAGGCACGGTGGAAACCTCAGGGTTGCGTCCAGTATTTAAATAGGTTGGGTGTGGGCCGATTGATCATACTCTTGTCATGATGTCTAACAGACAGATGCGTCATTTTCCATCTTAACAATTGTTGTCTTCACAACGGTGAGTATAGCCTGTCAAAGTTTCTTTCAGCGGCGAAATATTACATCCTTTTGCTACAAAAGCAGAAACTCCATCCGGCAAACGGGAAAGAACATGTTGTGCTTCATTTTTGTTCGGAAATTCAGCAAAAACACATGACCCAGTCCCGGTCAATCTCGACGGCGCGTATTGTAGCAGCCATGAAAGTTGCTTATCAACCTCTGGGTAGAGCTTTCGGACAATTTTTTCGCAATCGTTTTCGTACGGCGCTTGTAAAAGCGTTGCCAGATCTCGCTTGAGCGTGTTTCTAGTTAATTTGGGATGCGAAAAAATGGCAGCGGTTGAAATACTGACATCGGGTCTGACAACGAGGTACCATTTTTCTTGGGGTGTGACGAATGTCAGCTTCTCTCCGACCCCCTCTGCGTATGCCGCATGGCCTTCAACGAAAACGGGGACATCAGCACCGAGTTGCAATCCGATTTCAGCCAGTTGATGTTGGGATAATCCGCATTGCCAGAGATGATTAAGTGCGACTAAGGCAGTCGCCGCATTGGATGAGCCTCCGCCGATCCCACCTCCCATCGGTAACACCTTATGTAAGTGAATCTCAGCGCCCAGCGATGTTTGTGTGTCGTGCTGAAGTTTCTGGGCAGCTTTCCAGATTAAATTATCATGTAACGGTACACCGTCAATTTCCGGATAGACCGCGATCTCCCCACTGGTATTGACTCGGATCGTCAGTTCATCGCCGTAATCGAGAAACTGAAAAAGTGTCTGTAACTCATGATAACCATCATCCCGTTGACCGGTTATGTAGAGAAACAAATTCAGTTTGGCTGGTGATGGCCAGACCGTCTGGCCAGTATTGAGTATTTCGGATGTATTCATTGTGTGACTTTCCATTGCGAAATATGGATATTTATTTTGGTTGATCCTTGTTGCAGGGATAAGCGCTCGGGCAGCGGAAGTTGCTGCGCTTTGAAGGTCACGGCTGTATATGTTTTATACTGTACCCGCCATTGTTGATTGGCGAGCTTTTTCTCTAGGTTATCCAGTGTGTTATCGGGCTTGAGAGCATACGTATCCGCAAGGGCGGGACGGCCTAGAATCCATTGACTGAGCGAACTGAGGGGAATATCCAGTCCGGTCAGTTGGTGTAGTAATAATTCCGGTGTCTGCGCTGTATAGTGTTGCCCTTCATAGGTCTCGGCTTCTGCACGTTGCGGATCAATATCCATCTTCAAGACGGTTTGCCCCAAAAATGTGGTTAGACGCAGTTGACTATGATGGTCAGATTTCTTCCATTGAAAATTGAGTGAGCGACGTTCTTGTGGCGATATGTAGCCCAGTTTTCCCGAGATTTGATAAGTGCTGATTTGTTGAAGACGTTGCTGGTGTGATTGCCATTCCACGGGTTGAAGAGGTGTCTGAACACTGCTACAGCCAGCTAAAATGATGATACTCAAAAATACTTGGAGGATACGATAAGTCATAAATACGGCTTTTGTTAGTCGAAAAACGGATGCTTTGAAACCAAAATACTATAACATTGATATCACGAAGTTATAAAAACAAATCCGTTAAAGTCTTTTCTTCAATAAGGGCATACAGTAAAATTCCTGTCTTACCCCTTAGAAGATGTGATCAGAGTACCTCCAGTCGATGTCCTTACTTGCCATTGGAATAAATCATCAAACAGCGCCTCTGGAACTGCGTGAAAAAGTTGCGTTTGGGCCAGATAAGCTTCCTGAAGCGCTGAGTCAGCTTCGGGAGTATGCGGATGTTAAAGGGAGTGTGATACTTTCGACCTGTAACCGTACAGAAGTGTACTGTGAGATAAAGCCAGCGAGTAAAGGACGTTTGATCGATTGGTTATCTGAGTTTCACCATGTCAATCCGCAAGAGTTAAAATCGAGTATTTATATTCATGAAGAGCAAGCTGCAATCCGCCACTTAATGCGCGTTTGTTGTGGCCTCGATTCTTTAGTTTTAGGCGAGCCTCAAATCCTCGGGCAGGTCAAGCAGGCGTATTCAGAATCGAAGGATCTGGCATCGGTTGATGCCGCGACAGAGAAACTCTTTCAGAAAGCATTCTCTGTTGCCAAAAGAGTCCGGACTGAAACGGATATCGGTGGCAATGCCGTCTCTGTCGCCTATGCGGCTTGTACGCTGGCAAAACATATTTTTGAATCTTTGACCAATGCAACGGTGTTATTAGTCGGTGCCGGCGAAACTATCGAGTTGGTGGCGAAGCATCTGGCAGCCAATGGTTGTCAGAAGATTATCGTGGCGAATCGCACCCGGGAAAGGGCAATGGGATTAGCCGCGCAATTTGATGCGCAGGTGATTCGCTTACAAGAGATTCCGGAACACCTTGCCAAAGCTGATATCGTGATTAGTTCGACAGCCAGTCCTTTGCCGATTATAGGTAAGGGGATGGTGGAAAAAGCGCTTAAAGCCCGGCGTTACCAACCGATGTTACTGGTTGATATTGCGGTGCCGAGAGATGTGGAAGCGGAAGTCAGCGAGATTGGTGATGCTTATCTGTATAGTGTCGACGATTTGCAGTCGATTGTAGACAGCAATATCGAACAGAGAAAGGTCGAAGCGATTCAGGCTGAAGCGATTGTCAGTGAAGAAAGCGCAGCGTTCATGAGCTGGATGCGGTCGTTACAGGCTGTTGATAGTATTCGCGATTACCGTGACAGTGCGAATCATATCCGTGAAGAACTTGTTCATAAAAGTCTTCAGGCGCTCGCGTTAGGGGGCGAGCCAGAAAAAATCCTTCAGGAACTTAGTTATAAGTTAACCAACAAATTAATTCATGCGCCGACTCGTGCATTACAGCAAGCTGCCGAGCAGGGAGAGCCTGCGAAGTTGGCTATAATCAGACAGAGTCTGGGGCTTGATAATCTTTAATTTCGATATTATTTCCGTATAAAGAAGAAACTATGAAAGCGTCAATTTTACAAAAGCTTGAAACGCTCGCTGAGCGCTATGAGGAAGTTCAGCACCTGCTTGGTGATCCTGACATTATTGGGGATCAAAACCGATTCCGTGCGTTATCAAAAGAGTATTCTCAACTTGAAGAAGTGACTCAATGTTTTCAAGCTTATCAGCAGGCGCAAGAAGATTTAGTTGCTGCCGAAGAAATGGCGAAAGAAGATGACGCAGAGATGCAAGAAATGGCTCAGGAAGAGGTTGAAGCCGCACAAGCGTCGATTGAACAATTAACCGATACACTGCAAATATTATTGCTCCCGAAAGACCCGAATGATGAGCGCAATTGTTTCCTTGAAATTCGTGCCGGTGCCGGAGGCGATGAAGCGGGCATTTTTGCGGGTGATTTGTTCCGCATGTATAGCCGTTTTGCTGAAAGAAAAGGGTGGCGTATTGAAGTCATGTCATTCAGTGAAGCTGAGCATGGCGGCTATAAAGAGATGATTGCTAAAGTCAATGGTGACGGCGTTTACGGCACATTAAAATTTGAATCTGGCGGTCATCGGGTTCAGCGAGTTCCGGCAACAGAATCACAAGGAAGGGTTCATACCTCCGCCTGTACGGTTGCCATTATGCCGGAAATACCGGAAGCCGAGTTACCTGAGATTAAAGCCAGTGATCTAAAAATCGATACTTTCCGTTCTTCGGGCGCAGGTGGTCAGCACGTCAACACCACCGACTCTGCCATTCGGATTACCCACTTGCCGACCGGTGTGGTCGTTGAGTGTCAGGATGAACGTTCTCAGCATAAAAACAAAGCCAAAGCGATGTCGGTACTGGCAGCTCGGTTAGCTCAGGCTGAAGAAGCGAAACGGGCGGCTGAAGTCTCAGATACCCGGCGTAACTTACTCGGCAGTGGTGATCGCAGTGACCGCATCCGAACTTATAACTATCCGCAAGGGCGGGTATCTGATCACCGCATCAATCTGACATTGTACCGCCTTTCAGAAGTGATGGACGGAGAATTGGATAGCTTGATTGGTCCGGTGATTCAAGAACATCAGGCCGATCTTTTGGCTGCATTGGCTGAGCAAAGCTAATCGATGATGTCTCTGCCAACCCGAATTGACGAATTAACTCGTTACAGCACTGCCGTGTTATTGGAAAGCGGCAGTCCTTCGCCTGCGATTGATGCCGCGGTATTACTTTGCCACGTCCTTGAGAAACCCCGTTCATATTTGCTGACATGGCCAGAGAAAACGCTGACTGAATCTCAGCTCAGCTGGTTTGCTGAATTATTGAATCGCCGTCAAAGCGGTGAGCCGATTGCCTATATTCTTGGGCAACGGGAATTCTGGTCCTTGCCGTTGCAAGTTTCCTCGGCCACGTTGATTCCACGTCCGGATACCGAATGTTTGGTGATTGTAGCTTTGGAAAAGGCGCGAGAAGTGACAGGGCCTATTCTGGACTTGGGGACCGGCACAGGGGCAATCGCCTTGGCTCTGGCTTCTGAGTTACCTGATATCCGAGTGACCGGGGTTGATATTCAGTCGGAAGCTTGCGAGTTAGCAAAGACAAACGCAGCGCAGTTGGGAATTACCAATGTGCAGTTTCATCAGGGAAATTGGTTCGATGGCATTGATGAAGGTACGAAATTTGCTTTGATCGTTTCAAATCCACCTTATATCGATGCGGACGACCCGCATTTACGATGTGGAGATGTTCGTTTTGAACCGTTGTCGGCCTTAGTTGCAGAAGAGCAGGGGCTGGCGGATATCCGAGCCATTGCAGTCGCGGCAAAGCAATACCTGCAACCTCACGGATGGCTGCTGTTTGAACATGGTTATGAGCAAGCCGAATCAGTCAGAGGATTACTGCAATCTTTGGGGTATCAGTCGATTCACACTGAGCAAGATGATTCTGGAAATGATCGCGTAACAGTCGGTTGCTTTCTGCCATAACGTTATTGATACCATCGCTTTATTTATGCCTAAAAAGTGCCCATAAGAGGACGTTTATGTATCTGGGATTAAAATATTTTCACCTATTTACCATTGTGACCAGTGTCGCTTTATTTTGTCTTCGCTACGGGCTGATGATGATGAACTCTCAAGCGCTTCACCATCGTTTTTTGAAAATCGCACCGCATGTGATAGATACCTTACTGTTGTTATCCGGTGTTGCATTGTGTGTCGTGACTGGCTTTATTCCTTTTACTCCTGAGGCTGCTTGGCTGACGGAAAAACTCATGTGTATGTTGGCTTATATCGCATTAGGCGTGTTTGCCTTGAAACTAGGCCGAGGGAAATTGCTGCGGACTTTCGCATTCCTTGGTGCGCTGGGCTGGGTTGCCATGGCGGCAAACATTTCTTGGACCAAGTTACCGATATTGATGCATTAATACTGGGCCGATATGTCTATGATTGAATTATTTGACGAAGATTTTGATGCGATGGAGCTGGTGGAAGGTGCACTGGTACTGAATCAGGCCATTAATCCTGAAACCCGGGTTACGTGGGCAGAACAGACATTAGTGAAGATGACCCATGAAGCTGAAGCGTATCTGGATGATGATGCTGATCCCAAAGCACGATTTGCCGCTTTTTTACAATTATTTTATCAGGATTGGGGATTTGCCGGTGATCACGAGGCTTATTTTGAGTCTCGTAATGCATTCATCGATCAGGTGCTGGAGCATCGTAAAGGCATTCCTGTCAGTTTAGGCGCCTTGTTATTGTATTTTAGTCATCGGCTGGGATTTCCGCTGAAGCCAGTGATGTTTCCGACTCAGTTTTTGATTCAGGTTGCTTGGTCCGATGAAGAACTTGTTTATTTGAATCCATTTTCTGGCGAATATGTTTCGAAGCATACGTTGCAAGCTTGGCTGATCGGTAGTAAAGGCCCCCTTGCCAAATTAAAGTCGAAACATCTTCAGGTCAGCGATCACCCGACCATCATCGGACGTTGGCTGGCCTTACTGAAAAGTGCGCTGATGCGTGAAGAACGTTATACTCTGGCGTTGAAGTGTACCAATCTGGCATTGACGTTTGTCCCCGATGATCCTTATGAAATTCGTGACCGTGGCTTCATTTATCAGCAACTGGAATGTCATCAAGTAGCGCTTTCGGATTATCAGTATTTTATTGAGCATTGCCCGGATGACCCCGCTGCTGAATTATTGAAAAATCAGGTGAATTTGTTGCGTAGTACAGCCGTAACAATCCACTAATATTGGGTTTATAGAGAGAATACGATGGAACAGAAAGTTGTAAAAGTTGGTGATATTGACGTTGCCAATGACCGCCCGTTTACTTTGTTTGCCGGTATGAATGTTTTGGAATCCCGTGATCTTGCGATGCAGGTTTGCGAGCATTATGTCAAAGTGACAGAAAAGTTAGGGATTCCTTATGTATTCAAGGCCTCATTTGATAAGGCGAACCGTAGTTCTGTTCATTCATATCGCGGTCCGGGACTTGATGAAGGGATGAAGATTTTTCAGGAACTGAAACAGACCTTCGGTGTCAAGATCATCACTGATGTACATACGGAAGCACAAGCGCAGCCGGTCGCGGATGTGGTTGATGTGATTCAGTTGCCAGCGTTTCTTGCCCGTCAGACTGATTTAGTGGAAGCGATGGCAAAAACAGGGGCGGTGATCAATGTGAAGAAGCCTCAGTTCATGAGCCCGGGACAGGTCGGCAATATCGTCGAAAAATTTGCCGAGTGTGGCAATGATAAAATCATCCTGTGTGAACGGGGTTCTTGCCATGGTTATGACAACCTTGTTGTCGATATGCTCGGTTTTGGCGTGATGAAAAAAGTCTCTCATGGTAGCCCGATTATTTTTGATGTGACCCATTCGCTACAAATGCGTGATCCAACCGGTGCAGCTTCCGGTGGTCGTCGTGAGCAGACGGTTGAATTGGCAAAAGCCGGTCTGGCAACTGGCATTGGCGGGTTATTCATTGAAGCGCATCCGAATCCTGCTCAGGCAAAATGCGATGGCCCTTCAGCGTTGCCTCTGAATAAACTGGAGCCATTCTTGGCACAGATGAAAGCCTTGGATGACTTGATTAAAGGTTTTGCAGATATCGACATTGATTAAATTGTTTCATCGGTGAAACAGAACACTCCAGAATTGTAGAAACCATCGTTTTATACGATGGTTTTTTTATGGGGGCTGAATACAGATCTGGCAGCTAATCAATGTGATACGGGCTCTGGTCAATGGAGATCGGCCGTGCGATCACATCATCAAATATTTGTGACCTTAAGTTCATAATCTTATAGTATTCTTTATCAGTTAATGTATAGGGCTAACTTATATTCAGGTCTCTTGAGGTGACCTGAATAGCAATGGACAGCCATGTCAGGGATCAGGATTGGCAGGAATATTATGCGATTATCACTTATTTCAACGCGATGGTTTTCAAATCAACTGTTTTCACATTTTTCAAATCAATGGCGTTACTCGAAAACCATGCTCAGTGCTCTGCTACTGGTGTTGCTATGGGGATGTACAACAACCCCTCAGAAACAGTGGCATCAGGATGAAACGTACCATCTGACGGTACTTCACACCAATGATCATCATGGTCGGTTCTGGAAGAACAGATATGATGAATATGGTATGTCTGCCCGAAAAACACTGATTGATCAGATCCGTCAGGAAGTGGCAGCCGAAGGCGGTAGTGTACTGCTATTTTCTGGTGGGGATATCAACACCGGTGTCCCGGAATCGGATTTGCAGGATGCCGAGCCCGATTTTAAAGGAATGAATATCATCGGATACGATGCCATGGCAGTTGGCAATCACGAGTTTGATAACCCGTTGGCTGTGTTATTCAAACAGCGCCTATGGGCGAATTTCCCCATGCTCTCGGCCAATATTTATGACAAGACAACCGGCAAACGCTTGTTCCGTCCGTATAAAATCTTTGATGAGCAAGGGGTTCGTATCGCGGTCATTGGTTTGACAACAGAAGATACCGCGAAAATTGGTAATCCTGAATATATCGGCAATGTTGAATTCAGAGATCCGAAAGTTGAAGCGAAGAAAGTGATCGCGACACTGAAAAAAACAGAACAGCCGGATTTGATTTTTGCTGTGACGCATATGGGGCATTACGTCAATGGTCAACATGGTATCAATGCACCGGGTGACGTTGCTCTCGCTCGTTATCTAGAACCCGGATCACTGGATATGATTGTGGGTGGTCATTCTCAGGAACCCGTTTGTATGGAATCCCCGAACGTTGCCGACACTCATTTTCAGCCGGGAGATGATTGTCAGCCGGATATTCAGAACGGGACGTATATTGTTCAGGCGCATGAATGGGGCAAATATGTGGGGCGGGCAGATTATGAGTTCCGCAATGGGCAGTTGAAGATGGTCAGTTATCAACTGATACCCGTCAATCTTAAGAAAAAAGTGATGCGCAATGGCAAGAAACAACGCGTATTGATCAATCAACAGATACCAGAAGATCCAGCGTTACTGAAGTTTTTGACGCCTTATGAAGAGAAAGGGAAGGCTAAATTAGAGCAAAAAATTGCCACAGTAAAAGGGCGCCTGGAAGGTGACAGAAATGTAGTGCGTTTTCAGCAAACCAATCTGGGCCATTTAATTGCAATGGCACATAAGAATAAAGTCAACGCTGACTTTGCTGTGATGAATTCCGGTGGGGTTCGGGATTCGATTGAATCAGGGGATGTTACTTATAAAGATGTGCTGAAAGTACAACCTTTTGCCAATATTATCACCTATGTCGATATGTCTGGTGCTGAGGTGATTGACTATCTGAATCAGGTTGCGACTAAACCCGTTGATTCGGGGGCCTATGCTCAGTTTGCCGGCCTTTCCATGACGGTCAGTCCTTCCGGTGTGTCTGACGTGAAAATTGGTGGTTCTCCGATTCAAATGACAAAAACCTATCGGTTTACCGTTCCGAGCTTTAATGCTGCCGGGGGGGATGGGTATCCAAAACTGACTGGACATGTCGGCTATGTGAATACCGGATTTGTCGATGCCGATGTTTTAAAAGAGTATTTACAGACCCATAGCCCGGTTGATGCTTCGTTGTACCAACCGAAAGGTGAGATCACTTATCAATAAAAAAAGTGTTTGACTCGGATTCGCGAGTGATTTTTACTTGAGGCGGCAAATTGCCGCCTTTTCAATTGCTGAAGGTGGCACGTTGCTTGATTGATAAAAAGGACTGACGTATGACTCCTGCGATTCGTTTGGCAAAAAAAAAGAAGATTTCTCATACAATCCATCAGTATGACCATGACCCGAATCATAGCAGTTTCGGGCTGGAAGCAGCAGAAGTGCTCGGGCAGGATCCGAAGAAGGTATTTAAAACATTACTGTTCGCGCTGAACGGTGAACCTAAAGCGCTGGCTGTCGCGATTATTCCGGTTGAGCAAAAGCTGAATTTGAAACTGGCGGCAAAAGCGGCTGGTGTAAAAAAAGCGGAAATGGCAAATCCTGACATAGCACAGAAAATAACTGGGTATGTGGTTGGTGGTATTAGTCCACTCGGGCAGAAAAAAATGTTGCCGACATTTATTCACTCCAGCGCAGAGACCCAAGAAACGATTTGCGTCAGTGCGGGTAAGAGAGGCTTGGAAATTGAATTAGCGCCTCGGGATTTGGCGGAACTGACACGCGCAAAATTTTTACCATTATGTTTAGAGAGTGAACCGACGGGATTGGAATATCAATAAACCGGCACTCATTTTCAACACGACATTTTCAACACGAATAAAAATCCCGGGCGTTGACGTCCGGGATTTTTTTATGGGTGATGCCGTGTATTAGTCTTCAATCTGCGCATTGTCAACGACATGGTTTTCGCCCAAGTCATCTGGCAAGATGAAATTTA